>SAAX01000004.1 GCA_009929215.1 Deltaproteobacteria bacterium | reverse complement strand
CCACAGCGATCTTTAGCCAGTGATGGCCCGCCTCTCGTGCTGTCGTGAAGCGGCAGCACCGAAAACCCCGAGCCGGTTGCGGCTTTGCCGCACCGTAAGTGAGCGGTTTTCGTGCCTTTCCCGCGTCGCAGCGCGGGCATGCGGTCTTGTAGCGGGGGCGTGGGGGCCTTCGCCTCTCGTTATTTTTTTGCGCCACAGCGATCTTTAGCCAGTGATGGCCCGCCTGATTATTTTTCCATACCATTCCATCGTCATCACGCGGTCACAGCGCGTCAAAACGGCCCCTTTGGGGGCCGTTTTGAGTATGCGGCAAGCGCAAGGCGTTGCTGCATGGGTGCTTGCTGTTAGGGATAGAAGCCGGTGGGCTTTTCAGACAGGTTGATGAGAATGTTTTTTTGCTGGGTGTAGTGTTCAAGAATAATCTTGTGGGTTTCACGCCCGATGCCTGATTCCTTGTGCCCGCCAAAGGGCGCGCCCGCCGGAATGCTGTTGTAGGTATTCACCCACATGCGGCCAGTTTCAATGGCCCTGCTCACGCGTATGGCCCTGTTTATGTCGCGTGTCCATACTGCGCCGCCAAGGCCATAGGGGCTGTCGTTGGCCATGCCCACAACTTCCTCTTCTGTTTTGAACTTGATGATGACCGCCACCGGCCCGAATATTTCATCCTGCGCCACACGCATGCTGTTGGTGACATTGCCGAGCAGAGTTGGCCGCATAAAGCAGCCCTTGGCCATCTCGCCCTCGGTGACGCGCTCGCCGCCGCAGAGCACGGTGGCTCCTTCGGCCTTGGCCTGCGTAATGCAAAGCTGAATGGCCTTGAGATGCGATTCGTAAATCTGCGAGCCCATCTGGGTTTCGGGCTTCCACGGCAGGCCCACTTTGACGCGGTTGAAGCGTTCCACGGCATCGGCCACAAACTTGTCGTAGATGTCCTCGTGCACAAACACACGCGAACCGGCGCAGCATACCTGGCCCTGATTGAACAGAATGCCCAGTTGCAGGCCGTCCATGGCCAGATCCCACTGGCAGTCGGGAAAATAGATATTGGCCGACTTGCCACCCAGTTCAAGGGTTGAGGGAATAAGGCGCTTGGCAGCGGCCAGGCCCACCTGACGGCCCACTTCTGTGGAGCCGGTAAAGGCCAGCTTGCGAAAGCCGGGGTGCTCAAGCATGAACTGACCAGAGCGTGAGCCGCGCCCGGTAATGACATTGAATACGCCCTTGGGCAGCACACCGCCAATGAGTCGGGCCAGTTCAAGCACAGAAAGGGAGGTGTGGTTGGAGGGCTTGAAAACGGTGCAGCAGCCAGCGGCCAGCACGGGGGCCAGCTTCCACGCGGCCATGAGGAAGGGGAAGTTCCACGGCACAATCTGGCCCACCACGCCGATGGGTTCGCGAAACACCAGCGACATGGTGTTTTCGTCCAGCATTACGGCAGTGCCCTCGTCGGCGCGCACAACGCCCGCAAAATAACGGAAGTGGTCGGCGGCAAAAGGAATATCCACATTCAGGGTTTCCCGAATGGGCTTGCCGTTGTCCAGAGTTTCGACCATTGCCATGTGCTCTTTGTTGGCGTCGATAAGGTCGGCAATTTTCAGCAGCAAATTGGCGCGTTCGATGGGGTCTACTTTTTTCCAGCTGTGCCAGGCCTTGGTAGCCGCCGTTACGGCATCGTCCACATCCTGCTTGGTGGCTTCGGCGCAGGTGGCAAGGCGTTCGCCGTTGGCGGGGCAAAATGTCTCGAATGTGCCGCCGTCGGAGGCCGGTTTCCACTGGCCGTCAATGAATAGGGAGTACGAATTCTGAATGTCTGGTTTGTTCATGAATCACACCTTTTTTAAAAACCATGATTGTCGTTATGACAATGGGTGAGAGATATGGACTGCAAATCCATATCTACATGTAGATTAATTTAGATACTGTGAGCTGATTTTTATGTATTGTGAAAAAACAAACAATCGCACAATGTCAAAAAACCAGCAACGTATGAATCGATTCACTTCATGATTCAAGTAATAACAGTACAAATAAATTTTACAAACGTGTCACGATAATGTTGTGTATCAGGATGGCAGATATGGAAAAAGGGCGCAATTCAAGCAGGATGCGTCAGAGCACCCTGCCTGAATTTGTGCTGTGAGGAAATTATGCGAAGGGAGAATCAGCCCTGAGCAGGGCGGTAGCCGTGAGCAAAGTCGGCTGCATAGAGGCGCGAGGGCGCACCCTGGCTGTTTTCTGCGGGCAGCACAAGAAAGACTGTCTGCCGGGTAAGGTTGTGGCTGGTGATGCACTGGGCAAGCTCGCCCAGGGTGGTCCAGTACAGTTGCTCTTCTGGCCAGCTGACCATGTGGGCGCAGAAAATTGGGGTTTCTGGCGGCAGGCTGCGCAAAAGCTCGTCTTGCAGGGCCTGGGCCGAGGCGGCCGAAAGATACACGGCCATGGAGGCCTTGTGCTCGGCCAGCAGGTGCAGGTGCTCACGAGCGGGAACCGGGGTACGGCCTTCAAGCCTGCTGATAATGAGGCTTTGGGTTACTTCCGGCACGGTAAAGGTAATGCCCCCGGCGGCGGCAGCGGCACAGGCGGCGGTAACGCCCGGTATCACCCGCCAGGGAATACCGTCCGCATCCAACAGGGCGGCCTGTTCGCGCAGCGCACCGTACAGCGAGGGATCGCCCGTATGCACACGGGCTACCGGGCGGCCCTCCAGGGCGGTAGCGCGCACGAGAGCGTGGCACTGCTCCAGCGTCAGCGGGGCGGAATCCACAACCATGGCTTGCGGTGCTGCGCAGGCCACTACCTCGCGCGGAACCAGCGAGCCCGCATAGAGCACAAGGGCAGCCTCTTTAATGGCTTTGCGCCCCTTGATGGTCATGAGGTCGGGGTCGCCGGGGCCAGCCCCAACAAATGTGACCGTGCCGGGTGCAACCCCGGCGCGCGCTGCGGTATCCATGTTTATCTGCCTTCGGGCTGTTGTGCGCCAGCCTGGATGGGGGCGGGCGCGGGTTTTTGAGCGGCCAGCAAAAATACCGGGTTCATGGCCGACAGGTGCACATCGCCGCCCAGCGTTTTGCCCTCGGCGGCAGATATCTGCAAAATTTCCACGGGCCAGGCCATGTCTTCAAAAAAACGGCGGCACAGGCTGAAGCTGTCGAGCAGCACGCAACTGACCACCACGCGGCCCCCCACGGGCAAACGCAGGCACACATGGCCCAGAATGTCATCGCCGTCGTCGCCGGAAAGCCCGCCGCCAATAAATACCCGTTGCGGATCAGGCAAGCCGGGCAGGCAGTCCGGCGCTTGGCCCAGTCGCACTTCCACATTGGCAGCGCCAAAGCGGCGGCGGTTTTCCTGAATGCCCATGGCGCGCCCGGCAGAGCGTTCTACCGCAATAACGCGGCCTTCGTGCGCCAGCACAGATGCCTCAAGGGCCACAGCACCTGAGCCAGAGCCCAAATCCCACACCACATGCCCGGCCTCAATGCGCAGCAGGGCCAATGCCGCTGCCCGTACGGGCTTTTTGGTAATCAGGCCCCGGTCAACCGCAAGCTGGTCGGCATCCAGCCCCAGATGCGGGCGGCGTGCGGGTGCGGCGGGAACCAGAATCATGGTGCATGCCGGGCCAAATTCGCGGCTGGCGGCATCGGCAAGGCTCAGATGGCTGACGGTTTCGTCGGCTGCGCCCATGCGTTCAAAAATGTGCGCGTCAAACCAGTCAACGCCCCTGTCGAGCAGGTGGCGGGCCAGAACGTCGGGCGACATGCGCGCGTCGGTAAGGATGCAGAGCGGCGTGTTTTTGCCGCAGGCCACGTTGAGGGGGCGCAGGTCGTCGCGCCCGTGCAGCGAAAGGCAGATAACCTTGTGCCACGGCAGTGAAAGCCGCGCGCAAGCCTGTTGCAACGAGCTGACCGCAGGCAGCAGGCGCACCGCAGTGGGGCCAAGGCGGCGCACCAGGGTTGCGCCAATGCCAAAAAGCAGAGGGTCGCCGTCTGCCAGCACCAGTACACGCTCGCCAGCGGCACGCAACTGGCTCATGCGGGTGAGCAGCGGCTCAAGCGGGGTGCTGAGGGGCAGCAGGCGGGCCTTGAGGGGCGTGCACTGCGAATCGGGGCTTTGGGCGCTTTGCGTGGTTTCGGCCTCGGCTGTGAGGCTGCGGCCAGAAAATTCTTCAAGCAGGCTGCGCCCGGCGCAGATAACGTCGGCCTGTTCAGCAAGCTGGCGCTGGGCTTCGGCAAGGCCAGCCAGACCGCGCGGGCGGGCGCAGTCGAGCCCCATGACTGTGATGGGTTCGGGCGCGGCGATGGTGGGCTCAAAAACAAAGAAAGACTGCAACATCTCCGACATGGGCGGCCAGTCGTCCTGATCGGACGTGCCGCCAGAAGCAGGTGTGGGCGCTGAACTTGGCCCGGGATTGGGCGCTGATTTTGGCTCAGAGCTTGGTGCAGACGCAGGCGTAGAAATATCTGCCCGCAGTGGCGCGGGGCATGCGGGATCTACGGTTGGGGCGGCGTCCGCGTCTGGGGCGGGCGCGGCGGTTAGGGCGGGTTCCACACTTGCGGCGGGCGCGGCTTCGGGGCTGACGGCTGGCGGCGGGGCAGGAGCGTCCTCTACAGAAGCAGGCGTGGACTGGGCGGGTTCAGTTTCTGTCTGCGGCAGGTCGGGCGCGGCGGTAACCTGGCTATCGCCGTGCGGCTCTTGCTGCACGGGCTGCAACGATATGTCTGTCGCCAACACAGTCGCCTGCTCTGGTGCCAATTCTGGCGCCAGCGCTGCGACCGATTCTGCTGCCAGTTCTGAATCGGAGACCGGGGCAGTAGAGGCAGCAAGGCCCGCCTCGCGTTCCGTTGCAGAAGCCGAGGGTGTGTGGGATGGCACGGCAAAGCCGGGCAGTGAGACTTGTTGTTTCATAGTGCCAATAATTCCCTGCCGTCAGTATGAAAAAGGTGCAGGCTCACGGCCTGCCCCGCAAAATTTTTGGCCGTCTGCATGGCCTGTTGCCCCACCTGCTCAAGCACTCGCGCCCCGGCGGCGTCTGTCAGCAGCAGTTCCTGCGCGTGCGCTGCCGTTATGCAGCGGGCAATCTCGCTGGCGCAAGCGGCCTTGGCCGCACTGGCCTGTTGCGCCAGGTTCTGCATGTCGAGGGTAGAATCCTTGGCGTGGGTGTAGGCGTGCCCCTGGGCCAGCTTGACCAGCTTGCCAAAAAAACAGCCCCACACAATGCGCTCAAAGTTCATGGCCCCGGCCGCGTGCAGCGAAAACTGCGCAAAGTCGGCAACCTGCACAAAACAGCGTTCGGGCAGCTCTGGATACCGTTCCATGAGCAGCCGTTCCGAGCGTCTGCCCGTGGTCAGGCACAGCGTGCGGCAGCCCGTGGCTGCGGCAACCGCCAGGCCCTGCTCGATGGTGGCCTTCCATGCGGCATGGCTGTAAGGCCGCACAGTGCCTTGCGTTCCCAGTATGGAAATGCCGCCTTCAATGCCCAACCGGGGGTTGAAGGTTTTGTGCGCCAGCTCAAGCCCCTGCGGCACGCTGACATAAACTGTCAGCCTTGTGCTGCACGCATACGCGGGATCGTGGGGCTGTGCATGTTCCTGCGCCCGCAAGGCCAGGTCAATCTGCTGGCGCGGCACAGGGTTAATGGCCGCCTGCCCCACCGGCACGGGAAGCCCCGGCAGGGTGACACGCCCGACCCCCGGCCCTCCCTTTATAATGATGTTGCCGGGCTCTGCAACCTCTGCGCTGTCCTGTGGCGTGGCGCTTTCAACCACTGTGGCATTTATGCGCGCGCCCGATGTTGCATCGGGATCATCGCCGCCATCCTTGATTATGCTGGCGTGAGCCGAGCGTATGATGCCCTGCGGGGGCGGATCGCAGTGTGTAAAATTATTGGCGGCCCAACATGCGGCCAGCTCTGGCGCGGGCCCAGATTCACAGGCCGCGATGGGCAGCTCAAGCCAGCCCCGGGGCACTGGTTGCTCGCCTTGCTGGGTGCTGGCAAAGGGCGGCAGCGGCACGCGTACCGTATCTGGCGCGCAACCCTGCCGCAGCAGTTGCAAAGCGGCCAGCGCCGCGCCGGTGGCGGCACTGCCTGTGGTAAAGCCCTCTCGCAGCTTGGTGGTCATGAATCAGGCCTGACGGGGACGGGTGTAGACTTCTGGCTCTGGCAGCCATGCCTTGCCCCGGGCCACCAGGGCCACTGGCCCATCCACGCCTGCCATTTCTGCGCCGTTTTCGGTAAACAGGCGTACATCAAGGGCAGAGCCGCCGGGCTGCATGATGGAAAATGCGCGGCGCGTGCCCGAACGCGCAAGAAGCAGGGCGAGAGACAATGCGCCGGAACCGCAGGCGTTTTCAAGAAAAGTCGTGTCCGCATCACGCACATGCACAAGGGGAAGCATGTCGAGCTGGCCCTGACATTCGCGCCACCAGATAACACCAGCGGCGGGTTCGTTATCAAGGTTATGGCGCTGGCGCATCTGGGCGGCCACAGCGTAACAATCGTCGGGCAGGGTGTGGGCTGGCCCGCCGAGCAGCAAATGGCAGATGCCCGGCAAGCGCACCAGATGAGCGCCCTGTTCAACCGTGGTAATGGAGCACGCTGGCAGCCGCAGCAGGGCTTCTACCTGCCAGAGCGGGGCCGCGCCCCGGGTGCGCAGGCGCACCGGGCTGTTCCAGCCAGAAACCTGAATTTCGTCAGTACGTTCGGGAACTTCTTCGGCAGCATCGCGCATCGGTTGTGCAAGGCCGGGGGCCAGCCCCTCCAGCACGCCCTGCTCCTGGCTGATACCCTGGGCGGTATAGGCCAGCAGGGCCCCCACGGCGCGGCTGGCGTTGACGCAGAATTCTCCGCCCGCCATGCGCAACCTGCCCTGCGCAAGATGCACAAATCCCGCCTGCTCTCCGCCAAGCATGGCTGGATCAAGCGCCAGGGCCGCAAGGCGCGCCTGTTCGGCGGGCCGCTGCCCGGTGTCGGGAAAGAGCAGGGTGGTGTTACCCCCAGGGCTCCATTTGGAAAAAGTCAGTGCAGGCATGGAAAATCCTTGGTTCACTGCCAAGTATGCCCCAGCCCCGACGGGCTGTCCAGCGCTGGCCCGAGCCCCATGCGTGTGGGCTGGAAAAAATAATTTTGGCAGGATGGCGGGCGCGCATCAGTTAAAGTGTAGTGCAAAAGCTAAAGAGTCTTTCCTATTTACAACTTGCGGTTTTTCCCAAACGCGGGTATGTCAAAAGCAGTTGCCGTCTCCAAGGCCTATGGCTGTGAGTGAGCCGGTAACGTGGCGGGCACACCGCGATTTACTGTTGTTGACGGTATATCGACGACACTAACAACGTTTGGGAGGCAGTATGAAATCGTTTCGTCTTCTTGCTCTTGCGGCCGCTCTTGTTCTGAGCTACGCCGTGGCCGCTGCGGCCGCTCCGGCTTGCAACAAGAAAATTGAAAGCTTCGACTTCGTCGTGGACTACTCTGGTTCCATGATGATGAAGAACGACAAGCTCAAGCAGGACAAGATTGTTGTGGCCAAAAACGTGCTTACGCGCGTTAACGCCGCTATCCCCGCTCTGAGCTACAACGGTGGCTTGCACACCCTTTCGCCCAACGGCGCCATTGTCGCCCAGGGCCCCTGGGATCGCGCCGCCATGGCCGCTGGCCTTAAGAAACTGCGCAGCGACTTCCAGATTTTTGGTCGTATGACCAGCATGGGCAATGGCCTTCAGGCTTATGAACCCTTCATCTCCAGCATGAAGCGCGACGCCGCCCTGATCCTCGTTACCGACGGCGACAACAACCGTGGTACCGACCTCGTGCAGGTCGTGAGCCAGATGTACGCCAGCCAGCGTAACCTGGTTGTGCATGTGATCTCGCTGGCCGACACCCCCAACGGTGAAGCCAACGTCAAAAAGATCGCTGCCCTGAATTCCAACGCCGTTGTGGTGCGCGCTGAAGACCTCGCCACCAGCGACGCCGCTGTTGAACGCTTTGTGCTTTCCGTGTTCTGCAAGGACGAAGACGTCATCGTGCTGCGCGGCGTGCATTTTGCCTTCAATTCCTACGCCCTTGACGGCAAGGCCATGGGCATCCTGAACGAAGCCGCCAACCTGATCAAGAACAACCCCAACAAGCGCGTTGTTCTCTCTGGCTGGACCGACTACGTGGGCTCCGACTCCTACAACATGAAGCTTTCGCAGGAACGCGCCAGCGCGGTTAAGAACTACCTTGTGAAGCAGGGTATCCCCTCCAGCCGCATGACCGCCATCGGTCGTGGCAAGTCCTTCAAGTATGACAACAAGACCGACGAAGGTCGCGCCATGAACCGGCGCACCGAAGTGTCCTTCGAGTAATCGCAGGCCTTCGCTTCAGTCGAATTAAAGCAAAAGCCGGGTGGTGTATGCCGCCCGGCTTTTTATGAGGTGCACTGCACATGCGTAAGATTCTGGCACTCATTCTCGCTATGGGCTTGGCCACCGGCGGTTGCGCCTGGTTTGGCGGTTCTTCTTCTGAAGAAGTAAAACCCGCTCAGCCGCAGGAACAGGCCGCAGCCCCCGAACCGGCCCCGGCCCCCGTGGCTCCTGCCAAGGACGCCAAGGGCAAGAAAGGTAAAACCAAGGCCGAAAAATCGGCTGAAGTTAAGCCCGCTGCCACCAAAAAAGGCGCGAAGACCGAAGCACAGGTCGCCGCCGAACTCACCATGGTAGGCAACAAGCTTGCCGCCCAGGCTGCACGCACGGTTATGCCCTCCAAGGCATCCCGAGAGGTGCGCCAGGACAGCAAAGGCTTTGTTTCCAGCTACATTGAAGTGGACGCGTCCAACGTGACCACCGAACTGCGCCCCGGCGCCAGCGGCCAGTACGTGGGCTTTATCCGTTACCAGGAAAAGGTGATGGAATGCCGCGGCAAGACCAAGCAGGAAGCAATCACCACCGCCTCATGCGAACAGGTTAAGGCTCGCAACCTTAACGAACTGATCCGCTACGACGGTTCTGTCTGGCAGTACTAGTATGCAATGATGCCGCTCTGGCCGTGCGTTGCGTCATGCTGCGTTCTGCCGGAGCGGGTGTCCTTTGCCTGGCGCATACTGCTGAGGCGTAAAGGAATTTTGGCGGGGCTTTTGCCCCGCTTTTTGTTTGCTGGCCCTCAGTTGGCATGCGGGTTGAGAATACATAATAAAGCGGTCAGAACTGCGTGCTCTGACCGCTTTATCATGTATATCAGGGTAGTAAGAAGCATCCTTTATGGAATCGTCGGGTGGGTAGTATCGCGGGCAGGGCGTGTCTTTTTGCGCTGCTCATATGCAGCGGTGGGGTGCTGGCAGTTGGCTACGGCGGGTGGAACAGTTGCTACCGTTGGCAATAGCGGCTGTCGTTGTCTGCTGGTGCGCCCAGTCTGGTGTTTTACGCGCGGTCGTCCTGCAAAAAATTGTGGGGCAGGTGGTCGCAAATCCAGCGTGCGCACTGGGCGGGATTTTTCCCCTCGGCGGGGCAGCGTATGGTGGCATAGTGGCTGTACAGGGCAAGGCGCTCGTTAAAGATATCTTCAAGTTTTTCGCCAGGGTTCATGGCGATGCCGCGTTCGGGGTTGCGTGCTATGCGCTCTTCAATAAGGCGAAAGGGCACATCGATAAATACAATGGGCCCAAGGGAAGCAAGGTGTTGCATGGCCGTATCGCGGTAAATAACGCTGCCGCCCGTGGCAATAACCGTGCGGTGCGCCTTGATGGCGGCAATCACCTTGGCCTCTGTATCCAGAAAAGCCGACTTGCCAAGGGCGTCGGTTATATCTTGTAGGCGCGCACCGTAGGTGGCCTCGATAAGGTGGTCGCTGTCCACTAGTGCCCATCCCAGTTCCTGAGCCAGCGCATAGCCAACCGTAGACTTGCCAGCACCAGCCATGCCAATAAGGGTGATGCAGGGGGCTGGCGCAGTGGGTGCTGTTGTAAGTTCTGGCTTGGTGGGCATGCTGACTCCTGATTATTGCCTGAAAATTAATACGTGTTGCAGCCATTGCGGCCATGGCGGCGTGGAAAATTTATAAATATTGGTATGGCATTGAATGTGCCGAAGCCATCGCGGCCTGTCAATGACTGCGAAGCCCAGGGTTGGGCTGTGCAACATTTTTTGGAGTGTCATGTAGTTATGTGGTCGGGGCTCTGAATGTGCAAGGTTTGTTTTGCGTGCAGTTCTATAGCTTGGCAAGAGGTGGCATGTGCTGAGGTGGGCTAAAGTTTATGCAGCTTTTGACCGATAAGCGCAGTAGAGGTGAGTTCCATGTACAAGTCAGTTATATTGCCCTTGCTTGCGGCAGTGGCTGTTTCTGTTTGTCCGCTTTTATCTGTCAGTGCAGCTGAAGGAGACCCCCTGCCGTCGCAGGTTCCTGCGCGTACGGCTTCGGGTGCAACCAATATTAATGATGTGTGGCTGCATAACGGAGGCGGGCGGCTGTATCAGAATACTCTGGTGGCTCCACGACAGATAGCCCTTGAAGGTGCGCGGTTTGTGGATCCTGCCGCCGTGCCGGAACTGACGCTGACGCCTCCCGCAAACAAAAAGGCGCCGGTGCGTCACGCCCGCAAGGCCAAGCCTGCAAAGGCCGCACCCGCAGAGGCCGCCAATAATGTGTCCACTGCGCCCCCCAAGGGAGTGGGCAAAACATCCCTTGCTGCTCCTGTCAGTACTCCGGCCAGCTCCCCGGCCAGCCCCCCGGCAAATACCTCGGCCATACCGCCGCTGAGTGGCGCAGGAGCGGCCTCCGCACCAAAGGCCAACACAGTTTCAGGGGCTGATTCTCCCTATTCGGCTGCTGCCGCGTCGCCGGTTGGCGGGGTGGGGGGCAGTAGCGCAACGCAGGGCGCTGGCATGCCGGGGTCTGGCGCTCAAGGAATGAATGGCCAAGCTTCTGGCAGTCAAACTCCTGTGCCTGTGCCAGCCATTTCTGCCGAGGATGTTTTGCCCCGCGCCAACGCCAGGCCCTGAGTAAGTAATTCGCACCTCAATTGCGCTAACAAGCGTGCAGACATTTGGTTGGGGCATATTTTGCTGTGCCGCCTCTGTGAGTTTTGCGTTAGCGCTGAGCAGGTTTGACTGCCCGTTGCCTTGCACAATTTTGCAGAATAATTCTGCGCGTACGGTGTGGCTTGGCTGTCTGCGCAACTCGTTGACTGGTTTGTTCCCACGCATAGGTATACAATAAATCCGGGCGATTTTTTATGCCGCCGCACCAGCGGTAACTAGCGAGCAAAAATTGTTGAGGTGGGGGCATGATTGCTCTTGCGCCCCTGCGCTTACACGGGCATGATAGTCGCGCGTTGATTGGGGCAACTGGCGCTTGACGGAGCCCGTGCTGCCGTGTATGTAGCTTGTTCCATATATTTTAACGCCAGGGCAAAGCCGCTCTCCGCGCTTAAAAGCCGGGGGTAGCCCCAAACCGCTCAGGCCCGGCGTGCCGCATCGATCCGGTGTAGCCCCAAGGCCCTGCCGGAAATTTTTTAAGGAGTCTGCCATGAAAAGAACATATCAGCCGAGCAAAATCAGAAGGGCCCGCACCCACGGGTTCCGCACCCGCATGGCCACCCCCAGCGGGCGCGCCATCATTCGTCGCCGCCGCGCCAAGGGCCGTAAGGTTCTGAGCGCCTAGCGGGGCGGGCTTGCCCCGTTCTACATGGGTATTCCCATGCATCAGAATGGTCTGCCGCAGCATCTGCGGATACGCCGTAGGGCGGAATTCGTGGCTTGCTATGAGCGGGGCAGGCGTCTGCACACCGAGCATTTTCTTGTTTTTGTGCTGTCGGGCAATTGTCCCGGTCTAGCTTCGCGCACGGGCATGGCTGTATCTCGCAAGGTTGGCAATGCCGTAGTGCGCAATCGCGTCAAAAGGCTTTTGAGGGAGTTTTATCGTTTGCACCGCAGCGATTTGCCTAAAGAAGCCGACATCGTTACCGTTGCCAAAAAGCATGCCGGAGAGGCTGCGCTGGATTTGGCCAGCGTGGCCGCCGAGCTTTTGCCGCTGATGCGGCGTTTGGTTCGGCGTGAGCCGGGCCGCCCGGCATTGGATGGGCTGCCATGAGTCATTTGCTGCGTAACCTGTGCATCTTACCCATACGCTTTTACCAGCTTTGTATCTCGCCAGTGCTTCCCCCCGCCTGTCGGTATTATCCTACCTGTTCCGCCTATGCCGCAGAGGCCATCATGACCCACGGCATCTTTCGGGGGGGCTGGCTTGCGCTCAAGCGTCTTGCCCGCTGTCATCCCTGGGGCGGCTCAGGTTACGACCCTGTTCCACCACCAAGGCGTCCTCGTGACGTCCCGCCACTGTCCCAGGAGTGAACGCCCTCATGCAAGACGGAAAAAATCTGATCATCGCCATTCTTTTGTGCCTCGTCGTTATTGTGGGCTGGAGTTACCTGTCCGAATACATGGGATGGGTTCGCAAGCCTGATCCGGCTGTGGTTGCCCAGCAACAGCAGGAGCAAAAGGCCGCCCAACAGCAGCAGGTGCAGCAGCAGGCCGCAGCTGCCGCCCAGCAGGCGCTGCCCGTGTTTACCCCCGCCCCCGGACGCGACCTCAAGGTCGATTCTCCCCTTTACGAAGCCGTTTTTCATACCGGCGGCGGCGCACTGCGCTCTTTCAAGCTCAAGCAGTACCAGACCGGCCTTGCGTCCGATTCTCCCCTGGTCAATCTTGTCGATTCCCAGACCGCCACGGTTGCCCCTCTGGGCCTTGTGGTTAACAGCCAGCCCTCGTGGAGCACTGGCCAGTGGTCTGTTGAAAACGCCGAAAACGGCCTGAACATTGCTGCAGGCCAGCAGGGCGTGCTGCGGTTTAACGGCGAAGTGGACAACCTGCGTGTTGTGCGCGAAATGACCTTTAGCGCCGACACCTATCTGATCCGCGAAAAAATTCGTGTGGTGAACACTACCGATCAGGCCCGCAGCGTGCGCGTGAGCTACACCGTTGCCGCCGATGCCAGCAATGCCGCTGGTGACCGTTATGATGCCATGCGCCTTGCCTGGGACAACGACGGTAGCCTTGGCGAAGAATCGTCGCCTCAAACTCTTGAAACCACAGGTTCGCTGGTTACTGGTAAGATTTATTGGGCCGGTACCATGAGCACCTATTTTCTGGCAGCAGTGCTGCCCGGCGATATCAATAATGTGACAGTCAAAGGCCGCATGCAGCAGAATGTGTTTCGCGCTGCTGTTGAAGAGCCTGAAGTGATGCTTGGCCCCGGCCAGGAACGCGAACTGACCGTTTCTTACTGGCTTGGCCCCAAGGAACGCGCTAAACTTGCCGCCGTGTCCGACCAGCTTTCCAAGAGCATCGACCTTGGCATGTTCCACGTTATCGCCAAGGGCCTGCTGTGGCTGCTCGAATTTTTCCAGAAGTACGTCAACAACTGGGGCGTTGCCATCATTCTGTTGACCGTGCTCATCAAGGCGCTGTTCTGGCCGCTTACGGCCAAGAGCTATGCTTCTATGGAAAAGATGAAGAAGCTTCAGCCCCACATGGCGGCTATCCGTGAAAAGCACAAGGACAACAAGGAGCTCATGAACAAGGAAGTCATGGCGCTCTACAAGACCTATGGGGTTAATCCGGCCAGTGGCTGCGTGCCCATTCTTATCCAGATGCCCGTGTTCTTTGGTCTGTATCAGGCGTTGCTTACCTCCATCGAACTGCGCCACGCTCCCTTTATCTCGTATGTGCCCGGCACGGATATTCTGTGGCTGGCCGATCTTTCGGCCAAGGATCCTTTCTATATTACGCCCGTTATCATGGGCCTGACCATGTTTATCCAGCAGAAGATGAGCCCCCCGGCTACTGACCCCACCCAGCAGAAGATCATGATGTTCCTGCCCTTGATCTTCACCGCCATGTTCCTGAGCTTCCCCTCTGGTCTGGTACTGTACTGGCTGGTCAACAACGTCCTGTCCATTGCGCAGCAGAGGATGATGGCGAAGAAGTTCTCTACAGCCGTAGCGAAATAGGCCGCCCCGGCGGGTTCGCGTGACACAAAGGGGTTCGTATGGAAGGGTTTAAGGAATTCCAGGGCAAGGATCTGGACGGCGCCATAGAGGAAGCCTGCGGCTACTTTAACACAGCGCGCGAAAAACTTGAGATCGAGATTGTGCAGGATGCCAAGTCGGGCATCTTCGGTATCGTTGGCGCACGCAAGGCCAAGGTTCGGGCCCGCCGCGTGCAGCTGCGCGAAGCGGTAGACAGTATCCTGGGCAGAAAGGGCGGTGATAACGCTGCGTCTGCACAGGGGGCTGCCCAGGGGTCTGTCCAGGGTTCTGGGCAAGGTTCTGGTCAACCTGCCAATCAGGGTGGCGGCGATGAAGCCCCTGCCTCGGCAGAGACGCGCAAAAACGGCGGCAGACCAGCCCCCGCGGCCGTTCCTGCCCCTGCTTCCACAGGCGCAGAAGCCCCCGTGGCATCTGCTCAAAAGCCAGCTGAGGCCCAGGCCGAAAAAGGCCGCGACGAAGGCCGCGACCGCACACGGCAAGAGTCCCGCTCGGCAGAACGTGGGCCAGACCAGAGAGGGCAAGACCAGCGCGGGCAGGATTCCCGGGCTCCGCGTGGGCAGCAGCAGGATGACCGCCGTAACCGTGGGCGCAACCGCAACAGGCCTCCGTCGCTTGATTCGTATGAAAGCGAAGAGGCCCTTGACGCCGCCTGTAACGGAAACGTGCTGGAAAAACCGGCCGACAAGCCCTTTGACCGACGCAACGACCGTAATGATCGCAATGACCACAACGGCAAGCAGGACAGGAACGGCAGCAAGCCTACAAGCCGAAATGGCCGCAACGACCGTAACGACCGCCGTGACCGCACAGGCAGAAATGGAGAGGGCGACGAGGCTGTAGAAGCTGGCAACGTCACGGAATCTGCCGCGCGTGAATCGCGGAGCCGCCGTAACGATGCCCGTTCTGAAGGCAGGGGTAACGGCAGGGGCGATACGCGCCCCACGCACCGCGATGGAGCACGCCCAGAGCGTGCCCCCAAGACCGATGCGGCGCTGGATGGCCTTGAAGAGGACTTTGACGCCGCAGGCGAAGGTCTGCCCGTTACACCACTTGAACAGCTTGATGCCGCCAAGCTTGAAGCCCTGGTGGGCGATACCGTGCGCAAGCTCATTCGTCCCATCACTGGTGACGAGGTGGCCATTGCCATTAAAATCGGCGGCGGCAGGGTGTATGTTGGCATTGAGTGTGACGAAGATTCCGGGCTGCTGATTGGCCGCGAAGGGCAAACCCTTGCGGCATTGCAGTATATGATATCGCGCATTGTTTCGCGTGGCATGAACGCCGCCGTGCGTGTGCAACTTGATGCTGGCGAGTACCGCCGCCGTCAGGACGAAAAACTGCGCGAAATGGCGCTGGCCCTGGCAGACAAGGTTCGCCAGAGCGGGCGCTCGTATTCAACCCGTCCGCTTTCCTCGTACCACAGGCGCATTGTGCATGTGTGCTTGCAGGAAGCGGCAGACGTGCAAACCCGCAGCACGGGTGATGGCCCCATGAAGCGTGTTGTGATCATGCGTAAAAAGGGAGAACGCGCCTAGCGTTCAGCCTCACGCCACACGCGCCTAAGCGTCACCGCAAGCGGGCTGTTCAGCCCAAGTGAGCTTGTTACGTTGCCGGAGAAAAGGCCCAGTGGGGCATATCTCCGGCAACGCTTTTTGCGGCCACCGATGTGCAGTCAGCCTGTGAGCTGGCAGAAGTCGGCTGGCAACACGGGGCAGCACAAATCCAGAGCTGTGTCAGATCAGATTTTTGGGCAAGTAAGCAGGGGATGAAATGGAAACAGCAATGCAGCCAGAGCGCAACGACACCATCGCTGCCATCGCGACACCTCCCGGTTCGGGGGGCATTGGCATTGTGCGTATTTCGGGGCCGCGTGCCAAAGAGGTACTTGCCCGCATGTTTCTGCCCCTTTCGGCGATTGTAGAAAATTTTACTCCCTGGCATTTGCACCGGGGGCGGGTTATCGACTGGAACGGCGAGGCGCTGGACGATGCCCTAGCCGTGTTCATGCCCGGGCCTCGCACCTTTACGGGTGAAGATGTGGCCGAAATCCACAGCCACGGTGGCGCGTATCTGGTGCAGGCAGTGCTTGAAAGTGCCATCCGTTATGGGGCGCGTCAGGCAGATCGGGGCGAATTTTCGCGCCGCGCCTTTGTGAATGGCCGCATGGATCTTAGCCAGGCCGAGGCTGTGGCAGAGCTTATTGCCGCACCCTCGCGCGAGGCGCTGCGCTACGGTTTTAATCGGCTGGATGGTCTGCTTGGGCAGCGCACTGTAGAATTGCGCGATGAGCTTGAAATGCTGCGCGCCCAGATGTGCCTTGCCGTGGATTTTCCCGACGAAGAAGTGGAGGGTATGGAGCCCGCCGCCCTGTGTGAGGTGCTTGACGGCGTGATGCTGGCGGTGCACCGCCTGCTGGCGGGCAGCCGACGTGCACAGATAGCGCAGCAGGGGGCGCAGGTGGTGCTGGCCGGGGCCGTCAATGCGGGCAAGTCGAGCCTGCTCAACGCCCTGCTGGGCCGCGAACGGGCGCTGGTTACTGACATACCCGGCACGACCAGAGATTTTTTGGAAGAAACCTGTCTGCTCGATGGTCTGCCCGTGCGTCTTACGGATACTGCGGGGCTGCGCGATGCCGAGGAAACCGTAGAACAGCTGGGTGTAAGCCGCAGCCGCAAAAAACTTTCACAGGCCGATCTTGTGGTGTTGGTGCTGGACGGGGCCAAGCTGGGTGAAGAAGGCGCAGCCGCAGATACTTGCCCAGAACCCGCTGCCCGCGAGGTGCTGGAAGCCGTTGGCGATATACCGCTGCTTGTGGTATGGAACAAATGCGACATTTGTATGCCAAAAGTATTTCCTCCTCGGTGGATTGGCACTAGAATGTGTTGCGCAGTGAGCGCACTTTCCGATACATATGTTGACGAGCTTGCCGCAACACTGCGTTCCGTGTTGCTTGGGGGCAGCGCGGATACCCCGCCAGAAGACGGACTTGCGCCCAACGCGCGGCAGTCGCTGGCGCTGGAAAAGGCCTTGAAAGAGCTTGAAGGGCTGCGTGCGGATGTGGTCGCTGGGCAGCCTTATGATTGTTGTGCGGTCAGGCTTGATATGGCCGCCTCGTATCTGGGGGAAGTTACCGGGCTTTCAAGCCCGGCTGAAGTGCTGAACAGCATATTTGCCCAATTCTGCATTGGTAAGTAACCTATGGATATGGATGTTTTGCGCCGTCGGCTGAGTTGCGAAGAAATCAACGCCATGCCTCTTTGTCATTACGAAGGGTCGGTGCAGGTTATTCGTTCCCTGGACGACTGGAAACAAGCGCTGCCCGATTTGCGCTCTGCCGACCTGCTTGGATTTGATACGGAAACGCGGCCCTCATTCCGCAAGGGGCGGCGCAATTCTCCTGCGCTCATCCAGCTGGCAACCGCCAATGCCGTGTACCTTGTACAGTTGGCATTTTTGCCCTTTGGCCCGCACATTGTTGAAATTTTGGCAAACCCCGATCAGGTCAAGGCTGGCGTGGGCATTCGCGATGACATGCGCGACCTTGCCAAGGTGTACGACTTTGAACCCGCCGGGCTTGTTGACCTTGGCGGTGTTGCCCGCGCACACAAGCTGCCCAGCCAGGGGCTGCGCACCCTTGCCGCAAACTTTTTTGGCTGGCGCATTTCAAAAGGTTCCCAGTGCTCCAACTGGAGCCTCATGGAACTGTCCCCCCGTCAGATTGCCTATGCCGCCACCGATGCCTGGATTGGTCGGCTGATCTTTTTGCGCATGTGCGAGATGGGCCTCATACCCTCCTGTCGCAATCTTTGCGATGTCCTGCCCCAAGGCGATATGCAGGCCGCAGGGAGCTCGGTGTGAGCGAAAATTCTTCGCCTTTCTGTTTTCCGCCATTGGGTCCACGACTTGTTTTTTTTACGGGCGGTACGGCCCTGCGCGACCTTAGCCGCCAACTGATCCACTACACGCACAATTCTGTTCATCTGGTAACGCCCTTTGATTCCGGCGGCAGTTCTGCCGCCCTGCGGCGTTCTTTTGCCATGCCCGCCGTGGGTGATATTCGCAACCGCCTGCTGGCCCTTGCCGACAGCGCCGTTGTGCCAGCCGCAGTCATGGCATTCTGCGCCAGCAGATTGCCGGATAACTGTGAAGAGCATGCTGATCCAGAGCCGTTGCGGCAACAGCTGCGCAGCATGGGCAGCGAAACGCACCCCGTTTGGGCAGATATGCCCCCCCTGTTTGCCGATGCCCTGCGCTTGCATTTCAACTTTTTTTTGCAGCGCATGCCCGACGATTTTGACCCCTTTCGGGCCTGCGTGGGCAACCTGATTCTGGCTGGCGGCTATCTGCACCACAAACGCGTTTTTGGCCCGGTGCTGGCCTTTTTGAGCCGCCTTTTGCAAACGCGTGGCGTGGTTTTGCCCATTGTGAGCGAAAGCCTGCACCTGGCGGCAGAGCTGGAAGACGGCTCGATTGTGATAGGGCAGCACCATTTTAAAAATTTGAGCGTTGCGGTGCGGCGGCTGTTTTTGACCGTGCACGAGCCCGACCGCAACCATGACGGCTCAAAGAAGCCGCAAACCCCGTGCCGCCCTCCGCTTGCGCCCGCTTCGGCGGCCTACCTGCGCTCTGCGGGGGCCATTTGCTATCCCATGGGCAGCTTTTACACCAGCGTGCTGGCCAACCTGCTGCCGCAAAACGTGGGCAAGGCCATTGCCGCTGTTTCGTGCCCCAAGATTTTTATTCCCAACACTGGCACAGACGCAGAGCTGCACGGGCTTACGGTGGCAGGGCAGGCGGCCATGATTTTGCGCCATCTGCGCGAGGATGCGCCCGATGCGCCCAGCGAAGCACTGCTGCATACCGTACTGGTAGATACCCTGCATGGCCGCTATGAGGGCGGGCTGGACGACGACGAGCGCACGGCTCTGGCCCGTATGGGCGTGCGATTGGTGGAAAAAGACCTGGTGAACGAAAACGATCCCCAGCGCCATGTGCCGGAACTAACCGCCAAAGCCCTGCTGGAACTTGTGCCCGGCAGTTCGGTGACCCTGTGAGCAACGATATTTCATCTACAGATTCCGCCGCGCCCTCGCTGACGCCAACACAGTTTGAGGCAGAAAGCCAAAATATGGTGGGCCAGCGGCTCGATTTTGCCCTGAGCCTGCTTTTGCCCCAGATGGGTTTGCGGGGCCGCAAACGCTGCATTGAAAACGGCCTGGTGCTGGTCAATGGCCGCGCCTGTAGTGCGGCCCAGCGCCTGCGCAAGGGGGATGTGGTAATCTTGCAGGATGCTGTGCAGGAACCGAAAGACGTCGCACCCCTGGCGGAAACCGAGGAGCAGAGCGCCGCGTGCGCTCCCGGCATGGACAGCAATCAGTGCGAACCCCGCCTGCTGGCGGTACAGGGCGAGCTGTGTTTTTTCTTCAAGCCCGCAGGGCTGCACACGGCTGCTTTGGTGGGGGGCACGGCTCCAAGCCTCGAAGGAATGTTGCCGCAACTGCTTGCCAGTTCAGTAGATTCTTTGGCGGGCTCCTGCCCCCAATTGCTCCAGCGGCTTGACCACGGCACATCTGGTCTGGTGTGCGGGGCTTTCAGCCCCGAAGCAGCGGATGACTTTCGCCGACTCGAAGTGGCCGGCCACTGCGAAAAACGCTATGTGGCCCTGCTGGCAGGGCGGCTTGAAGAAGACTTTACGGTCAGGCGCGCCTTGCGCACAGACAAGCGCAACAAAAGCAGGGTGCTGGAACGCGACACGGGCCGTACGCGCTGGACAGAATTTTTCCCCTTGTACTATTTTGACGGGCCAGAGCTGAACCTGCCCGCGTTTGACGAGGATTCGCAATTCCACCGCGTGGGCCTGACCCTTGCGGGCTGTCGCATCCGCCGTGGCGCGCGCCATCAGATACGCGCCCATGCCGCTTCTTTTGGGCATCCCCTGTGGAATGACCCCCTGTACGGCTTTGCCAGCGCCGATGAAGACGCTGACGCATCCCCCTCTGTATTCTTTTTACACCACGGTTGCCTGACCCTTCCGGGCGCAACCTGCATTGTGCCGCCTCCCTGGACATTTTTGCCAGAGCCCGCCGCACGGCGCGCGCTGGAATGGCTCAACACCGGGTACTGACTGCGTTCGGCAGCGGGCACGCCGTCTTAGGCAGCGTGCCGCGCACAAGGCTTGTTCCGGCTATAGATTGATCAATCAATCCATAGGCCGAAAAAAGGTCGAAAATCAGCGGCAGCAGCGGAAAAACGGCAAAAAAATCTTTTGATAACATGCTACCATGATTTGATTTATTTTTGAAAAATTGAAAAGTTCAATTTGTCCCCCTGTTTTCTCTTGGCACAAACTTCTGCCCGGTATAAATGGATTAGGTCAAACAGATGACGAAACGGTGTCGTATTCGTCACAGCTGAACAGCACAGGTCTGCCTGTGCGGGGCAGCTACCATTTGGTGGCGCGCAGCGCCCGCAACCAGCTTTAAGGAGAAGGGATGTTTCCTGCCCTATTGCCCAAATCCGCCCCGTTTTTTTCCATGCTCACCGAGCAGAACGATCTGCTGCGCCGCATGGCCGCCCTGCTGGTAAACATGCTGGAAGACGTTTCCAACATGGACCATGTGCACAAGGAAATAGCCTTTCTGGAAGAAGAGGCCGACCTGCTGCACAGTAAGATCATCCGGGCTCTTTCGCAGACCTTTATCACGCCCATTGACCGCGAGGACATCCTGCGTATCAACCAGGAGCAGGAAGAGTGCATGGACTGCCTGCACAGCCTGAGCACGCGGTTGCATATTTTTGAATTTGCCTCCATCCGCTTTCCCGCCCTGCAAATGGCGCGCACCATCAGCGCCATGCTCGACCTGACCAATGAAATGCTTCAAGGCCTCGCCAACAGGCGCGACTGCCATAAAACCCGCGCCTTTCGCGGGCTTCGCAGCGAATGCGATATGGTGCTGGCCGTTGGGCTGGCAGAACTGATGGACGAACATCAGGAACTCACAAGCAAGGCCCTCATGCGGGTGCTCAAATGGAGCCAGGCTTACGAGCGCATGAATATTCTGCTTGAGCAGGTCAATGCCCTGGCCGAAACCATTGAAGAAGCGGTGCTGAAAAATGTTTGATATCCCCGTGCTGCTGGCGCTCATCGTGCTGGTGGCCCTGGTGTTCGACTTCACCAATGGCGCGCACGACTGCGCCAATGCCATTGCCACCGTGGTTTCCACCAAGGTGGTTACGCCGCGTTTTGCGGTGGGGGCAGCGGCGCTGTTGAATCTTGGCGGGGCATTGCTGGGTACAGAGGTGGCCAAAACCCTTGGCAGCGGCATTGTGTTGCCGCAGGTTGTTGAGGGCAGCCATGTTCTTGTGCTGGCGGCCCTTGTGGGGGCCATCGCCTGGAACTGCATAACCTGGTATTTCGGCATCCCTTCGTCTTCGTCGCACGCGCTCATTGGCGGGCTTATCGGCGCGGCCGTGGCCGATGCGGGATTCAGCGCCCTGAACGTCAAGGGCATTTGGGACAAGGTGCTGGTTCCGCTGGTGGCCTCGCCCCTGGCCGGTTATGTGATGGGCTTTGGTTGCATGTGGCTTATTTTCTGGATTTGCGGGCGAATACACCGGCGCACGGTCAATGCATCGTTCAGGCGGTTGCAGCTTGTATCTGCCGCCTTTATGGCCACGAGCCACGGCCTCAACGATGCGCAAAAAACCATGGGTATCGTCACGCTCGCCCTGCTGATTTTTGGCAAGATCGACACTGTGGAAGTGCCCATGTGGGTTAAGCTTTCGTGCGCGGGGGCCATGGCCCTTGGCACGGCCGTGGGCGGCTGGAAGATCGTTAAAACCATGGGGCACCGCATCTTCAAGCTTGAGCCAGTGCACGGCTTTGCTGCTGAAAGCGCCGCTGCCATGGTAATTACCGGGGCATCGCTCATGGGCGCGCCGGTCAGCACCACGCACACCATTTCGGCCTGCATTTTTGGCGTGGGCTCCACCAAGCGGCTTTCAGCCGTGCGCTGGAATGTAGCTGCCAGCATGATGACTGCATGGGTGCTTACCCTGCCCGCAGCGGCGGGTATCGGCTACATATCTTATTTTCTGCTGCATTTTATCTGGAACTGACCGAATCGGCGCGCTGCGCAACAAATCGGTTTGAGTGTCCGTATGCGCCCTGTCGGTATTTTGCTGACAGGGCGCTTTTGTATTGTGTGGCAAATACGGCGGTAAAGAAGAACTGCTGGGGCGCAAAATTTAGGCGTGCGGCTGCCGCGCCAAAGCTGGGGCGAAAAAAAAGGCCCTGCCGATGGGCAGGCCCCGAGGGCGTGGTTAGCCAATTTGACGCAGAGTCAAGGCGTGCGCTGTGAATGATTACAGAAAGGCCAAGGCCCGCATGTGCATCTCTGCCATATGGGGGATGCACGGTCATCATGCACATTTTGGGCGGCTGGTTGGCAATCTTTCAAGCCAACGCCGCCAGTGCTGCCATTGAGGTTGGGCCCAGCAGTACGCAGCGCAGGTTTTAGTCGCGGCTGCCTTCGCGTTCTTCCTGGCAGGCGCGGCACAGGCCAACGCCGGGCAGGGCCTCAAGGCGCTTGGCGGGAATGGGGTCGCCGCATTCCCGGCAGCAGGCCACGCCGTTGATCCATTCGGGGCCGCCACGGTCCACAGCGGCACGCGCACGCATGAGGGCCGATTCGCGGTCAAGACGCTCCAGTTCGGTAGCCTGGTCAAAAACGTCCATTTTTCAACTCCTTGGGTAAAGCAAGCGGCAACCCCGCAGAGCGGGGTTGCCGTAAGTTTTGCAGAATATTTCAGGGAGCACTATTTAGTGTACAATTGTGCTTCTGTAAAGCCCTGTGAGGGGCCTTATTTTTAAAAAGCCTTCAGAATATCCTCAAGCGTGGCCACAAAACTGTCCAGATCGGCCTGATCGATATTCAGCGGCGGCAACAGGCGCAGGGTTACGCCGTGACTGAGGTTACAAATGTAGCCCCTGCGCAGCAGTTCTTCCCACACATCCTTGCCAGAAACCGTCAGTTCGATGCCCAGCATGAGGCCAAGGCCGCGCACCTCGCGGATTTTGCCGGGTACACGCTGCTGCAAGGCGGCCAGCTGTTCCTTCATGTGTTCGCCAAGGGCCCCGGCACGCTCGGACAAATGGTCACGCAGCATGATTTCAACGGTCTTGGCCGCCACGGCAGAAACCAGCGCGCCGCCGCCAAAGGTGGTGGCGTGGCTGCCAGCCTCAAAGCCCTGGGCAACTTCGTCCGTGGCCAGCATGGCACCCATGGGCAGGCCGTTGGCCAGCGACTTGGCCATGCTGATGATGTCGGGCGTGATGTCATAGTTCTGGAAGGCCCAGAACTTGCCGGTGCGGCACAACCCCGCCTGAACTTCGTCGCACATCAGCAGTATGTCGTGCTTGCGGCACAGGGCTTCAACGCCGTGCAGATAGTCTGCGGGCAGGGGCACAACGCCGCCTTCACCCTGCACCACCTCAACCAACACCGCAGCCGTGGCCGGGGTGATGGCAGCCTCTAGCGCTGCCAGATCGCCAGCCGCAACCTGCTTGAAGCCCTCTGGCAGGGGGGTGAAGCCCTGGCTCAGGCTTTCGCGCCCGGTGGCTGCCAGCGCGCCCAGGGTACGGCCATGAAAACAGCCGCCCAGGGTGATTATTTCGTAGGCATCGCGCTTTTTGACGCTGCGCATGTAGCGGCGAGCCAGCTTGATGCAGGCCTCGTTGGCTTCTGCGCCAGAGTTGCAGAAAAAGGCCTTGCCATGGTGGCTGGTAGAGAGCAGCAGCGTTGCCAGCTCGAGCTGTTCTTCCTGATAAAACAGGTTGCTCACGTGCCAGAGCTTGTGGGCCTGTGCTTCCAGAGCCGCGCAGATTTCATCGTTGCAGTGCCCAAGAGCTGTTACGGCAATGCCAGCCAGCAGGTCGACATATTCCTTGCCGTCCACGTCCCAAAGTCGCGATCCCTTGCCTCGGACGATAGCCAGCGGGTAACGGCTGTAGGAACGGCAGAGCAGGCTCTCTTCCCCGGCTTTCACGGCGGCAAAAGCTTGTGACATGGACAAACTCCTTCTCGGTGAACGTATGAATGGTGGAATGGATGAAAGACACCGGCGGTGGCCAGTGCAGAGTATCAGCGCCCGGTGTGACCGAAACCGCCGGAACCGCGCTCTGTGGCTGACAGTTCCGAAACTTCACGCCATCGGGGTCGCACGTAGGGCTGAAAAATAAGCTGGGCCACGCGCTCTCCGTTTTGAATACGTCGCTCGTGACCAGAGGTGTTCAGAAGGAACACCAGAATTTCACCGGTATAGTCCGGGTCGATGATGCCCACGCCCTGGGCAACGGTAATGCCGTCGCGCGCGCCAAGGCCGCTGCGCGAATACACAAAACCGGCAATGCCAGCGGCGCGGGGCTGCACGCTGATGCCCGTGCATACCTTAAACCTGCCCCCGGCGGGGATGACAGCCTCCGGCCCTTCAAGGCAGGCGCGCAGATCCATGCCTGCCGACTGGCTGGTGGCGGGGGCCAGAAAATCATCGTGCCCCTGGGCGTAGAGCTCACGCGCACCAGCGCGCACAAAGGCAATGTCCACGGGGGCCATGCCTGATTCGTGCGCCATGCCTGCGTCTTGCGTTGGGTTGGCGGCGTGCTGTGCTGAAAGATCGTCGTGCATCAGTTGTTAGTAGCGCAGGTTTTCGGCGGGGGCAAGCGCGGTGTTGAGCAACCAACCCGTTGACGGCATATGGTGGGCGGTATAAAAACAGATATTCACAAACCACGAACAGGAATATTGGATGAACACTTACAAGGATTCTGCCTGTTGTGCTTAGCAGGGGCTATTGCATAACAGCGTGAATGTTTAGGCAATAGCCCTTGCTCCGTCCTGAATCATCAGCAGGAGGAAGCACCATGGGCTATAAAAAGGCCACACATGTTTTGCCGCAGCATCTGCTGCGGGCCATACAGGAATATGTTGACGGGGAGTATCTGTACATTCCCCGTAAGGAAGAAAACAGAAAGCAGTGGGGCGAGGTTGCTCCCAACCGTGCGCAACGGGCTGCCAGAAACAGCGAAATGGCCGCGTGCCGCAAGGCGGGCTGGACTGTGCCGCAACTGGCGGAGCGCTATTTTCTTTCTGAAAAAGCGGTGTACAAAATTCTTGCAACTTGCGGGCAAGCTGACAGGGCATGCTGATGCCGTGCCGTGCTGATTTGCGCCCGTAAAATGTCAGAGCAGGTTTATGCCAGCGCCTCGAGAGATCGGGGCGCTTTTTACGTTTTGAATCAGGAGCTTTGCTGGCTATTGGGCCTGTGCATGTTGATTGGCTGACAGACGGTTTTGCAAAGGGCGGCGGCCAGGTCTTGCCAACAGGCGGGTTTTCTTACAAGCTGCGCGGCAAGGAGAATGTATGCAAACCATGTCCATAGCAGTGGTGGGCGGCGGCCTTGCCGGGTGCGAATGCGCCCTGCATCTGGCCCGCGCCGGTCACTCCGTAACCCTGTTTGAACAAAAGCCTGCCCACAGGTCGGCTGCCCATATCAGTGATCACCTGGCCGAGCTTGTGTGTTCCAATTCTCTGCGCTCAGACGAGCTTACCTCTGGCGTGGGTCTGCTCAAGGCCGAAATGCGCGCCCTTGGCAGCGATTTTATGGAACTGGCCGACGCCCATCGCGTGCCTGCGGGCAAGGCTCTGGCCGTTGACCGCGAGGCTTTTGCCCGCGCCATGACCGAGCGCGTGAGCGCCCAGGCCAACCTTACCCTTGTGCATCATCAGGTGGAATCGCTCGACGATCCCGTGCTTGCGCCTTTTTACGGCGAGGGCAGGGCGGTTGTGCTGGCCGCTGGCCCCATGGCGTCAGACGGTATTTCTGCCTCGCTGGCCGAAACGCTGAGTGCCAAGCACTGCTATTTTTACGATGCCATTGCGCCCATCGTGTGGACACATTCCCTTAATATGGATGTGGTGTTCCGCGCCTCGCGCTACGGGCAGGAAAACGGCGAGGGCGAAGGCGAGGGCGACTACCTCAACTGCCCCATGAACCGTGACGAATACGACATTTTTTATGCGGCCCTGCTTGAGGCGCAAAAGGTTTCGGCCCACGATTTTGAGCAGGAAAAGCATTTTGAGGGCTGCATGCCCATCGAGGCCCTTGCCGAGCGCGGCCCCCGCACCTTGACCTTTGGGCCGCTGAAGCCCGTGGGGTTTGATGACCCGCGCACGGGCCGCCGCCCTTGGGCGATTCTGCAACTGCGGGCCGAGAATGCCAACAGCGAAACCTGCAATCTGGTGGGCTGCCAGACCAAGCTCACTCAGGGCGAACAGACTCGCGTGTTCCGGCTGGTTCCCGGCCTGGAGAATGCGGAATTTGCGCGCTTTGGCAGCATGCACCGCAATACCTATGTGAACGCGCCAGAAGTGCTGGCGCCGGATCTTTCGCTGCGGGCGCGCCCCGGCGTGTACCTGGCAGGGCAGATCACCGGCGTGGAAGGTTATGTGGAATCTGCCGCCAGCGGTCTGTGGCTGGGCATGTTGCTCGACGCCCGCGCCCGTGGGCACGAGCTGCCGCCCCCGCCTGTAGAGAGCGCTCTTGGCGGGTTGCTCAACCATCTGCGCACACCTGTAAAGCATTTTCAGCCTTCCAACGCGCACTTTGGCCTTGTGCCAGAGCTGGGCGAAAAGGCCCGCAAAAAAGACCGCAAAGCCCTGTATTCTGCCCGCGCGCAGGAATGTTTTGGCGCTTGGCTGGCAGAAGTGCGCCAGTCTGGAGCCATCTAGTTTCTGCTGCCCCCCTGTGCGTGTCTTCGTAAGTGAGGGTGCAAGTGAGGACACAAGCGGGGGCGGGCAGGGCGGTTGTGTTGGGCTGATGCCCGCAGTTTTGGTCAAAAAATATTGGCTGAAAAATTGGCGGATCAGGCGAGTTTGAAAGATTATTTTGCAATAAATTGCGGCAATGTGACAAAAAAGTGTTGACGGGGGCATGGGGAGTAGCTATATAGCCTCTTGCCCATGTAGGAGCGTAGCTCAGGTGGCTAGAGCACTTCCTTGACACGGAAGGGGTCAACAGTTCAAGTCTGTTCGTTCCTACCAAATGACTCTTCGGGGATAGTTCCCCTAAACGGCGGAAGGCCTTGGCCCCGCCCATAGCACAGGTCGCACTATGCGACCCGAAGACCGGATTCGGCGCAGTGGGGAGGTTTACCTCCCCACTTTGTTTTATGTGCCTCCGGAAGTTTTTAAGGAGTTTCTCATGGAAGTCCGCGTGGAAGGGCAGACGGTGGAGGCTGGTGATTCTGTTGCCTCTGCTCTGCAAAAAGCCTTGAGCGGTAAAAAGTTCAAGGCCGTTGTGGCCGCTCGCGCCGATAATGGTGCGCTGCTGGATCTTTCCGCACCCCTGCCTGAAGGCTGCGCCGAGCTTGCGCCCGTGTATGCCGACTCGGCCGAAGGCCTGCAAATGATCCGTCACTCTACCGCCCATGTTATGGCTGCGGCGGTCAAGCGCCTCTTCCCCACTGCCAAGGTCACTATTGGCCCCTCCATCGATACCGGCTTTTACTACGATTTTGACGTCGAAAAGCCTTTTTCCAGCGAAGATTTTGCCGCCATCGAAGCGGAAATGCAGCGCATTGCCGATGCGCGCGAGCCCTTTACCTGCAAGGTGTTGCCCAAGGCCGAGGCCGTTGAGGTTTTTCGCGCCATGGGTGAAGCGTATAAGGTAGAGCTGATTGAAAGCATCGACGCCGACACGGTGTCGCTCTATACTTGCGGTGATTTTACTGACCTGTGCCGTGGCCCCCACGTGCCGCACACGGGCTTTGCCAAGGCGGCAAAGCTCATGAGTGTTGCCGGTGCCTACTGGCGCGGCGATGAAAAAAATCGCATGCTTTCGCGTATCTACGGTACGGCCTTTGCCGACCAAAAGGCGCTGGATGCCTACCTCAAGCAGCTTGAAGAAGCCAAGCGCCGCGACCATCGCAAGCTTGGCCGCGAGCTCAACCTCTTTACCTTTAAGGAAGATGTTGCGCCCGGCATGGTCTTTTGGCTGCCCCGTGGCATGATGGTGCGCACCATACTTGAAGATTTTTGGCGGCGCGAGCACCTCAAGCGCAATTACGAAATTGTGCAGGGGCCGCAGCTTTTGCGCGTGGAAACGTGGCAGAAATCGGGCCACTACGACCACTACCGCGAAAACATGTACTTTACGCAGATTGAGGAAGACGCCTACGGCGTCAAGCCCATGAACTGCATCTCGCACATGCTTATTTACGGCAACGAGCTGCACAGCTACCGCGATCTGCCCCAGCGTTATTTTGAACTGGGTGTGGTGCACCGCCACGAAAAAAGCGGTGTGCTGCACGGGCTTTTGCGCGTGCGCCAGTTTACCCAGGACGATGCGCACATTTTGTGCGCGCCAGAGCAGCTTGAAGGCGAAATTCTTGAGGTCATTCACCTTATCCGCGACCTCATGAACCTGTTCGGCTTCCAGTACAAGGTGGCCGTTTCTACCCGCCCCGAAAGCAGCATTGGCACGGACGAAGCATGGGAACTGGCAACCAACGCCCTCACCAGCGCTGTTGAAAAGGCTGGCCTGCCCTACGAGATCAACGCGGGCGACGGCGCTTTCTACGGCCCCAAAATTGACGTGCGCCTGCTTGACTGCATTGGCCGTGAATGGCAATGCTCGACCATTCAGGTTGATTTTACTCTGCCGGAGCGTTTTGACCTCACCTATGTGGGTCAGGACGGCGAGCGGCACAGGCCGGTCATGGTGCACCGCGCCATTATGGGCTCGCTCGAGCGGTTCATTGGCATTCTGGTTGAAAACTTTGCCGGTGCGCTGCCCACATGGCTTGCGCCTGAGCAGGCCCGTCTGCTCACAGTGACAGATGCCGGTGATGAAGCTACACTGAAGATGTGCGACGAGCTCAAGGCGCTGGGTATCCGCGCCACAGCCGATACGCGCAACGAAAAGCTTGGCTTCAAGGTGCGCGAGGCGCAGCTGGCCAAGGTTCCGTTTATTCTGGTGGTTGGTGAAAAAGAAGTGCAGGCGGGCGGCGCCAATGTGCGCCTGCGCAGTGGGGACAATCTGGGGCTCAAGTCCGTAGCGGAAATCGCCGCGCTTATCCGGGCGGACGCCGAGGAGCCTTTCAAACAAGGAGGGATGCGCTATAGCTTCGCCTAATATGAGATTCCGTCGCGACATGCCGCAAGACGGCGTGCGTCGCAACGAGATGATCCGCGCACGTGAACTGCGCGTGATCGCCGCCGATGGCGAGCAGCTTGGAATTCTGCAACGCAACGATGCTATTGCCCTGGCCAAAGAAGCCGGCTTGGATCTTGTGGAGGTGGCTTCCACTTCTGAACCGCCCGTTTGTCGCATAATGGACTACGGTAAGTTCAAGTATGAGCAGCAGAAAAAGAAGCAGGAAGCCAAAAAGCGGCAGGCCGTGGTGCAGATTAAGGAAATCAAGGTTCGCCCCAAGACGGACGACCACGATTACGAAACCAAGGTCCGCCACATCCGCCGTTTTCTTGAAGAGGGCGACCGCTGCAAGATTACGGTGTTTTTCAGAGGCCGCGAAATTGTCCATAAAGATCGCGGTATGGCCATTCTTGAACGGGTTGTGCAAGACCTTGCCGATATTGCCAAGGTTGATCAGGAAGCCCGTGCCGAAGGCCGCACCTTGCAGATGATGCTGGTGCCCAAGAAACAGTCGTAGGCCGTTTGCGCGGGGAGGATGAATTTTTCCTTGCGCGGGACGTTGCTTTGGGGCATTATGCCCTTCCCTTGGTGCGCCCGTAAAACGGCGACCAAGTGAATTCGTTTTTAAGGAGTACGCCATGCCCAAGATCAAAACTCGGCGTTCCGCCGCCAAGCGTTTTTCGCAGACCGGCAGCGGTAAGTTCAAGCGTCGCCGCCAGAACTTGCGCCACATTCTGACCAAGAAGGCCGCCAGCCGCAAAATGCGTTTGGGTCAGTCCACCACCGTGGATCAGACCAATGAGAAGGCTGTGCGCCGGATGCTGCCCAACGGCTAATTTGCTTGTCTTTTTGCTTGCTGACTGCGGCAGCCTACGCGGGCGCGCCTCGGTCACATAGAAAGCTATGCTCCGCTTCGGCGCGCCGCTTGGCTTTCTTGCCAGCAAGTAAAAATCCTGCGCAAATCTCGGCTTTTGCCGTGGTGTGTAAGGCAAATTCTGTAGGGACTAAGGTGAATTAGCGCGATGCTACGGCATCGGCGGCGCATGCGGAGCCGCGACTGACGTTCAATCCGCGTCTCTCATTTGAGAGCCTGGAGTTTTTTACGCTCCCCAACGGGCATTCCTCCGCCTGGTTGGGAGAAGGAGGCAGCGCATATGCGTGTAAAGAGAGGTCTTGCAAGTCATCGTCGTCATAAAAAATATTTGTCCGCAGCCAAGGGTTTTCGCGGCGGCCGCAGCCGTTTGTACCGTACCGCGCGTGAGGCTGTGGAACGCTCGATGCAGTATTCCTATGTGGGCCGCAAGCTGCGGAAACGCGATTTCCGTACTCTGTGGATTCTCCGTATCAACGCCGGTGCGCGTTTGAGCGGTCTGTCCTACAGCCGCTTCATGCACGGCCTCAAGCAGGCTGGCATTGAGCTGAACCGTAAGGTTCTGGCTGACCTTGCCGTTTATCACAAGGACGACTTCGCCAAGATCGTCAATCTGGCCAAGGCCGCTCTGAATTAAGAGTGGCGCTCCCCGCGCCGGAGGCGCAGCCTCCTGGCAGCGACGCATGTTTCCTACTGGAACAGTGCGGCTTGCGGGAGCGGGGCCTTGCATGGTATAAGGCGCGGGCGGTGCACAAGCGCCGTCCGCGCCTTGATTTTTTTGTGTTGCCGGAATACCCGGCAGGCAGGGCGAATTCATGCCGTGAGGAAGCGTGGGCCGCAGAAATGGCGTGCTGCCGCAGGTCGGGCCTGTCTTTTGGCCACCCCGCAGCTCTCCCTTTCAGCAACCGCGCCTCCCTTAACAAACGCCGCACCACGCGGCATTGGGATATCCGCTATGGATCTGATTTCTGCACTGGAAAGCCTGGTTCCTGAACTTGAAAAAGGTCTGGGCCAGGCTTCTTCGTTGGATGCCCTTGAGGCTTTGCGCGTGGATGTTCTGGGTCGCAAGGGTCGCATTGCCCAGATCATGGCCCAGCTGCCTTCGCTTGCTCCCGCAGAGCGGCCCGCCGTGGGCCAGACTGCCAACAGCGTCAAAGAACGCTGCAATGCCCTGTTTGAAACCCGCAAGGCAGCCCTTGAAGCCGGACGCGAAGCCGAGGCCCTGCGCCGTTTCGACCCCTCTGTGCCCGGTCGCGCCCCCTGGCGCGGCAGCCTGCACCCCACCACCCTGGTGACCGAGGAAATCTGCCAGATTTTCCAGGGCTTGGGTTTTGACGTGGCCTCAGGCCCCGAAGTGGAAATCGACTACTACAATTTTGAAGCCCTCAACATGCCGCCCGAACACCCCGCCCGCGACATGCAGGATACCCTGTATGTTACCGAAAAGGTGCTCATGCGCACGCACACCTCGCCCGTGCAGGCCCGCACCATGCTGGCGCGCAAGCCTCCTCTGGCTGTGATCGCCCCAGGCAAGGTGTACCGACGCGACAGCGACATTACCCACACCCCCATGTTCCATCAGATTGAGGGTCTTGTGGTGGGCGAGGGCATCAGCATGGCCCATCTGCGCGGCACGCTTACGGCTTTTGTGCGCGCGGTGTTTGGTGCTGAAACCCAGGTGCGTTTTCGCCCCAGCTTCTTTCCCTTTACCGAGCCTTCGGCAGAAGTGGACATTTCGTGCTGCATGTGCGGCGGCAAGGGCCACATTGGCGATGCCCCGTGCCGCGTGTGCAAAACCACGGGCTGGGTTGAAATATTGGGCTGCGGTATGGTTGACCCTGCGGTCTTTGAAGCCGTCGGCTACCCCGCCGACGTCAGCGGTTTTGCCTTTGGCATGGGCGTGGAACGCGTGACCATGCTCAAGTACGGCATCGGCGACCTGCGCATGTTCTTTGAAAACGACGTGCGCTTCCTCGGCCAGTTTGCCCATTAGGCTTTGCCCAGGTAAATAAGTATGCCCAGAATAATCAGCCATATAGCCCGCAGCACCGCACCTGCCTGCCAGCGCCGACAGCACCCCTTGCGCCCCTCGCGCCCTTCGCGTAAGGCGCTGCCGCTCGCACTTGTGTTGCTTGCGCTGCTGGCTGCGGCCTCGCTTGTGCCGGGCAGCCCGCGGTGGCTGGCTGTGCCTTCGGCTCTGGCGGCCTCTGCCTACAGCCCGCGCAATTCGGGCATGGACCCGCCCGGCGAGCCCAAACGCATTGAGGCCCTGCCCAGCAAAAGCGCGGGGCGCACGGCCGAGGGCGGCATGGGCTATACAGATGCCTACGGCAATACCATTGACGACCGCCAGCCGGAAGAAAAACCCGCCCGTCAGCGCCCCCACCCCGGAGCGTATGGGCCGGGTGCGGGTCAGAGTGACCGCTACGAGCGCCCTCTGCCCAATCCGCAAAATCAAACTCCTGCCTGGAGTTTCAAATAACCACGCCACGGCGCGGAAACAGGACGAACTATGCTGCTCTCACTTTCATGGCTGCGTGAATTTACTCCGTATGAAGGAACGGCCGAGGCGCTGGGCGACCGCCTGACCATGCTCGGCCTGGAGCTGGAAGACATCAGGCGGCCTTACGACGCCATCAGCTCCATTGTGGTGGGGCATGTGGTTTCGTGCGACAACCACCCGGAATCTGACCACCTGCATGTGTGCAAGGTCGATGCCGGGCAGGGTGAACTGCTGGATATCGTTTGCGGAGCGCCCAACGTGGCTGCCGGGCAAAAGGTTCCCGTGGCGCTGGTGGGCACAAAAATGCCCGACGGCATGGTGATCAAAAAAGCCAAGCTGCGCGGCGCGCCCTCATTTGGCATGATCTGCTCCGAGCGTGAGATGGGTCTGACCGAAGACCACACAGGCATCATGGTGCTGCCCGAAAGCTTTGTGGTGGGCAAGCCCCTCGTGGATCAGCTGGCGCTGGACCGCGAGGTGCTCGATATTTCCATCACGCCCAACCGGGCAGACTGCCTCTCGGTGCTGGGCCTCGCGCGTGAAACCGCCCTTGCGTGCAACCTGCCGCTCTCCATCCCCGAGCTGCCGCTGGAGCTTGACGCAGCCGGGCCGGAAGTGCTGGTTCCCATTGATATTGAAGACCCCGAACACTGCTGGCTGTATTCTGGCCGCGTGATCACGGGCGTCAAGATCGGGCCCTCGCCCATGCGCCTGCGTCACCGCCTGCATGCCGTGGGTGTGCGCCCCATTTCCAATATTGTGGACGTGACCAACTACATTCTTTTTGAATGCGGTCAGCCCCTGCATTCCTTTGACATGGACAAGCTCGAAGGTGGCCGCATCGTGGTGCGCCGCGCTCAGGAAGGTGACAAGTTCACCACCCTGGACGGTCAGGAGCGCACGCTTACCGCTGCCGACCTCTGCATCCGCGACGGAGCCCGCGCCGTTGCGCTGGCTGGCGTTATGGGCGGTCTGGACAGCGAAATCACCGACAGCAGCACCAACGTGTTTCTGGAAAGTGCGGTGTTCAAGCCCGCCACCATCCGCAAAACTTCGCGCCGTCTGGGCCTGTCGTCCGAATCCTCGTACCGCTTCGAACGCGGCATCGACCAGCAGCGCACCGTATGGGCGCTCGACCGTGCCTGCGCCATGATGGCCGCAATGAGCGGCGGGCGTGTGCAACGTGGGCTTTCCAGCAGCGAACCCTGCCCCTTCAAGGGGGCCAGCATAGAATTTCGCCCCGCGCGGGCCGATGCGCTGCTGGGCGTGCACCTGACCAATGAATTTGACGAAAAGGTGCTCATCGGCATGGGCTGCACCGTGGACAAGGGCGAAAACAGCCCCGTGTGGCGCGTGAGCCAGCCCTCGTGGCGGCCCGACCTCACCCGCGAGGCCGATCTGATTGAAGAAGTGGGCCGCGTGCACGGGCTTGATACCATCGCCCCTGTGCTGCCCCCCATTGTCCGCAATCTTGACCGCGCTGGCGAGCCGGAATCGCGCTACGGATTCTGGTCGCGCCTCAAGCACTGGGGCGCTGGCCTTGGCCTCAACGAAGCCGTGAACTACAGCTTTGTGGGCCATAAGGATATGGATCACCTTACCCTGCCGCGCGAGGGCCGCATCTCCATCATGAACCCGCTGTCGGCAGAGCAGGACGCCCTGCGCACCGCGCTGGCCCCCGGCCTGCTGTACGACCTGCGCAACAACCTGGCTCAGGGCGCTCAGGGCCTGCGGCTGTTTGAACTGGCCAACATCTTTGAGGCCGATGCCGCTTCAGAAACCACTGCCCGCGAAACGGGCATGCTGGGCGTGCTGCTCTACGGCGCGCGCTACGATACGGCATGGCCGCAGGCAGAAGGCGACATGGACTACGGCGACCTCAAGGGCGTGGTGGAAAACCTGCTGCACTACCTGCACCTTGAAGCGCCCACCTACGAGCTTGCGCAGCAACACGCCTTTTTGCTGCCCTGCGTCAACATCTTTGTGCAGGGGCGTGCCGCGGGCTTCATGGGCCGGGTCAAGCCCGCCATGGCCGACGAATACCACGCCCGCAAGGACGTGTGGCTGGCCGAACTGAATCTTGAAGTTTTGCGCGAGCTGCACGATGCGGCAACGGTGCGTTTTGCGCCGCTGCCTGTGTACCCGCCCGTGCGCCGCGACATTACCGTTACCACCGGGGCTGGCCTTAAAGTGGCCGATATCATTGCCCATGTGCAGGGGCTCAAGGTTGCCCTGCTGGAAGATGTGGCCCTGGTAGACTGCTTTGAACCCAAGGTGGAGCAGGGCGAAGAATCCGTGCGCAACCTCACCTTCCGGCTTACCTTCCGCCATGCGGAGCGTACCCTCAAGGATACGGAAGTGGACAAAGAGCGGGAGAAGGTGGCACAGTCACTGGTGAGCGCTCTGGGCGTAAAGATCTAAATACAGTGCGCGCAGGCCCGGCTTTTCGGGCCTGCGCATTTCCGCCACATGGTCAGAGAGTGCCAGGAGGGGTAGAGCATGTCGGACCACACGCCCGACAATACCTATCGCATAGGTGAGGTCGCGGAACTGCTCGACCTCAAAACCCATGTGCTGCGCTTCTGGGAAACGGAGTTTCCCCAGTTGGCACCCCTGCGCACCGGTAAGGGCCAGCGCTTGTACACTGAAGAAAACGTGGCCCTGCTGCGCCGTATCAAGCAGTTGCTGCACGAGCAGGGCATGACCATTGAAGGCGCGCGCCGCGTGCTTGCGGGCAGTGCTGTGGTGGACGAAAGCCTGCCCGAAAGGGTGGCGGCAGTGCCCGATCCGAACTTTATGCGCATGCTTCAGCGCGAACTTATATCGTTGCACCGCCTGCTCAGCGAAAAGTAGACTGCCCAGCGGGCTCGATGTCGCGCCCTGTGGGCGTGGGTAACAGATGCGGCAGATGCCTGCCGAAAATTTCAGGGAAGGGACGCGGGGGAGGCGACCCTTTCTGTTGGTGGCCCTCCCCCGCAACAAGCCCCTCGATATAACCATGATCTTATCGCCCTCATTGCTGTCTGCCGATTTTGCCCGACTGGCCGAAGAGCTTGCCGCTCTTGAGGCCGCTGGTGTCACCTGGCTGCATCTGGACGTGATGGACGGGGCCTTTGTGCCCAACATCACCTTTGGACCCCCGTTGATCAAGGCCTTGCGGTCTGTCAGCGGGCTTTTTTTTGACGTGCACCTCATGGTGAATGATCCGGCCCGCTACATTGCCGACTTTTACAAGGCCGGGGCCGACATGCTGGTTATCCACGCCGAGGCCGACAAGCACCCCCAGCGCACCCTTACGGCCATACGGGCCATGGGCTGCAAGGCGGGCCTTGCCCTCAACCCCGGCACGGATGTGAGCGCGGCGCGCTGGCTGGCGGCAGATATGGACATGCTGCTGCTCATGAGCGTGAACCCCGGTTTTTCGGGTCAGGCCTTTATTCCCGCCACGTTTGACAAGATTCGCGCCGCCCGCCAGATGCTCGACGCCAACGGCGGGGCAGAGGCGCTTATCCAGATCGACGGCGGCGTGTGCCCCGAAAATACGGCCCAGCTTGTGGATGCCGGTGCAGAGGTTCTTGTTTCCGGCTCGGCCTTTTTTGGCCACAAACCATACGACAAGCGGCTTGCCGCCTTCATGGCTCCCTTGGCGGGCAGAACGCCCCGCCCTGCGGAACTTGCCCTGAAACGACGCGCCGCCAACCATATCACGCAAAAATAGAGGAAAGAGTCATGCCCACCCGCAGACAGTGCGCCAATGCCATCCGCGCCCTTGCCATGGACGCCATTGAAAAAGCCCGCTCCGGTCATCCCGGCGCACCTCTGGGAATGGCCGACATGGCCGAAGCCCTGTGGCGTCACGGTTTCAAGCACAATCCCGCCAACCCCCGCTGGTTTGACCGCGACAGGTTTGTGCTCTCCAACGGCCACGCTTCCATGCTGCTCTACGCCCTGCTGCACCTCACGGGCTACGATCTGCCCATGGAAGAGCTGCGCAACTTCCGCCAGTGGGGCGCCAAAACCGCAGGCCACCCGGAATACGAACCCGATCTGGGAATTGAAATGACCACCGGCCCCCTTGGGCAGGGCATTTCCTCCGCCGTGGGCATGGCCCTGGCCGAAAGCATGCTGGCCGCCCGTTACAACACGCCCGAACACAAGATTGTGGACCACCACACCTATGTGTTCACCGGCGACGGCTGCCTGATGGAAGGTGTTTCGCACGAAGCCTGCTCGCTGGCCGGAACCTGGGGTCTGGGCAAGCTCATCACCCTCTATGATTCCAACGGTATTTCCATCGACGGCAAGATCGACGGCTGGTTTAACGAAGACGTGGCCGCGCGCTTCCGCGCCTACCACTGGCAGGTCATCGGCCCCATCAACGGGCACGACGCCTCGGCCCTCGACGCAGCCATTGCCGAGGCCAAGTCAGACCACAGCCGCCCCAGCCTGATCATCTGCCACACTCATATTGGTTTTGGTTCGCCCAAGGCCGATTCCTCCTCCTGCCACGGTTCGCCCCTGGGCGACGAGGGCATTGCCGCCACCCGCGCTGCCCTTGGCTGGACAGAGGAACCCTTCAGCGTGCCGCAGGATCAGTACAATGCGTGGGACGCGCGTGAAAAGGGCAAGGCCGACGAGGCCGCCTGGGAACACGTTTTTGCCGACTATGCCAAGGCCAACCCTGAGCTGGCTGCCGAATTTACCCGCCGCATGCGCGGCGAACTGCCCGGCGGTTGGGCTACCATTGCCCAGAACATGGTGGCAGACGCCGTGACCAAGGCAGAAACCACGGCAACCCGCGTGGCCTCCAAAAAAGCGCTGGAATGCCTTGTTCCCTATCTGCCCGAACTGGTGGGTGGCTCTGCCGACCTTACCGGCTCGGTGGGCACGCTCACCAGCTCTTCCGAGCACATGGATGTGCAGACCCACGAGGGCAACTATATTTCGTACGGCGTGCGCGAATTCGGCATGAGCGCCATCATGAACGGCTTTGCCCTGCACGGCGGCTTTATTCCCTACGCCGGTACGTTCATGTCCTTTGCCGATCAGGCCAAAAACGCCCTGCGTCTGGCTGCCATCATGGGCATCCGCTCTGTGTGGGTGCTGACGCACGACTCCATCGGCGTGGGCGAGGACGGCCCCACCCACCAGCCCGTGGAACAGCTTGGCATGCTGCGCCTGATGCCCAATTTCAACCTGTGGCGTCCCTGCGATACGGTGGAAACCGCCGTGGCCTGGCGTTGTGCCCTTGAAAATACCCACACGCCCACCGGGCTTTCACTTTCGCGTCAGAATCTGCCCTTCTGCCAGCGCACCGATGCGCAGGTAGAGGCCATCGAGCGCGGCGGCTATGTGCTGCGCGACTGCAAGGGTACGCCCGAGATCATCCTTATGGCCACAGGCTCCGAAGTGGGTCTGGCCCTTGAGGCGGCAGAGCAGCTGAACGCCAATGGCCGCAAGGCCCGCGTGGTATCTATGCCCTGCACCGAGATTTTTGACGCGCAGGACGCGGCCTACAAGGAAAGCGTGCTGCCCCGCAGCGTGCGCGCCCGCATTGCCATTGAAGCCGCAGCTGCGGACTACTGGCGCAAGTATGTGGGCCTTGACGGAGCCGTGGTTGGCATGGAGCGCTTTGGCGCATCCGCACCTGCCAAGGTGCTTTTTGAGCGCCTGGGCTTTACCGTGGCGCATGTGCTGGAACTGGCGGAAGAGCTTTTGCAGCAGGGTAAGTAGCCCCTCTGCCAAACTGGGCCAATCCTCTGACAGGGAGAACACATATGCCTATCAAGAAAATGCAGGATCTGGAACTGACGGGCAAGACCGTTGTGATTCGTGAAGACCTCAATGTCCCCATGAAGGACGGAAAGGTCACCAACGACAAGCGCATCCGCGCTTCCTTGCCCACCATCCGCACCGCTCTGGAAAAAGGCGCGGGCGTGGTGCTGCTTTCGCATCTGGGGCGGCCCACCGAGGGCCAGTACGAAGAAGAGTTTTCGCTCAAGCCCGTGGCTGCGCGTCTTTCTGAGCTGCTGGGCCTGCCCGTGGCTCTTGCCGCCACGCTTGACGAAGCCAAGGCTGCCCCCGGCGCAGTTACCCTTTTGGAGAACGTGCGTTTTCTCAAGGGGGAAAAAAAGAATGATCCCGCCCTGGCTGCGCAGCTGGCCGCGTTGGGTGATGTGTATGTGATGGACGCCTTTGGTGCTGCCCACCGTGCGCATGCCTCCACCGAGGGTGCTGTGCGCGTGGCCAAGGTGGCTTGCGCCGGGCCGCTGCTCCAGGCCGAGCTTGATGCCTTTGCCAAGGTGCTCGACAACCCCGCCCGCCCGCTGGCTGCCATCATCGGCGGCTCCAAGGTTTCCACCAAGCTGGCCCTGCTTGAGAACCTGCTTGAAAAAGTGGACGTGCTCATCGTGGGCGGCGGCATTGCCAATACCTTTTTGGCCGCTGCCGGATACATGGTAGGCAAGTCGCTGTATGAGGAAGACCTTGTGCCCGAAGCCAAACGCATCATGGAGCAGGCCAAGACCCTCAACAGGGATATGCCCCTGCCCGTGGATGTGGTAACCGCCGAAGAACTGGCCCCCGGTCAGGCGGCAACAACCCGCGCCGTGGGCGACGTGCCCGCCGACCAGATGATTCTGGACATTGGCCGCGACACTGTGGCGCAGTACAAAAAGCTGCTCTCCAAGGTCGCGACCGTGGTGTGGAACGGCCCTGTGGGTGCTTTTGAAACCGATCCTTTCGGTGAGGGAACCAAGGCGCTGGCACACTATCTTGCCGATTCCAAGGCCTTTGTGGTTGTGGGCGGCGGTGATTCTGTGGCTGCGGTAGAAAAGTACGGCCTGGCTGACAAAATGGGCTATATTTCGACCGGCGGCGGCGCGTCGCTTGAACTGCTTGAAGGCAAGGTTTTGCCTTCGGTAGCCGCACTGGAAGAAAGGGGCTAGTTCTTGCCGCAACGCGGCTCCGTTTATAGCTGATTCAGGCCCCCGGATCTTTGGATTCGGGGGCTTTTTTTGCCTGCTGTGCTGGTGGCTGGCGTGGCTGATGTGTGATTGAAACGCGCTAATTTTATTTTTCCGTGACATGCTTGTTTTTTCACAAGCGGTGCGTATGCTCTAGTTGAAAGCAATTTTCAGGATAACGCATATCCAAAACCAGGAGGAAACTCATGAGCAAATTGCGGATTGCCCAGTATGGTTGTGGAAAAATGTCAAAATATTCCATGCGCTATGTGTACGAAAAAGGCGCGGAGATTGTGGCGGCCTTTGATGTGAACCCGGCGGTTGTGGGTCGCGATATCGGGTCTGTCATTGGCGGGCCAGACCGGGGCGTGGTGGTGCACCACGCCAGCGAGGCCGACAAGGTGCTGGCGGCGCTCAAGCCCGATGCCTGCATCATCACCACCATGAGCCTCATGCGCGACATAGCCGAGGCACTTATGCTCTGCGCCAGAAACGGCGTTAACGCCATCACCACCAATGAAGAAGCTATCTTTCCCATGAATTCGTCGCCCGCGCTCACCCGCGAAGTGGACGCCCTGGCCAAGAAGAACGGCTGCACCATCTGCGGCTCGGGCTATCAGGATGTGTTTTGGGGTAACCTTATTGCCACCTTGGCAGGGGCCATGCACACCATCAAGCGCATCAAGGGCAGCTCCAGTTACAACGTAGAAGACTACGGCATTGCCCTTGCCAAGGCCCACGGCGCGGGCCTTGACCTGCCAGCCTTTGAAAAGGAAATTGCCGCCGCCGATGCGATTTCACCCGTCGAGCGCCAGCAGCTTATTGAAAAGGGCGAGTTCCTGCCCTCGTATATGTGGAATGTCAACGGCTGGCTGGCCGAGCGGCTGGGCCTTACGGTCACAAGTCAGGTGCAGAAGTGCGTGCCGCAAACCCACAATGCCGAGCTGCGGTCTGAAACGCTGGGCATGACCATTCCCGCCGGGCACGCCACGGGCATGTCTGCCGTGGTAACCACAGAGACGAAAGAGGGCATAGTCATTGAAAGCGAGTGCGTGGGCAAGGTCTACGCCCCCGGCGAAGTTGACTGCAACGACTGGACGCTCATGGGCGAGCCCGATACCCAGGTGGTCATCACCCGGCCCGCCACGGTGGAGCTTACCTGCGCCACCATAGTCAACCGCATACCCGACCTCATCAATGCCGCACCCGGCTATGTGACCACCGACCTCATGCCGGTCAACTGCTACCGCGTCAAACCCCTTGATCATTACGTGAACAAGTAAACATCTTTCCTTCCCAATCGCCATTGGCGAAGCTACCGCCGCATGCAGCAACTGGCTGATGCGGCGGATTTTATTTTTATGCACTTGACAATTTGTCGCGTAGGATTATGCTCATTTGAGCAAAAACAAGGAGAATGCACATGAAAGTTGCCGTTTCAAGCGAAGGGCCGGGGCTGGAATCGATGGTTGATCCGCGATTTGGCCGGGCTGGCGGTTTTGTTGTTGTCGATATGGAAACCATGCAAGCGGACTATGTGGACAACGGAGCATCGCAGGCCGCGGCTCAGGGCGCTGGAATACAGACCGCAGAGAAGCTGGCGGGCATGGGCGTGCAGGCTGTCATGAGCGGCTATGTGGGGCCCAAAGCCTTTATGGCGCTCAAGGCGGCGGGGCTGGACGTGTATCAGGATATGGACAACCGCAGCGTGGGCGATGCCGTGCGCTGTCTTGCAGAAGGTTCGGTCAGTCCGGCCACTGCACCCAACAAGTAGGACCCTATGCGCATTGTCATCGCCAGCGGCAAGGGCGGCGCGGGAAAGACCACCGTAACCGCCTGCCTTGCGTCACAGTGGAAGGGCGACCTTATGTTGGCCGACGCTGACGTGGAAGCGCCCAACCTGCACCTATTGTTGCACCCAAACCTTGCAGAGCCGGAAACCGTCTATCTTGAGGTGCCGGAACTGCTGACAGAAAAGTGTACCGGCTGCGGCGCATGCCGCCCCATATGCGCCTATGGAGCCATTGCCATGCTGGGCGCAAAGCCTGTGTATTTTCAGGATATGTGCCACGGCTGCGGAGGCTGTTTTGCGGTGTGCCCAGAGCAGGCGCTGCGCGTGGCACAGCGCGAACTGGGTGCCTTGCTGCTGGGTACGGCCAAAGCTGGCGGGCGTGACGTGCCCTTTCTCATGGGGCGTACCCGCGTGGGCGAGGCCATGACCCCACCCCTGTTGCGTGCGCAGGAGCGCAAACTGGCCGCAGCGCTCAAGGTTCACCCCGCAGACGTGCTTATGGACGCGCCCCCCGGCGTGAGCTGCCCGGCCATGACAGCTGCCCGCAATGCCGATGCCGTGTTGCTGGTGGCAGAGCCCACGCCCTTTGGTTTGTACGATTTCAAGCTGGCGCACGCTGCATTTGCGCAGTTGGGGCGGCCCGTTGCCGTGGTGATAAACCGTGTGGGCATGCAGGGCAATACCGCGTGCGAAGATGAGATGCGTTTATGGTGCGCCGGGACCAGACTGCCCGTGCTTGCAGAGTTGCCCTTTGAGCGCGAGGCCGCCGAAGCCTACGCACACGGCCTACCTCCCACAGAGGCGCAAGGCGCCACAGGCCAACGCTGGCGGCAGCGTTTTGCCGAGCTTGCAGGTACCTTGCGTAAATTTGCGGAGGGCACGCACCATGCATGAGATAGTTGTTTTGAGCGGCAAGGGCGGCACGGGAAAAACCACGGTTTGCGCTGCATTTGCCGCGCTGGCGCACGCCCGTGGGCAAAAGGCCGTGCTCTGCGATCTGGATGTGGACGTGCCGGACATGCACATTCTGCTTAACCCGCAGGTACAGCAGTGCGAGGCCTTCATATCGGGCAACACGGCCCGCATCAATCCTGATCTTTGCACCGCATGCGGGCGTTGTGCCGAGTTGTGCCGCTTTGACGCGGTGCACCTTGCCGACGGCGTATACAGCATTGACGAGCTGGGCTGCGAGGGCTGCGGCGTGTGTCACAAGCTGTGCCCGGTTCAGGCTGTGGAATTTCCAGAGCGGCACTGCGGCCAGTGGTATGTGAGCGAAACGCGTTTTGGCCCCTTTGTACACGCCCAGCTTGACCCGGGGCAGGAAAATTCCGGGCGGCTGGTTGCACTGCTTAAGCGCCAGGCCCGCGAAAAAGCCACGGCCATTGGGGCAGAGCTTGTGCTGTGCGATGGCTCGCCTGGCGTGGGTTGCCCTGTTATCAGCTCCCTCTCCGGTGCTTCGCTGGCCGTGGCGGTGGTTGAGCCAACACCTTCCGGGCGGCACGATTTTGGCCGGGTGGCCGAATTGTGCGCGCATTTTCGTATTCCAGTGGCGGTGCTCATCAACAAGGCCGACCTCAACGTCGAAGAAACCGCCCGCATCCACTCCATGATTGAAGAGGGCGGCCATCACCTGCTGGGCGAGTTGCCCTTCAGCCCGCTGGTAACGCAGGCCATGGTGCGGCGGCAGACTCTTACCGAAGAAAAATCAGCTCTTGCCGAGCTGCTGGCCGCAGCCTGGGAGCGTGTGTGCGCTCTAGCTGCGCAGCCAGTACGGCGGGGCGCCATAAACAATCTGTAAAAGGAAAACATCATGAGCAAGACTATTCTGGCAATTCCTTCGCAAATGCCCGGTGGTATGGATTCTGGCATGGGCATGCATTTTGGGCATTGCGACATTTACACCATTGTTGAGCTTGAAAATGGTCAGGTGTCAGGCCAGTCCACGCTTCCCCCCATTCCCCACCAGCAGGGTGGCTGCATGGCCCCAGTGCAGTATTTGGCTTCGCACGGAGTAAACGCGCTTCTGGCTGGCGGCATGGGCATGCGCCCGCTGATGGGCTTTAACCAGATGGGCATCAGCGTGTATTTTGCAGGCAACCAGCCCACCGTGGGCATGGCTGTGCAGGCTTTTTGCCAGGGCAAGCTTGTGGAATTCACTCCTGAGCATACCTGCGGCGGCGGGCATTAGACCGTCATGAAGCGCTCCATCTTGTTGCAGACGGGCAGACCCGCTGTTTTTGCCCCCTTTGTTGAGGAGCTGGAACGTCAGGGCTGCGCCGTAACCACTGTGGCCGATGCTGCGGAGTGCACTGCTTGCGTGCAGCGGCAGGCCCCGCATCTGGTGGTTGTTGATGCACCCACGCAGGAACAGGCGCGGCAGGATGTTATTGGCATCATGCGCGCAAATGCGCTGGTGCACACGGCGGTTGTTACCGAAATGGCGGAGGAGGTCTTTCACGATGTCATGGAAGGCCTGGGCATTCTTGCCTCGTTGCCGCCAGCGCCCGGCGAGGATGATGCCCGCCGGATAGTGCGACTGCTGAACGAAATCCAGGCCTGAGGTCTGGCCGTAGTTTGACGCGCCTATACCCTCCATTTGCGCCTGCCCATATCCGCGTTGGGCAGCGCAACAAGGGCCACTGATAGCGCCCCGTACAGGCGTTTTGCCGAGTGGCCCATGAAAACATGGCCGGACTTGAATCAGGCTTACCCCACTTGCTTCAGGTTCGGCCATGTACTGTTGTGGTTGGCATAGTGCGGCAGATCGCCGCCAAATGTCGAGCCCGCATTGTCTGCGCCCCTTGCGCATGCCTTTTCATTGGCTTATTCTCAAATGAAACCATATTGCTGGGAAATTATGCCAAGACCTTGCCATTGCAGGCGCGTTAGTGCGCTGCCCAAAAACAGTTGTTTCAAACCCAACGGGATTCCACTGCACGAGCTTGAAGAGGTGGTGCTGTCGCTGGATGGGTTGGAGGCCTTGCGTCTGGCCGACCATGAAGACCTGAACATGGACGAGGCCGCCGCCCGTATGGGTGTTTCGCGGCATACCTTTGGCAGACTTTTGCGCCGCGCCCGCCGCAGTGTGGCTCAGGCCCTTGTGCTAGGGCAGGCCCTGCGCATTGAAGGCGGGGTATATGCCGTGGATGCCCCTGATGGGCAGGATGATGTGGGGGATGATGCCATCAAGAGCGATGCTGCCGCACGCGGCATACTTGTGGCGATTCCCAGCCTGATACCGGGTGGGCCAGAGGCTACGCCCCACGTGCATTTTGGCCGCTGTCAGGTCTATACCCTGGCTAGGGTTGAAAACGGCAAAATTTTGGAGATGGACGTGCAGCCCAACCCCATGCATCAGGGCGGCGACTGCGACAGCCCGGTGCAGGCCCTTTTGCGGCTAGGGGTAAATACCTTGCTGGCGGGCGGCATGGGCATGCGGCCCCTGCAGGCTTTGCAGGCGGCGGGCATTGCCGTGTATTACAATGCCAACCTACCCACTGTGGCAGACTGTCTTAATGCCTTTGCCGCTGGCAGGCTTGTGCCTTTTGGGCCTGGGCATTTGTGTCAGGGGGGCTGTGCTTCCAAACGGTAGGCCTTGGCAGGTCGCGGCAATGACCAGCAAGGCCTACACGTTCGAGAAGCGTTTTGTTTGTATGCCCGGCGTGCAACGCACCGGGAACAATAAAATATTGCAAATACCTTTCTATCCATCACCCGGCCTGATCATTCAATCCGATAAATCGGCCTGAGCACTGGGCCCGTTCAAGGGTACGGCATTCCTATCTGCCTTAAGAGCACCTTTTCAGGTGCGACGACCTCCAAGCAATACTGCATCACAGTGAGTACCCGCAGGCTTTTGGTGCTGAAAAAAAATTTGAAAGCATCGCATTTATGTAGCATGGCGGATATCCGTTGATGTATACGCCTTTGTAATCAGCTATCTGGACTTTCAGTATGGCCATTGCAAACTTTGTTTCGGTTGCTGGCATGGCAGTATCTTTTGACCTGCGACTATGTCTGCGCAATAAAAATCTTGCGCTTTCCAGTGAAAGTGGGTAATCGATTGATTACACAAAACACTAGCTCTAACATCAGAGCTGTGTCAAGCAACAACAAGCATAGAGGATGAATACAATGGTTTCTGATCGCAAGAAAGTTTCAGCGCCACAGCAGAAGCGTAATGCCGCAGAAACGCGCAACCGTTTACTGCAAGCAGCAAGAAGGCTTTTTGCTACCGCCAACTATGTTAGCGTGGGGATACGTGAGATTGGTGCAGAGGCTGGGGTGAACCCGGCATTGATCAGCCGCTATTTTGGCTCGAAGCGGAATCTTTTTCTTGAAGTGGCGAGCATACTTAATGACGAGGGCAATGCTGCCCTGCCCGACGTTTCGCCGCTGGAAAGAACCAATCTGGCCATGAGCGGTATTTTGAGCGAAGGCGCGCAAAGCGCCTGGGTGACGGATTTTCGCATCACGGCGCTTTCTGCGCTTGATCCGCATGTGTCGGATGTGATGACCGATACGTATGACAAGGTGCGCGAGCAGATCATGGCCATACTGCCGGGCGAGCACACAGCCACCCGCGCCGACCTGATACTGGCGCAGCTTATGGGGGCCGCCCTGGTGGTCAACCTGCTGCGGGGCGAAAATTCGCCCAAGATTGATCTGGAATTCATGAAGCAGTTTTACGCACGGCAAATGGCAGAGCTGTTTGGCGAAAGCCCCAACAACTAGACCATGTACCATGTGTGAGAGGGCAGGCCCTGCGGTTAGGGGTAGCGCGGGGCCTGCCCCAATTTTGCCACTCTAAAAGCGCCCTTCGCGAAAACCGCGTTCGGCGGCGGCGCGTTCGGCCGCATCGGCCAGATGAGCTGGAACAATGGTCTTGCCAATGGGGCTGAGTGCCAGAGCCGCCAGCTTGACGTGCTGCCACGCAAAGGGAATGCCGATGATGGTCACCGCGCACATGATGGCCGAAAGCAGATGCCCCATGGCTATCCATATTCCTGCCAGCACAAGCCAGATGATATTGCCCACCGTACCCAGAGGGCCCGTGCCCACATCCTGCTTGCCTGTAAGCACGTCGCGCGCTACAGGCATTTTACCAAAGGGAAAAAAGGCAAAGTTGCCCATGACAAAGCAGGCCCTGCCCCACGGAATGCCCACAATGGATACAAAGCAAAGCAGCCCGTAAATCCACCACACAAGCCCCATGACAATGCCGCCACACAAAAACCATATGGCATTGCCAAGGCAACTGATGGCACCGTTCATGAAAGCCTCCTGCTGATTGTGGCGGCAAAAGCCGCGTGCGGGCAAAATGGGGCTTGCTGGCTGGCGGTAAGACCCTGCACAACCAGCACCGCAAAAATAAAAAAGCCGCCGGAATTTCCGCGCGGCGGCGTTGCCGCCAATGGCGGCCTGTGTCCCGCGCTGCGGGTTTGTCATACAGTAGGGCCGCCCGTTTTTGCAGGCGGCCCTTTATACAGACTAAAAGTTGATGAGAACCTGTTCCTGGTCGTCATCCTTTGAGCGGCGGGCGATGTCGCCTATGCACCAGGCCCGCAGCTTGAAGGCCTGGATGCGGCTGATGGCTTCTTCGGCCTGATCGGCGGGCACAACCAGCACAAAGCCGATGCCGCCGTTGAATATCTGCAAAATTTCAGGCCAGCTGAGGTTGCCCGCTTCTTTAAGCCAGTTAAAGACCGGGGCCATCTGCCAGCTGCCAAAATTGATGCGCGCTTCCACCTGAGTGGGCAACACGCGGGGAATATTGTCGTAAAAGCCGCCGCCCGTGATGTGGGCCATGCCTTTTACGTTCATGTCGCGCAGCAGGGGGCGCACCGCCTCCACATAGATGGTGGTGGGGGTCAGCAGCACATCGCCAACCGTTGCGCCGTCCGCTCCGGGGAAGGGATCGGTGAAGGCAAGACCGCTCTGCGCAAGCACCTTGCGGGCCAGCGAAAAGCCGTTGGAATGCAGGCCCGAGGAGGCGATGCCGATAATCTTGTCGCCCACCTGAATGCCCGATCCGTCGATGAGCTTGGCATTGTCCACAATACCCACGCAAAAACCGGCCAGATCGTATTCGCCGTCTGCGTACATGTCGGGCATTTCGGCGGTTTCACCGCCAAGCAGCGCGCAATTTGCCTGACGGCAGCCTTCGGCCACGCCGCCAATGACGGTTTGGGCTATTTCTACATCAAGCTTGCCGGTGGCAAAGTAGTCGAGAAAAAACAGGGGGTTTGCACCCTGCACCAGAATGTCGTTGACACTCATGGCCACAAGGTCGATGCCCACGGTATCGTGCTTGTTGCAGGCAAAAGCCACTTTGAGCTTGGTTCCCACACCGTCGGTGGAAGAAACAAGCACAGGCTCAGTCATGCCGTTGAGGTCAGGCCGGAACAGGCCGCCGAAGCCGCCAATGTCGGAAATGACGCCTCTGGTCTGCGTGCTCTGAACCATGCCTTTGATGCGCGAAACCAGTGAGTTTCCCGCCTCGATATCAACGCCTGCCTGTGTGTAGGCTTTTGCGCGGTCGCTGGACATCCGATGCCTCCTTTGAATCTGCTCTACATAACACAGCTTCTGGCAAACCCCAAGCGACTTTTTACGCCTCTTCCCGCGTGTTTTTTCATAGACCAGCCCTGCCGGCACTGCTAGAATGGGGTCGGAGGGGAAAGGAGCGTGCCATGCGTGGATATGCCAGTGAGATTTTTTTCTGCGCCGTACTGACGTTCGTTTCTCTCGTTGCGCCCGATGCAGCAGAAAACGTTGCGGGATACCGCGCACCCGTAACTGGAGCAAAGCTTGGGCCAGTCCAGCCTGCGGCGCATGCCCCGCAGGCCCAACAAGGCGGGCAGGGCCAGCAAAGCGTTCAGGATACGTCCAGCGCCGCCGTACAGGCGGCAGGCCAGCCCGCAGCGGTGGGCCATGCATCAGCCCCCGGCCAGGTTGCTGCCGCACCACAAGCCTCAACACCACAAGCTGGTGCTACAGGCACAGCGGATGGCCCAGCGCCCTGGCCCTCAGGGGGCATGATGCCCTATTCGTCTATTGGCGGTCTGCCTGCCCCGGGCACTGCGGCGGATTCTTCCACCAGTCCTGCTGCACAGGCTCCCAATGCCGCTGCCATGCCTGGTTCGGTTGCTGCGCCCAACTATGAACCCGGCTATGCGCCGTATCCATCAGCTCCGTATCCGGCTGCAACATATCCTTCTGGGCCATATCCTTCTGGGCCATATCCTTCTGCGCCCTATTCTGGCGCGCAGGGGGGCGATGTTGTGTATGGCACAAGCCAGCTACAGGGCGAAAATTACAACGACCGGGGCATCGCCACCCAGTATCGCGATCCTCAAACTGGCGATATTGTAACTTCTGTAGTGCCGCCTGCCCCTCCTGAGCAGCAGAACTACGGTACGTTCTTTGTCGCGCCGCAAATTTACCCCGATGGCAACCACTGGGGGGGCAATCCCTATGTGCCCATGCCCAGACCCGGTCAGCCGTACATGCAGCCCCCGGTTATGTGGCAGCCGCCAGTGCAGTATGGCAGGCCGCCCGACCATGATCGGCATCGGCAGCCTGACAGGCGACACAGCGATGGGCGGCCCGACGACCGCCGTCACGACGACAGATACGATGGCCACTATAATGGCCCGCCGCCTTCGCCGTATCCCGGCCAGCATTCGGGCCAATACCCCGGTCAACATTCAGGCCAGCATGATCCTCGCAGTGGTGACAGGTATGATACGCGCCCGGGCCAGCAGGGCAATTCACCGTATGACCACCGCGATGCAGACAGAAGCCGCGATGGAAGGGAGAGGCGTTAAGCATGTTTGCAGCGCTGTGGGATTCTCAGCCTGACGGAACCGTTGTGTGCCGTCTGTGCGCGCACAGATGCCGTTTGCGCAACGGGGCCAAGGGCATTTGCGGGGTGCGCGTCAATATGCGCGGCAAGCTGGTTTCGCTGGTCAGCCAGGTTGTAACGGCTGCGGCAATGGACCCTGTAGAAAAAAAGCCCCTGTACCATTTTTTGCCGGGCAGCAAAATTTTTTCCATAGGCAGTGCCGGTTGCAATTTTTCCTGTAAATTTTGTCAGAACAGCAGTATTGCGCATGTGCCCGAAAACGGCGTAGTGCCGGGCAAACGGGTTGCGCCACAGGATCTGCTGGCCCTGGCCGAGAGTAACCACGCCCGCAGTATTGCCTATACCTATAATGAGCCCACGGTGTTTTTTGAGCTGATGTACGAAACAGCGGGCATGGCTCTTAAAAAGGGTATGCGCAACGTGCTTGTGACCAATGGCTACATGTCCAAGGATTGCCTGTCGGCCCTGAGCCGATGTGTCTGCGCGGCCAATGTGGATCTGAAGTCGTTTAGTGACGGTTTTTACCGCAAATATTGCGGGGCCCGCCTTCAGCCCGTGCTGGACAATCTGAAGGCTATCAAAAAAATGGGCTGGTGGCTTGAGGTCACAACGCTGATCATTCCCGGCGTCAACGACGGGCAGGAGGAGCTTGCCGAACTGGCGGGATTTATTCGCGATGAACTGGGGCCGGATACGCCCTGGCATATTTCGGGCTTTCACGGTGCGCACCTGATGATCGACCACCCGGACACGCCCCTGGCTACGCTGGAAAAAACCTGGAGCCTAGGGCGTCAGGCCGGTTTGCAGTATGTGTATATTGGCAATGCCCGCAGTGCCTTGGGCAGCAATACCTTTTGCCCCGCGTGCGGGGCTGTGGTTATAGAACGCGACATGTACGATACGCGGGCGCGCGGCCTGGAGGGCAAATGCCCCGCGTGCAGTGTGCAGATTCCGGGAGTTTGGAAATAATGATTCTTGTGTACACGGGTGACGGCAAAGGCAAAACAAGTGCCTGCGTGGGGCAGACCGTGCGCGCCCTTGGGCAGAACATGACCGTGGCCTTTGGGCAGTTTATGAAGCGCAGCGGGCAGGCGGGCGAGCAGGCCATGCTGGCAAGGCTGCTGGACGAGCGTTTTTTTGCAGGTGGAATGGGTTTTTTGCGCAACGATGCAGATCGCCCCGCGCACCGTCAGGCGGCCCTGCGCGTGCTTGAATGGGCGCGGGCGCAGCTTGATCAGGTAGATATGCTGGTGCTGGACGAAAGCCTGTACGCTCTTGGTTCGGGCATTGTTGAACGGCAGGAACTGGAAGAGCTCATGGCAGCGGCCCGCACTCACGGGCGGCATCTGGTGCTCTCTGGCCGCAACGCGCCCGATTGGCTGGTTGAAGCGGCGGATCTGGTCACCTCCATGACAGAAGTCAAGCACCCCTGGCGCACTGGCGTAAAGGCTGCGCCGGGCATAGAATTTTAGCTCACCCCACCAGTCTGCACCAGTCGCCACCAGTCTGCCACCATGCTGGCCCAAACTGTCACCGGGGGCTGCCAGCAGTTTGCCAGCTTCTGCAAAGGAACAAGAACCAATGGCTCAGTTGACCATCTATGTTGCCGGATCGTTCAAGCACAAACACGGAGTACGCCTGTTGGGGCGCGAGCTGCGGACCTTGGGCTGCCGCATGCTGGACTGGACAGACAAGGCCGTGCCGCCGCCCGGGCTCACCCCCGCCGAGCGCCGCATATGGATGGATACCGACCGTGACGGCGGCGAGGTGTACGCCTTTTGCCACCACGCCTGCCTGAGGGCAGATATGGTGATTTATTACGGAGCTTCTGGGCAGGACGCCGGGGTAGAGGTGGGGCTGGCCGCCGGTGCCGGGGTTCCGCTGCTGGGCATACGCGGCCCGCTGGAAGGGCCGGGGCTCATGCTGCACGGTGCGGTGAACGGCTGGGTCGACAGCGTGGAAGACGCGCTGGAAACCGTGGCCGCACTGCTTGCCTATGTGGAGAGCGGCTGGAAGGGCTTTGAGGCCGAGGGCAACCCCGTGTTGTGCCGTCTGGGTGCGAAGTTGCGGGAAAAGTTGGGTTAAGCTGTATCTGGTTGGTGCAAGATTGCGCACTCTGCTGGGCACGCTTTGCCCATAATTTTTTGCGAGGCCAAATCAAAGCCCCCAAAACAGATTCTGTCTTGGGGGCTGATTGTTTTTATGTCGATGGGCTGGCTACGGCAGATCGCGCGATTCCACGCCGCCAGCGCCGCCTGAGTTGCCCGAGCTACCGCCCGCACTGCCGCTGGGGTTGCCATAACTCGGCGTGCTGCCGCTGCCCGAGGGTTCCATGCTGCCGTCCATGGGGCTAACCCCTGCAGCGTGTTCAGGCTGTATGTTGTCGAGCTGGCCCGCCTTTTGGGGCAGCATGAGGTAGCTTGTCACCGTAGTTACGCCAGCAACGCCGCGTGCGGCCTGTATGGCAAGCTGTTTTTCCGATTCATCCTTGACCACACCCAGCAAAACCACGCGGCCAGAATTGACCTCTGTGTCTATGCGCGTGGACGAGAGCCCCTTGGTTCCAATGAGGTCTGTACGCAGTTTGGTGGCCAGCACAATATTGCTTGTTTCACTGGTAGCGGGGGTAAACCAGTGCGTGGTGACCGTGCGGGGCTTGTAACGGTTGGCGATGGTTACGGCCTTGTCCTGCATGTTTTCGGGCACTTCACCCACGAGGAAGACATGACCGTAGAAGCTGTAAACCGCCACAGACCAACCGCCAGAGAAGCTTTCGTCCAGCAGGGCAGTTTTGATTTTTGCCGAGAGTTCCTTGTCGTCGGAGATGGTTCCCATAAGCCGCTGGTCGTCATAGATGGAATAGCCAGTGTAGGCGCAGCCGTTGATCAGCGCCATGGAAAGCAGCAGCAAAACAAGAGCCAGTCGTTTCATGGGATTCTCCTGAAGCCCGCAGTGGGGCAAAACATCTTTATCAATGCCTGTGGGGCTGCATCCCGGTTGGGGCAGCGGCTCAGGTGATTATTCGTGTTCGCGGCGAATGCGCGCGCCAACGGCGTTGAGCTTGTGCTCGATGCTTTCGTAGCCACGGTCAAGGTGGTAGATGCGGCGCACTTCGGTAACGCCCTTGGCCGCAAGGCCCGCAAGCACCAGCGAGGCGCTGGCGCGCAGGTCAGAGGCCATCACTGGCGCGCCGGTGAGCTTTTGCACGCCGCGCACCATGGCCGTGTGCCCAGAAACCTTGATCTGTGCGCCCATGCGCATGAGTTCAAGCACATGCATGAAGCGGTTTTCAAAAATGCTTTCTTCCACCACGCTGGCCCCTTCGGCCAGACACATAAGCGCCATGAGCTGGGCCTGCATGTCGGTGGGAAAACCGGGGTAGGGCTGGGTTTTTACGTCTGTGCCGCGCAGGCGGCCAGCGCAACGCGCCAGCACGCCCTCGGGGGTGCTGGTGATTTCCATGCCCATGCTGCGCAGCTTGAGAATGACCGCTTCCAGATCCTTGAAGGGGCAGTTGCGCAGCATCAGTTCGCCGCCGGTAATGCCCGCAGCAACAAGGAATGTTCCGGCTTCTATGCGGTCGGGCATGACGGGATATTCGCCATCGTGCAGTGAGGTGACGCCTTCAATACGGATTACTGACGTGCCGTGTCCTTCGATTTTTGCGCCGCAGGCCCGCAAAAAGTTTGCAAGGTCAACAATTTCTGGTTCGCGCGCGGCGTTTTCGAGCACGGTTTCGCCCTCGGCAAGGGCTGCGGCCATAAGCAGGTTTTCTGTGCCGCCCACGGTTGGCATATCGAATGAAATATGCGCGCCCTTGAGCTTGCGGCAGCGGCCAATGATGTAGCCTTCTTCAAGCTGAAAGCTCGCGCCCATAAGCTCCAGCCCCTTGAGGTGCTGGTCTACGGGGCGGGCACCGATGGCGCAGCCGCCGGGCAGGGCCACGCGGGCCTGACCAATGCGGGCCAGCAGAGGGCCAAGGCACAGCACCGAGGCACGCATGGTGCGTACCAGGTCATAGGGGGCCTCTGGCAGTAAATTGCCGGGCTGCACCTGCACCCGATGGTCGGCGTATTCGCAGTTGCAGCCCAACATGTTCAGGAGCTTGATGGTGGTGTGTATATCGCGCAGGTTGGGCACATTGGTTATGGTGACCGGCTCTGACAGCAGTATGCAGGCAAAAAGAATGGGCAGAGCTGCATTTTTTGAGCCGCTAACCTCGATAGCGCCAGTAAGCGGAACGCCGCCTTCGATAACCAGTTTGTCCATGTGTGTCCCCGAAATATTTTTTTGCTGCACTATGTTGCCAGCGTTCTGCGATCGTGAATGGCGCTGCTGGCTTACAAATATGAAGAATTATGAAGGCTGCGGAACGGCATTTTTTACCGCGCCGAGCGACTTTGGGGAGTGTAGTTACTTTTCTAGATAAAATCCAGATGGAGCTATGTGGAAAAAATGCTTGCAAAAGAAAAAATACCTGCGTATATGAATCTTCCCGTGGCGGAAGTAGCTCAGTAGGTAGAGCACCTGGTTGTGGCCCAGGTGGCCGTGGGTTCAAGTCCCATCTTTCGCCCCACAATTTTCCCGCGCCACAACGGCGCGGGTTTTTTTTCGGAGCGTGGCGCAGCCTGGTAGCGCACCTGCTTTGGGAGCAGGAAGTCGAAGGTTCGAATCCTTTCGCTCCGACCAGTGAATGACGTAAGGGCTAGCTCGGTGAAAACCGAGCTAGCCCTTTCTTGTATTTGGTATGCCCATTTTTTCTTTGGGGCGCTATGCCCCCGTCTTTGAGGTAGAGCCCCTTATGCCGTACCGCATTGCTCGCCACTCCATTGCACTGCCCGATTCCTGCCTGTCTTTTTTGCTGTGTACATTGCACAGTCTGCGGCGCGAATGCCTTCCTCCAGGGCAGAGCTGGGCGAATGGTTCTCTTGAAGTATCTCTGCAACGCCAATGCTCACGGTGATATTAAACGTCAAAGCGCCGTGTATAATTGGAGTTTTTTCCACATCTGCACGAATTTTTTCGGCAAGGCACATGGCTGCCTCTGCCGTGGTTGACGATGCAAGTATTGTGAATTCTTCTCCACCAAAGCGGGCACAGATGTCAGAAGTTCGGGTATTGTTTTTCAAAATGGCGCTGACGGTTTGCAGGGCCACATCGCCAGTCTGATGCCCATAGGTATCGTTGACGTTTTTGAAGTGGTCCAGATCCAGAACCAGGCAGCTACAGGCAACGCCGCTGCGACGGCAAATTTCAATAACCTTGCGTCCATCATTTTCAAGGCATCGCCTGTTTGCAAGGCCCGTTAGGGGGTCGGTCAGGTTGTTTTGTTCCAGTTTCTGAACGTATGAGGAAAGTTTTTCTGCCATATCGCAGAAATTGTGGTACAAATTAACTATTTCTTGTGGGGTCTTGCTTGTATCTATATATGGGCAGGCAGCATTTGAAACGTTGTGTGAAAGGTCTGTTGACAGAGTTGATATTGTTTCAATTGGTTTTACGGTCGCAGAAATATGCTTTTTTATAAATGGAAGGAGTATTGCAAGGCTTAGCATCGAGACGAGAGCAAATCGCAATAAAAAAGAATCCATTCTGCCTAGAATGCTGCTATATGGCTTTTCAATGGCAATGCGCCACTTGCCGTCATTGATGGGCGCACTAACGCCAAGAACCCGAATTCCGTTTGAATTGAGATAGCTCTGTGGGGCGGCATCTGCCTTTTGCGGGGGAATAATCGTTGGGGCCTTGTCTTTGCCCATATTGGCCAGAAGGGTCTGGCTTTGTGCGTCAATTAAGTATGGGCGTGCAGAGTTGTTGGTTTCGGCAAGAGAAAACTCTTCAAGCAGGGTCTTAAAGCTGATGGCACCGATTATTACGCCTTCAAATGTATTTGCATTGCCATAGACTGGTTGCGATATAACGACGATGTTCTCCCCAGAAAATCGACTTACCAGGGGAGATGTGATGGTCGCTTGGCCATTGCGCGCGCGAATAAAATATTCTCTGTCGGCAATGTTTGCAGATGCAACGGGGGATATGGTTTCCTTGACGTTGCCGTGTTTGTCAAAAAAAATGATGCTGTTAAAGTCATTATGTGCTGCTAGGAATGCTTGAAAAATGACCAGCATTGTTTCTGGCTGTTGCACGATATTGGGGCTTGATGCAACGAATTTAAGCAGATCTTCATGGTGGGTTAACCAGCCTGAAATCGCTGTTTGCTGATTGGTGATCTCATCGCAGATGTCAGTGTAAGCATCTGTGATGACTTCTTTTCTAAAGGAATAGAAATAAGATGTTAAAAATATTGAAGGTGGCACTATCAAAAGTAAAATAGTGTATTTGATAAATTTACCGTATATTGTATTCAGATTAAGCATGCTGCTCCTCGATAGTGCTGTATGGGCGCATATGAAATCCGTTTTAAGATGTCGTGCGCGCTTTATGCGTTATCGTGATTTATACTTCTGTGCTAATACTTTTTTCTTATGGTATTCTGATGACCTTGTTTTGACCAGTATTTTCTAAACAGATATGATGAGAGGAAGCAATCAGACTGAATGCATTCAAAGATGCCTGTTGTTGAGTGCAGTAATTGATTCTGGGGGGTGCTCAGATGTGGACTACCAAAAGCTGGAGCCCTAAGGGCAGTATTGGGCAGGGGTACGCATATCTGATCTGTTTTTAGCCTACTGGTTCTGCTCATATGCCCCAAATTGGAGGTGACACATGCAGCAGCTCATTAACAAAGCCGCCATTACGGTTATTCCCAAAGAGCCTTTCATCAAATGGGTTCAAAGCACCGATGCCGAGGCCGCTGAAATTCCCGATGAATCTATCCTGTCATACTCACGCATGTACCTTGTGGATGATTCGCTCGATGGTGATGATCCTGAAACGTTGATCAAGAAGAATTTCAAGGTAATCTTTGAAGAGGAGCTTGCGGGGTGGTACACGGATGAAGAGGCGTGGCCCAAGAAAATGGATTTACGGCTATTTAAGCAGTGGTTTCATGTGACAGTGCATGAGATTGTGCTTGATATCGGAAAGAAACTGCCGATTGCAGAAAAGTACTAGTGCTTCATAGGCAGAAAGCGCATGCAGCCCCTTGCCAGTGAGCGAGTGTGTTGCGATGGGCTGTTCAAGTAACGTTTTGAAACCGTTGACGGTATATAGATATATTGATATTTTTCATAGAGCAGTTTTTAATGCTCTGGCCGCAAGGCTGGAGAAGAATACTCATGGAGGATATATGGAATTTAAGGTTGAGCTTGCTCAAAATATTTTTTGTTGAGGCAGCAGAATCTCATGATGTTTAACGGCTGGAAATATGTAGGAGGAACTACTCTTTCCATGGATTTTGTGGGGTGTGAGGATGAAATCATGGGGCTTCGCACGATTGTACATCCCGCTATCGAAGGGTTTCTGACATGGCTGAAGTCGGGTGATATGCTTCCACAGCCGGGCGAAGAATACGGGAAGATTATTATGCCCTCTGGAGAGGTCATCACTCTAAGTCTTTAGCAAAGGGACCATGTGCTGGATGGGTTGACTGGTGTCAGGCCAGCCACCAGACGATCTGCCTCTTTGATGTTTGTTCATTCAAAAGGCCGCTCATTTCTGGGCGGCCTTTTTATCTATCTTTGCCTCTGCCTCACACTCCGCGAGGCATGCCAGCAACATATTGCTGCTTTTGGCATACTTTCAGGGCGGGGAGGGCGCTAAATCAGCTTATTTTTCGAGTGATTTAAAGTTGTCCGCCAATATGTACGCGCTCACAATAAAAATCCAGCAGGGAAAGGCCAGCGGCAGCCAGTCTGCAAAGCTCGAGCTTATGAGAAGCAGCAACGCAAACAGGTAACCTGTCAGGGCTATCCCGCGCGGCATAATCTTGGTGCGCAGGCCCAGGCTGGCTGTGGATATTATGAATACTGCTGCCATTTTCAGTGAAAAAATATTTAAAAGGTGCGCGCTTATTTCTCTGCCCATTCGATACAGAGCCGTATCGGGCTGGCCAGGGCTGGAGAGCAAAATACCTGTTGTTGCGCCCGCCACTGCCGCAGAAACAAAAAATGTGGCAAGAAACAGAATTCCGCTGCTCCAGAATACGGTTGCAAAAAAGCGGTCTTCTGCCTTGCCAAGCCTGTCGCGCAGCACCCCCATGAACCAGATGAAGGAAATGCCCGCAAAAGGCACAAGATGCAGAGCCAGCGATACGTCAGGGGCGTTCCAGGTCTGTTCAGGAAGGCCCCGCATGGCAGGCAAGCCCGAAAGCCGTAACAGAATCATGGTGGCTGCAAGTAAAAGCGAAAATACTATTCCCGCAGCGGCAGCCGCGCGGGGGGTCTTGATTTCTTGACCAAGAGAAAGGCTGAGTGATTCTTTTTCGTTTTGCATTAAAAGACCGCAGCGAGTTAAGTGCCATTTGAAATGAATCGAATCCTCAAACGCTGGCAAGGCAACTGGGTTTGGTGGCTGAGCTTGAAATATGACATTGTGGCATCCCGTGCACAGAATACAGGAATGCCACAATGCGAATTTGCGGGTGCTATGGCCGTGTTTTAACTGTGCCCTGCGTGCCGGGCATGATCTCAAAGTTTTGGCTGAATTTTGTTGTCATGCCCTGCAACAGTTCAAAGGGGTTGAGCGTACCCGTAAGCGAAGCCTTGCCGCTGGAAAAAAGTTCTTTCAGGCTGGTTTTGCCAAGCAGAACGGCATCAATGTCGCTTCTGTTGATGGTTACTGTGGCATCGGGCGCTGGCGACAAAAAGCCCTTGATGTTGGTAAGCGTGCCGTTTTTGAGCTCAACCGCATACTTTTCGCTGTTGTCGGGTGTGATCAGATTCATGGCAAATTCGCATTGAGCAGCTTTTTCCGGGTCAATACAAATAGCCAGATAGTCCAGCCACAGCCCGGTGGTCATGGCAAGTATTGTGGTTGTGGGAACAGCGGTAAGGGTTGTGCCCAAAAATCCATAGCGAAGCTCAAAAGCGCCATTCAGGTATGAATTTCTCAGGCTGGTGCTCTCATGCTGGTAGCCCAGCTGTTCAAAGGCGTCTGCCAGCAGGTCTTTGGCATCCTGATTTTCTGGCTCGGCATACACAAGCTTGTTCAAAATTTCGACGGCCAGCAGGTATTTGCCCTCTTGCAGCAGTGTTGCGGCGCGGGCCTGGATGTTGGCTGCGCCACCCATCATCTCCACATACAGTGGGGCCGATTCGTGCGGCGAAAGCGGTGCAAGGGTGGCGGGGTTACAATCCCAATAGCCCAGATACCGGTTTATGACAGCGCGTGAGTTGTGTTTTTCCGAGCCGTGGTAGCTGTGGGCGGCCCACTGCTGCTTGAGGCTCTCCGGCAGGTGGTAGACGTTGTGTATTTCGTTGATGGTCACGCCCTTGTTGGCGTAATGCAAAACAGCGTTGTTCAGGTGTGCGTAGGTATCGCGCTGGGCGCGCATTACTTCCTGAATGCGTTTGTTGCCAAAGCGCGGCCACGAATGCACGGTAAACATGACTTCAACATCATTGCCAAATCTGTACAGCGCTTCGTTGATTTTTTTTGACCAGAACAAGGCGTCACGTACAAGTGCACCACGCAATGTGTATATGTTGTGGATGGTGGCGCAAATATTTTCTGCTGCCATAAAAGCCTTAAATTCAGGCAGATAGATATTGAATTCTGCCGGGGCTTCTGTGCCGGGCGTGTTGTGGAATATCATGTTCACGCCATCAACAGAAAATTCTTCAATATCGGCAGATACAAGACGCGATGGAGCCATCAAGCCAACGGTACCCCGGGGAGCCGTTTTGCCAATGGACTGGTCAACATGGCAAACCGGGCTGTGAGGCAGGCGGTTGCCGTACTGATAGTTGGATCTTCTGCGCATGGCCGTGCCAGCGTATACGTTTTCTGAAACCGAATGTTCAAGAAATCCGTCTGGCGCTATGACCGGAATTTTGCCGCTGCGCACATCGGCCTCATCCACCAGCGCGCGCATGCCGCCAAAATGATCCACATGGGAATGGGTTATGATCAGGGCAGAAACTGGCCGGGGGCCAAGTGTTGCATTGATGAAATCCAGCGATGCCTTGGCGGTTTCTTCGCAGGTAAGGGCATCGATAATGATCCAGCCGGTGCGGCCTTTTACAAAGCTGATATTGGCCAGATCAAATCCGCGAACCTGCCAGATATGATCAGGAACAACTTCATACAGGCCATAGCCCATGTTGAGTGTTGCCTGGCGCTGCAATGATGGATGGATGCTGTCAAACTGTGTTTCGTCGAGTAAAAAATCGTAGCTGCCTATATCCCAAACTTCCTGTCCATCTTTTGAAAAAATTTTTCTGGATTCAGGCGCAGCGATAAAGCCTTTATTCATTTCGTCATAGTCGCGCCTGTCATTAAAAGGCAGTGTGTTGCGGTGGTGTTTTTGAAGTTCTATTGTATACTTTGAAGGCGACTTTGATTTCGGGTTGGGAAAATGCATCGTATTTCTCCGATGAATTGAAAGCATTTTATCTTTTAGTACAGTCTTGTGCTGTGTTGACAGCACGCCTAACATCATATGTCTTGCTGGCTTGGGATCTTTTACTAGTTGACCAAACGTTCAAACCGTATGGCTTGGCGATAAAAAAATCAAGGTGGGTACGTGTTGATCTGTTGGTTTTACAGAGAAATATAAAAAGAATTGCAGCGTGAAAGTGGGGTGTATGTTCCACAACGAAATGCGGCGGTTATTAAACAGGCTGAGGTGGAATTGATGAATTCTGTCAGGTCGGGTTGAGAAGTGCTGCGTGTGGATATGCTGTTGTGGCCTGTGAGCTTTGTGACATTATTTTATCTGTCTGCAAGTGCAATTTGTTCTATGGCGCAGCTTGCTCCAAACAAAAAGGAGCTTCTCCCTTACCCCCACAGGCTTAGCTGCTCGCGTGGCTGTTTTTCATCAAGCGTGCTCAGGTATTCAAAAATTTGCGCGGGGTCGTGCATGATGCCGTGTTGCTCACAGTGTCTGTGAAACAAGTCCATCAGGTGTTTGCCGTTGGGGCTGCCCAGTATGTATTGCGTGCCGTAGGTGCGCATATATTTTTCCTTCATACCGGGAAAGTGCCTGTCCAGCTGGCTGTAGAAGTATTGTCGGTTGCCGTCGCGCAGCGTTAGCCCCATGCCAAAGCAGATGATGCCGCGCGCCTTTGCCTCTGTGCAGTAGTTCAGAATCCCGGCGATGTTTTCCTCTGTATCATTGATAAAGGGCAAAATGGGGCAGAGCCACACAACGGTGGGTATGCCCGCATCGCGCAGGCGCAGCAGGGCGGCAAACCGCTCTGCGGTGGTGCTTACGTTGGGCTCCAGCTTTTTGCAGAGCTGCTCATCGTGCGTGGTCAGGGTCATCTGCACCACGCACTTGGCCTTGCTATTGATTTTTTGCAGCAGGTCGAGGTCGCGCAGTATGCTGGCCGACTTGGTTATTACCGTAAAGCCAAAGCCGTACTGGTGCAGCAGCGACAAGGCTTTTCGCACATTGCCGAGTTTCAGTTCTGCCGGAATATACGGGTCGGTCATGGAACCTGTGCCGATCATGCATTTTTTTCGTTTGCGCTTCAGGGCACTATCAAGCAGCTCCAGGGCGTTTTCTTTTACCTCTATGTCTTCAAAATCATGATCCATGTTGTAGCAGGTGCTGCGCGAGTCGCAATAAATACAGCCGTGCGTGCAGCCACGGTAAAGATTCAGGCCATTTTTTGCGGATAAAATTCCTTTTGCCTTTACAAAATGCATCTGCCGTTTCATCCTCGATTTGTCTTGTTGAACTCTTTGAGTACAAATATTGTGGCGGTGTTTATGAATGTACCCCAGGACAGCAAATTGCCACTGATTACGCTGCTTGGTTATCTGGCTGCTACCTGCGCTGCCGCCGTGATTGGTTCGTACTTTACCTTGCAGGTTTCCATCACCCAGTATTATGCCGCTTTGATAAAGCCTGCCTGGGCTCCGCCGGGGTGGATTTTTGCGCCAGTGTGGACTGCGCTGTATATCTGCATGTGTCTTGCAATATGGCAGGTATGGAGAAAGAAGCCAATGCGCCCCTCAAGGGCGTATACACAGGCGCATACCTGCTGGTGGGGGCAGCTTGCCCTCAATGCGTTGTGGCCCGTGGTTTTCTGGTTGAAGCCAGCGGGCATGGCCGCATTTGTGGTGTGCGCGGCCCTGGCTGTGGCTGTTTGGGGCTGTGTGGCTATTATGCGGCGCATCTCAATGGTTGCTGCTGTTCTCATGCTTCCGTATGCGTGCTGGGTGTGCTTTGCCACGGCCCTTTCGTGGGCACTGTGGCGCATGAACGCAGCCGTCTGAAAGACTCACCCCGCGAGCTAAGTTTTTTAAAAAATCCGCCGATAAGCTGATCAGGAGCAGATATCCTTACGGAAGAGGGGTGGCGGATGGACTTCTTTGACCAGCTTCTGACCTATACATACCTGAGAAGCAGCAGCCTGAGCCTGCTGCTGGATAGCGTGCAGCAGGCAACACCGACGATCACGCAAAAATCCGGCAGGGAAATGATGGCCGAAGCTTTGACTGGCCGTATCAGAAGTGACTCTGCAATGCTGCGCCAGGGGGCTAAAAATGCCACTGAGGCGTCAAATATCGCTGACATTGTTGCCAGCTCTGCTTCGACAATTGTTGATAATCTGACAGAAATGCTGGCCCTTGCGCAGGAGGTTAAGGCCGACTCTACCAAGGGCGCAGTAAACGGCGTAAAATTCACGGCTCTGGCTCAGGGTATCACTTCGACCATTGCCAACTCGAAATATAACAACATTTCTTTATTGGACAAATCTGGCTGGACAGGCGACAGCCGCCTTACAGTCAGCGCCGATGGTAATTCCGCAACAGTGAAAATACAGACGGGATACGACAATTCAAATTTTAAACTGAATGATATGTCGTATCTCAATTCTCTCTCGAGCGTAGACTTGAGCAGTGGTACTCTTGATCTTGATGCGCTTATCAGCAGTCTTTCTACAAATGTAACGACTGCCACCATCATCTACAATGGTAATGACGCTCTCTCAGACGCATACGCCAGTGAATCCGAATTTTTGGTAAAACAGGCAGACATACTGACCAAGGCAGCGGAAGATGCCATGCCCGATGAGGAAGACCCGCTGTTGCGCGATCTTGGCAGTATAATCTCCCTGCTGTCCTGAATCCGTTTTTGTGGCTGATTTTCATTGAACGAATGTGCTTCTGTTGCAGGAGCACTTTTTTTATGCCGTGAGAGGAGTGAGTTTGCCCCATCTGTCGCAGCAGGCCTGACGCCGTTCAAATCGAAAAACCCCGAGGAGACCTTGGTACTACCAAGATACCCTCGGGGTTCTTTTAGTTGGGCAGCACCCAGAATGTGGATGCCGCCCAACAGTTATTTGGTCTAGCCGTTGTTCAGTATGAACTTGGCCACTTCTGCGGACGAGCCGGAATCGTGGCTGTCTGTAAGGTTGGTGGTCAGCTCAAGATGAGCACTGGAATTGGTGAAAGTGTTCGTTCCGGTTGCCGTCCACTGGTCAGACAGAGTCATGACAGCTCCATCAGCCGTATCGCTGATGTTGATGCCCACGTCTGCCAGCTTGCTGATATCCGTGAGGCTCAGCGGGGCATTGGGGTTAGCACTAGTTCCCTTGATGGCCACTTCTACTTCCTGGGCCGATGTCAGCAGCGTATTCAGGTCGCTGGTGGAATTGCCGGTCAACAGTACGTCGATTCCCTGACCGCCACTGATGGTGTCGCCATTGTGGTGAACAAGGATGTCGTTGCCAGCACCACCCGAAAGGGTATTGGTGCCCGTACCGCCGTCCAGGAAGTCGTTGCCTGCGCCGCCGTCCAGCTTGTCGTTGCCTGCGCCACCGTAGAGGTGGTCGTTGCCCGACCCGCCATACAGACTGTCGTTTCCATCGCCACCAAAGAGGTAGCTGTCACCCGAGCCACCAATTATGTGGTCGTTGCCCGCGCCGCCATTGAGGTAGTTATTGCCAGCACCGCCGTAGATCACGTCGTCGCCGGAACCACCCGTAAGGGAATTATCAAAGGTCAATCCCGGTGCCTCCGCACCTGTGTAGTGATTGCCATCGGTCGAAACTCCACTGCCAACCAGCAGGTGGTTATTGCCATCAGCTATGGTGACGTTATGCCCTTGCTGTACGTCATTGACCCGATGGACATCACTCGCATTAGCGCCGGTGATGCTGTCGCCTGCGGCGGCATCACCAACCCGGACAATAGCGTCGCCCTGAGCTGCATTGTAATCAGTAATGATGTCTGCGCCACTGCCAGAGTGGAAGAGGAACAGATCCGCCCCTGTGCCGCCAGTAAGCTCGTCATTACCCGAACCGCCCACCAGCATGTCATGCCCGGCACCACCGTCAAGAATATCCGCTCCAGCCTGGCCGAAGAGCATGTCATTGCCATCGCCGCCGGTGAGGGTATCCGCACCACCCCGCGAAGTTTCACTCAAACCATAGAGCATGCTGTGCTCGGTAAGTTCGCGCGAAATAGCTTCGTTAATGGCGGCTTCAAGGGCTGCCCCTGTAAGGGTTGTGCCCTGCAGCGAAGTTGCAAGCACGTACTCACGCACGATCTTTACTGAATCGCCGGGATTCAGAGTGGCCTTGGCTGGGGATGTCCAGCTGGTGTCCTGAAGCAGCCAGTTGGCGTTAACGGCATCACCAAACAGGATGTCGTTGCCCGCACCGCCGTTCACGGTATCCTTGCCGACGGATACCAGGTTAACCCGAAGTTCATCGGGTGTGCCCTCATTCAACGCAGCCGTAAGTTCCGCTGCGTTGTTTACGATGCTTACCGCACCAGCCTTGCCAGTGTAGGTAAATGTGTCCGAGTAATTGTTTCCGTTGAAGGTTGTTGTGGAAGTGCTGACCGAACCGCCAGGGAGAGGGGTGTTGTCAAAGTACTTCAGGACGTTGGCATCAATGCCTGTGCCAATGCCAATGGCGTTGACCTGAACCCCGGCAGCGACGAGCGAGTTGTACTGGGCCAAGGCTTCAGTGAATTCATCTTCCGACATACGAGAGCCATCACCATCATTGGTTGTGCCATACCACGTATCTCGGGAAGTGGGTACGCCGTCCGACAGGAAGTACGTAAGCTTGGTATTGCCATTGCCAGCATTTCCGGCAAACCAGCTTGCGGCAGCGGTGAAGGCCGCCTCGTAGTTGGTGGCACCACTAGCCTCTGCGTCGTTGAGTTCCGCAAGCAACTTGGCAAAATTCTTCTGGTACTTGCTGCTGCCCTCAAGAGCTTCAAGGTCTATGGTTATTGAACTGCTGAAGCCAATAAGCTTGATGTTGACTGTGCCTGGGTGGTCCTTCAGGTCGTTCAGAAGATTGGTCAGGGCATTCTGGGCCAGAGCAAGACGTGTTGTGCCGCCAATGCGGTCATCCATGCTGCCCGAAGTATCAAGAATGATGCACACATCGTAGTTGGTGGGCGTTGTGCCAGGCACAAACTCGGTGCTTGTTCCACCCTGATCACCCAGCAGCACATCGTTTCCGCTGCCACCATTGATGGTTGTATCACCGTTGGTAGTATCGACAGTGTACTTGCTGTCGTTGATGGTAACCTTGACCGTGGCTGTGGAGTAACCACCGTTGCCGTCAGTCATATTGTAGCTGAACGTATCTGTCAGGCTGGAGCCGTCCAGCCCCTTGACTGTGGCATTGCTGTTATCAAGGTGATAGTCGTAGCTGCCGTCTGCATTAATGGTGATGGTGCCGTATGTACCTGTGATGACCGAGCCTACTCCAGATGTTCCAGGAGTGGCTGTGCCAGCGGTAACTCCCACCACCGTCAGGTGGTTGCCGTCCGCATCGGTATCGTTGATCAGGACGTTGCCATGGGCAACAGGATCACCCTGGTAGATTGTGTTGGTGTCAGCAACCGCACTGGGGTCAGAATTGACCGTAACAGAGCGACTGGTCGAGGCTTCTGCTGTGTTGCCAGCGGCGTCACTGACCACAACCCTGGCGTCAATGCTATGATCTGCCACCAGGTCAGAGGTCAGCACGCTTGTCTGATAAACGTACGCCCCGCCAACCAAGTTTACTGTGGCCGTGTAGGTCTGGTTGTTAACCGTCAGGGTGACGGTGTCGCCCGCCTTCACATCGCCAGTTACCGTGCCACCCACAGTGGTATTTGTCTGTGTCGTTTCGGTGTTATCCAGCACGTCGTCGCCAGCGATGACGCCGATGGTGATGGCCGCCGTGGGTGCCGTGGTGTCAAAGGTGACAGCGCGGGTGGCCGTGGCGGAGCCGGGGTTGCCAGCGGCGTCAAAGGTTTCGACCTTGGCGTCGATGCTGTTGTCGGCCCGCAGGTCAGAGGTGTTGACCTCGGTGCTGTACGTGAGCGTGCCGCCCGTGTTCACC
>SAAX01000122.1 GCA_009929215.1 Deltaproteobacteria bacterium | reverse complement strand
GGAGCAGGGGGTTCAGGCCGTTGCCGTCTGCCGGAACAGGCGTTTGCAGCACAAAGGGGTTGCTCCAGCTGGTGAGAATAAGGGCAAAAAAGCCCATGATGACGTAAAAAAAGCTCCAGTACCACAGGCGCGTGGGGCGGCTGAGGTTTTTGTAAGCCCGCGTAAGGGCAAAGGCGCTGCCGCTCAGGCCCACGGCCAATGCCCAAAAGAGCATGGAACCGGGCTGCCCGGCCCAGAATGCCGTGAGACGATAAAACACCGGCAAAATGCGGTCGGTATAGCTGGCCACGTAGGACAGGCTAAAATCATTCCAGAACAGGGCGTGCAGCAGCAGGGACGAGGCCAGCAACAGTGCGCCGCTGATGACAAGGTGGGCTTTTTCAACCACGGGCAGGGAGTCTTCCCGGTTTTGCCACAGTTGCAGAAGGGCCAGACCACCGCCGCCAAGGGCGGCCAGCAGGGCTATCAGTTGAAGAGCAAAGGCAAAAACGTACATACAACTCCTTTATCCCACCAGTGGGCGGCCCGCCGCGCGGCGGGGAGTGACTTTCATTTGTGCATCAGTAAACCGGTCAACCTTGGGCGCAGTGCCATCAACGCACGGCATTGCAGGGCAGCCAAAATCGAAATATGAGCCATCAATCAGGCAAGCAGTCTGGTCAGCAATTCGGGCCAACAAACTACAAGCAATCTGCGCCCGCAATTGAAGCCCGCAACATTAGATGGAGCGAAAGGCCCGTGGCCGGTCGCCCCCGGCAGCGCGCAGCCAGCCCGCAGGCTAGCCGCGATTCTCTTTTTGATATTTTGAGGGACACTTGGTCATGAGCGTTTTGGCCTTGAACCGGCCCTCTGGGCTCATGCCGCCTTCGACAATAACTTCGGCCCCGGCCTTGAAGGTATCCGGCACTGCGCCGGAATAATTCACTTCAATGGTCTGGCTGGCGTTGTCCTTGTCTTCAAGGCGAAAGCTCACACCGGGCGCGCCCCGGTGCTTTTCAATTCCCTCTTCGGCAACAGTACCAAAAAGCCGCGCCGCCACGAGTTTATCGGGCGTTGCGGCCTTGGCTTCCGACACATTCAGAAAATACACGCTGTTTTCAGAAAAGCCGGAATATGCAAGATAGCCCACCCCGCCCAAAAAGAGCAGCAGCGCGGCTATGTAGATGCCTGTGTTTTTTTTACGGGCCATGCGTTTCTCCTGAAACATTGGGCCATGTTTGTGCTGCCCGAAAGGGGCCATGGCCTTCGGCCTGCGCTGCCACACGGGCAGAAAGACCGAATCTGCCGGGCTGGCTTTTGCCCTGAATCGCCCGACACTGATTGCTCTAAACCCTACGCTATTTTGCACCTGCTGACAAGATAGGAATTATTTTTAATAGAAGTATAGCCTATGGCAGTGGGTGGTTTCTGTGATTGCAGTCACACTAAACGCAAGGAATGTACCCGGCTTGCGTATGCCGAATGCGCAGGGCAACTTTTGCGCGGGCTGCCCTACTGCCAGACCATGGCACACTATGACAGGCTATGGCCAAGGGGGTCGATTACGGCCTACTGCTCCCGGCGATGGGGCCAGATCGAAGCGCGACAGCCTGAAGCAATCTAGCCGAAGCGCGCCTGCCAAGCACAACAGGGCTGTGACCTATCATAGTATTACAATAAGATTACCGCCGCAAGAGCTGTTACGAATCTTTCGCGCATGTGCGTGGGCTAAAGGCGCTCTACGCCTGCCTGTTGCCGCTCAGTTCTCGCCGCCGCTGGCGGGCCAGGGCGCGCAGGTCGTCCACCTTGTCGCTTTCGTCCACAATTTCGCTGCCAAGAATTTCTTCCAGCACATCCTCTAACGAAACAACGCCAGCAAGCCCGCCGTATTCGTCCAGCACCACAAACAGGTGCACGCGGGCCTTGAGCAGATCATGCAGCAGCACGTCGAGGGTCTGGTTTTCAAGAATAAAATGCGCGGGCCGCATTATCTTGCTGATGGGCACATCCCTGCTTCCATCATTCATGCAGCGGCCAAGGGTACGGCGCTCTACCACGCCCACGATGTCTTCGTTATTGTCGCCGTACACGGGTATGCGGCTGAAATGCCAGGTGCGCGGGTCGGCATAGGCCTGCTCTACGGTAAGATCGTCCGACAGTTCAAACACCACGGTGCGCGGGGTCATGATTTCGCGCACGCGCTTTTGGTCGAGCGCCAGCACGTTGCGGATAAAGGATTCTTCATACGGTTTGATGCGCCCCGCCTGACGCGAAAGGCTGGTGACAGCGCGGATGTCGTCTTCTGAAATAATCGGCCCTGCGGACGGCGGGGCCACAAGGCGGGTGATCATGCTGGTGAGCCACAGCAGGGGCGACATCAGCTTGACCATAATGGCAAGGGGCCGGGCCAGCAACACACCAAGCGTTTCTGCTTTAGCCACGCCAAGACTTTTGGGCAAAATTTCGCCCATAGTCAAAATAAGCACGGTAAAGCCCACGGCAAAAACAGACATGTATTCCGAGCCATATACGGACAAAAAGGCCGCGCCTGCCACCGTGGCCCCGGCGGTATTGGCAATGGTGTTGAGGGTGAGGATGGCGGCAATGGGTTTGTCTACCTGCGTGCGCAGGGCGTAGAGCAACTCGCCAGACTTGCTACCAGACTTGCGCAACCGCTCGATGGTTGACCACGATAAGGAATAGAGCACCGTTTCAAGCAGCGAACAGGTAAAGGAAACGGCAACGGCAATGACTACGGCCAAAACAAGGGTGAGCATGACAAAACATCCGGAAGATTTGATGCGGCGGGCCGCCCGACAAAACGCAAGGCGGCGCTGACAGCCGAAGTTTAGCCCCGCGCGGCAGTGTTTGCAATCGGCTGCGTGAGCGAACGGGGCGGGCCGCGATCAAGCCTATTCTATAAATTAGGCAGGTAGCGGTAACGCGCAACGCGCCGAATATGTAGAAATTGCCTCGATTATGGCAATTTTCGATTGAATAATTCATGCGCCATGTATTTACTGCAAATTAAATTAAGCTTACTATATATTTCAACATATTGAGCCAATGTGTTTTGCGAAACGCCACACCCCATACGGCTGGCAGAAACAGAAAACAGACGCACATGGGCCAGAGCAAAAATAATTTGCGCAAAGATAAACGGCGCAAAACTGCGCCAACAGCGGATTTGAGGCAAGGACACAGAGATATGAAAGCGACCGCCCAAAAGAATTTTACAAATTTTCTTGACAGTCAGCGGCCTTGCGCTTACATATATCTTCTCGCAGCGAGAAACGCTGCACGTGTCGCGGGGTGGAGCAGCTCGGTAGCTCGTCGGGCTCATAACCCGAAGGTCGTAGGTTCAAATCCTGCCCCCGCAACCAGATAATACAAGCCCTTACGGAGACGAGCCGTAAGGGCTTTTTTATTTGTCCTACCCTATTCCTACCCCCTGACTTGTAGTACGCACCAATACAGCATACGTAGTATGATGTTTGCGTCAATTTTTGCCTTCCAAAGAGGAGCACGGGGAAGATGACAGCAGATAGTGGTGGCTCCATAGCGATTAAAGGGTTCAATTACCAAAAGGCGGTGATTGCCTATATTGTTGT
>SAAX01000121.1 GCA_009929215.1 Deltaproteobacteria bacterium | reverse complement strand
GCACAAGAGCATTGATGCCCCGGTGCTGGTGCTTGACCCTGCCGGGCACTACGTTATCAGTCTGCTTGCTGGCCACTGGGGCGGCGGCAACGATCTGGCCCGGCATGTGGCCGCCCTGCTTCAGGCCGCGCCCGTGGTCACGACTGCCTCGGATTGCGCCTCGACTACGCATGATCCCGCCGCACCTGTCATCTCACTGGATATGCTGCTGCGCGATGCGGGCCTGCGCCCTGTGGACTGGAACAGTCTGCCCGCAGCACAGGCCGCCCTGTTGGAAGGCAATCATCTGCACCTGTGGGACCCCTGCTGTGCCGTGCCCGATCACCCCGGCCTACTGCGCCTGCCGGTTGCAGACACCACCACTCAGCCGCCCGCGCAAGAAGGCCAGCTTGTGGCCGCACACTGGCGGCGGCTTGAGGCACAGCCCACAATCCTGCGCGTGGCTGCTCCCCGGCTGGTGCTTGGGCTTGGCTGCCGCAAGAATGTGCCCACAAACATGGTGATCGACGCTGTGCACACCCTGCTTGAACAGCAGGGGCTGGAGCCTCTGGCTGTGATCGCCCTTGCCACGGTGCACGAAAAATTGCAGGAACCGGCCCTGGTGGCACTGGCCGAGAGCCTGCAACTTCCCCTGCGGTGTTTTGCGGCCAGCGACCTTGCACGCTGCACCACGCCCAACCCTTCGGCCGCCGCAGGCAAGCGCTTTGCTCAGCCGCCTTTCAGCGTGTGCGAAGCAGCGGCCCTGCTGGCTGTGGCACAAATTTTTCCGGCGGGCACGCCCCGTCTGTTCCTTCCCAAAACCACAGTGCAGGGCCAGCTGACCATAGCCATAGCCGTGGCCGCAGCCCTGACAGACAGGATGATTCAATGACTCCAGCCAGTTTGCACGTTGTAGGCCTTGGCCCCGGCGACGCCGCATGTCTTACCCCACAGGCCCGCACGGTGCTTGCTCAGGCCACCTGCGTGGCCGGATACAACCTGTACATGGAACTTGTGCCGCCAGAGCTGCTGGCGGGCAAGCAGTGCATCAGTACTGGCATGAGGCATGAAGAAGAACGCTGCGCCGCAGCGGTAGAGGCGGCCCTTGGCGGCCAGCCCACAGCCCTTGTATGCTCTGGCGACCCGGGCATTTACGCCCTGGCCGGGCTGGCGCTTGAAGTGCTGGAATCAAAGGGTCTGGTGGGCACGGTTCCCTTTGGCGTTGTGCCGGGCGTGCCAGCGGTATGCGCGGCTGCCGCCCTGCTGGGCGCACCGCTTATGCACGACTTTGCCTGCATCAGCCTGAGCGACCTGCTCACCCCCTGGGAAACAATCGTGCGAAGGCTCAATGCCGCGCTGGAAGCCGATTTTGTCTGCGCCATCTATAATCCGCGTTCCAAGGGCAGGCCCCACCATCTGGAGCAGGCCATTGAAATTGCCCGCAGGTTCCGCGCCCCGCATTGCCCCGTGGGTCTTGTACGCAAGGCGTATCGTCCCGGCCAGGAGGCCAGCGTGTTTCGGCTTGACCAGTTCGACCCCGAGCAGGTGGACATGCTTTCGCTGCTCATCATCGGCAATGCCGAAAGCCGCGCGCTGGGCAACTTTATGCTGACGCCAAGGGGCTATGCCCGCAAAAAGGGCTCTGACCTTGGCAACATATCAAAATAGTTGGTATGGCATTTTGCCATAGTCATTGACACACCGCACAGAGGACCGTAAAATCCCTACTAATTTGTTCTCATCTGCCGCACACTAAGGAGGTCTGCCGTGAAGAAAGTTATGGTTCTTACCTGTATCATGGTGTTTACCCTGGCCCTGGCCGCTTTTGCCGCCCCCGCCGCCCCTGACAAGCCGCTGGAATTCAAGGGTTCGCAAAAAGCCGTCATGTTCCCCCACGCGGTACATGCCAAGGTTGAATGCGTTACCTGCCACCACAAGGTGGACGGCAAGGAAAGCTATGCCAAGTGCGGCAGCTCCGGTTGCCACGACGACCTCACCGGCAAGCAGGGCGAAAAGAGTCTGTACTATGTGGTGCACGCCAAGAAGGAGCTCAAGCACTCCAACTGCCTCGGCTGCCATTCCAAGGTTGCGGAAGAAAAGCCCGAACTCAAGAAGGACATGACAGGCTGCGCCAAGTCCAAGTGCCACCCGTAGTCTTGCACACCCGTTTTTTGTCAGAAGGCCGCCTCAGGGCGGCTTTCTGCGTCTTTAGGCGGGCGCTGGGCCAGCTGTGAGCAAAATAATAATCGCGCCTCATGAAAGCCGCTATACCCCTGTTTTTTTCACAAATCCGCAAATATGGCCATTCTGGAGCTGACTATTTTGGCAGGTTTGCGTCTTTTGCCATAAACTGATAAGAAAATCTGTCGTTTTTGCAGTATGAAACGAGATATTTTGCATGATTCCGGCCTTTGGCCGCTGCACATAACCCACGAGGTGGCGCATGGTTGCCCAGAACACCGCTGAAACCGATGAACAAATCATCGATCTCACAGAACTGATCGAAAAAGGCGAAGTTCCGGCAAGCGATCCGTCCGAGCAAACCCGTGCCCATGCCGCAGCTGAGGCCGCAGCCGAAAAAGAAGAGCTTCAGGAACACCTGCGCGATCTCAACGATGGCGCAGCCAAGGCAGATGCAGAAATCGACGACCTGCTGGCCCAGATGGACATCAAGGCCGACGCGCAGGATGACCCCGCCGACGTGGCGCTTGATTTTTCTGCCCCTTCCACTCAGACAGACCACCACATTGACCCTAACGAGCAGCTCAATATGCCGGGCATGGGTGATGTGGACAGCTTGCTGGATTCTCTGGACATTCCTCCGCAGCCATCTGACCGCGAGGCCGACACTGCCTCGCCGGAAACTCCCGATCAGGCCGTGGATGCCCTGCTGAACGACTTTAACGCACCATCTGCGCCTGCCGCTCCTGCCGCAGCTGCGTCTGCAACAGAAATGGCCGCAGAGCCGAGGCCAAACCTCAATGCGCCTGATCTGGACGAACTGCTGGCATCTGTGGGAGCTGCTCCGCAGTCCAATCCCACCAGCGAGATTGACGACCTGCTGAACGCAGCCAGCCCGATAACCGAGGTGGCTCCTGCCGCGCCGCAAAAAACGTTTTCCAACGACGACCTCGACAGTCTGCTTGAGGCCGCCGCCGGGCAAGCCTCTGGGCCAGGCCCCATAATGACGGCAGAGCCTGCCCTGCAGCCAGCGGCAGCTTCACAGCCAGCGGCAGTTCCGCAACCTGTGGCAGCCCCGCAGCCGGGCCCAAGCGCTGGCATGGATGTGGATATTGACAGTCTGCTGGCGGCAGCGGCCAATGACATGCAACAGGCTGACGCAGCTGAACCCGAAGCAGCGCCCGCACCCGTATCGGCCACGCCCACGGCTGCTGTTACCAACGATGACCTCGACAGTCTGCTGGCTGCGGCCACCGCCGGGCTGGAAGCAGAGCCAAGCCCCGCCCCTGCACAATCGGCTGCGCCTGAGGCCGCGCCCGCAACACCTCCCGCGTCTGCTTCTACGCCGACATCTGGGCCTGGCGACATGGGCGTGGATATCGACAGCCTGCTGGCAGCAGCAGCCAATGACTTGCAACAGGCTGACGCAGCTGAACCCGAAACAACGCCCGCGCCCGTAT
>SAAX01000064.1 GCA_009929215.1 Deltaproteobacteria bacterium | reverse complement strand
CTGATGCGCGCAAAGCCCGTCAGGCTGTGTGCCTAACGGGCTTTTTTGAATGCTTGCTGTGGCGTGGTGGCGCAAGGGCAAGACCTGGCGCTGCGGTCTATGTGTAGTCGTGTGGCAAGGGGGATGGTCTATGCCGAGGGAACCCCTGTTCTATGGCAGTGGCTGGCCCTCAGTTCTCGCTTTCAGATATCCTGCCCGCTAGCCAAACAGCTTGGGGTCAGTGGCCATGCGCTTGTCCATCAACATGGGGCGCAGCTTGTGCCGCCGGGCCAGACGCTCAGTCCACCAGCCCTTGTAGTCGGCAATGGTCTGCACTTCCAGTTCTTCATGGTTCAGATCAATGCCAACTTCCAGATAGGTTTCAAGCTGGGCAAGGTCGGGACGGGGCGTTTTGCCCTGTTTGCAGGCAGCCCACATCTGCTCGTATAGAGCCTCGAGGCTGTTGATCAGCAAGGGCATGTCAAAAAGTGTGCAGGTTTTGCGGGCTTTGGCCAGCTGTTTCCTTACGGCTTTAAGCTGCTCTTTGTTCTTGCCCAGCTCCACGGCCTTTTGCACATAGTCATCAAGATTTTCGCAAACCATGTCCGGGGTTCCGGCAGAGCGCACCAGGCTGCCGCACACGCGCGAGGCAAACGAGCGGCCACTGCACGTCAGCACCGGAACACCCATCCACAGGGCATCCGAGGCGGTGGTGTGCGCGCCGTAGGGCGTGGTGTCCAAAAACAGGTCTGCCAGCGGGTAACGCACAAGATGGCTGGCATTGGCAACCTTGGGCGCAAATATGATGCGGTCTTCGGTTATGCCGAGCTGTGCCGCATGCTCGCGCAGGCGCTTGTTGGTTGTTTCTGATCCGTCAAGAAGCCACAGCACGCTGTCTGGAACCTGCGCAAGAATACGCATCCAGCGTTCAAAGGTTGCACGGTGGATTTTGTGCGAGCCGTTAAAGCAGCAGTACACGGTGGCGTCATCGGGCAGGCCGGCTTCGGAGCGGCGGGGCTGCACGGGCGACAGGGCGCGGTTGCGGTTGTTGGGCTGGTAGCAGGGCAGCCGCAGAACTTTTTCTGAATAATACAGCTCGTGCGATTCAGGGATAATCCAGTCATCGGCCACAATATAGTTGTGGTAGGGGCTGGCCATGGTGCCGGGGTAACCGAGCCAGTTAACAATGACCGGCGCAGGCCGCCGGGCCACCACCTTGAGGCGTGCTTCTCGCGTATAGCCGTTGACATCCACAAGAATCTGGATGCCGTCGTCTGCAATGCGCTGGGCGGCATCATCGTCCATTTCGCTGAGCGAAACCCAGTGGTCGGCGGTGGTGTGAAAGTGCTGGTGCAACTGGTCTTGCGTTGCGGGGCCGCAGTAGTAGGCGAATATTTCAACCTTGCTTCTGTCGTGCAGGCCCAAAATTTCGGTCATCAGGTAGCCCACGGCGTGTTCGCGCAGGTCGGACGAAAGATAGCCAATGCGCAGCGGCCCTTCGTGCTCTGTTGCCTTGGGCCATGCATCAAAAACCTGCGGCGGCGTGCCCACATCGGTGATGTTGTAGTGGCTTGAAAGGGCCAGTTGCAGCATGGGGTCGTCTGTGTAGGCGGCTGCCGACAGGGGCGACATGCCTTGCATGAGGCAGCTGCGGCTAACTCGGTCGGTGGGAAGCACCACGGGCCATTCGTACTGCCGCTGGCGCAGGGCAATGAGGTGCTGGGCAACTTCGCTCTGGTGCGGATCAAGCTCCAGACTTTCGCGCAGCATCAGCTCGGCGGATTCGTCCTGCGAAATGGCTTCCAGGGCTCTGGCGCTCTGGTTAAGGGCCGTGGTTTTGTGGGTGATGCCCATGCCTGTAATGGCAGACATCTTGGTCAGTCCCGCAGACCATTGAATAATGGCAAGACCTATTTTGCCCTGGCGTTCATAGATGCGCCCAAGGTTTATATAGGGGGGCATAAAGTCCGGGTTGATGGCAATTGCTTTTTCAAGCTGTTGCTGGGCTTCATCAAGATTGCCAACGTCAGACAGACACACAGAATAGTTGAAAAGCACGGCATACAGCAGCGGATGCCCCTGATTGTGCGCTATCCATGCGGCATAACCTGCCTCAATGGAGGCAGTTTGGCCGCTCTGTTTGAATGTTTCCATGGTGCGGATCAGGTCAGGAACGCTCAAATTGCCCACCATGGAGGCAATGAGTGCTGGTGAAAGAATATCGTTCGGCATGCCTTATCCTGTTAATGTCTGTGTTGTGTCCAGAGGCGGTATTATTGAAAATGTAGGCCGCTGCTATAAAAACTGTGCAACTGCATTCAACCTATGCACTATGCCAGGGCACTGGAAAGTGCGGCAAGCTGCGCGGGTGTCATGGTGGATAGCTGGGTAGTGGTAAATGCCCGTATCTGTGTTGCGTTCAGAGCGTCAAATTCAAAACTTTTTTCAGTAAGTGAATCCATTACGGATTGCGACCATGCGGCAATACTTGTGGTTGTAATCCCGCTTATCTGGGTTGCCGTAATCGTTGCAATCTGTGTTGCAGTCATAGCACTGATCTGTTCGCCGTTCAAGCCGCCAAACTGTGTGGGCGAGATCTGTTGCAATTGCGTCGCAGAAAGGCTGGTCAGTTCTGTTGCCGACAGGTTGCCTATCTGGGCCGGGGTAAGCGCGGCAAACTGTGTTGTTGTCAGTGCTGCCAGCTGCTCGGTGCTCAGCGAGCGAATCTGGGCGCGATTGAGGGCCTGTATCTGCTGCGTGCTCAGCGCCGCGATCTGCGCTGTGGAAAGGCTGTCTATCTCGGTGGTGGTCAGAGAGTTGACCTGCGTTGCCGTTAGCCCCGCAAGCTGGGTTGCGGTCATGCCCTGAATCATACTGGCCGTAAGACCCATGATGCCAGTAGTGGACAGGGCGGCAATCTGGCTTGAGCCAAGAGCCTCGAACTGGGCCAAGGCCCCTACCTGTGCGGACGTGAGGCCGTAAAGTTCTTCTGCGGTAAGCAGCGATACCTGCCCTGCTGTAAGGCTTGCAATTTGTGTGGCCGAAAAGCCCTTGATGCCCGTTGCAGAAAGGCTGGTGAACTGCGTGGTTGTCAGGGCCGCAATCTGGGTGCTTGTGAGGCCCGACACTGCCGAAGAAGAAAGCGCCCTGACGCTGGTTTGGGTAAGGCCTTGCAATTGTGAAGGTGTGAGTCCGCTGATCTGCGTGGGCGTAAGACCTGAAAGACCCGTGGCAGAAAGGGAATTCACTTGCGTGGCGGTCAGGCTTGCGATCTGGGTGCTTGTGAGCGCACTTGCCTGCGAGGCCGTCAGGCTCGACAGTTCCTGGGCCGAAAGCGCCTCGAGCTGGCTGGCTGTAAGTGAAGCAACCACCGTGGTGGAAAGAGCGGCAATACTAGTGGGCGTGAGGTTACTCAGCTGGGTTGTGGTAAGCGCGTTGATATGGGTGCTTGTAAGGTTTGACACTGTTCTGGTGGAAAGGCTGGCAAGCTGGGTCACGCTCAGGCTCGCCAGCAGAGTGCCGTCAATGTTGCCAATCTGCGTGGCGCTGAGGCCAGAAATACCCGTGCCAGAGATGCTTGCCACCTGGCTTGTGCTGAGGGCGTTGAACTGCTCGGCGCTGAGGGTTGCCACCTGATCTGCCGTCAAAGCTCTCACCTGTGTGGTGGTGAGCGTCGAAAGCAGTGTGGGGGTGAGGGAGGCAACCTGGGTGGTTGCAAGGGCCTGAATCTGCGTGTCTGCCAGAGCTGCCATTTGTGATGTAGAGAGGGCCGCAAATTCCGTAGCGGTAAAGCTGCGCACTGCCGTGGTGGACAGGGCCGTAATCTGCGATGTGCTCAAAGCCTGGAGTTGAGTTGCAGACAATGCCTGTGTCTGGGTATCCGTGAGGCCCGTGATCTGCATGGTGCTCATGGCAGCCAGCTGGGTAGTGGACAAGGCCGCAATCTGGCTGGCGGTAAGCTTTGACACCTGTGTAGGGGTAAGCCCGGAGAATTGCGTGGTGCTCAGGCCGGCAAGCTGGGTTGCGGTGAGTGAGTGAATCTGGGCTGTGTTCAGCGCGCCAAGTTCTGTGGGGGTAAGGGCGTTGAACTGCTCGTTGCTGAAGGCCGCAAGCTGCGATTCACTCAGCCCGGTGATTGCGCTGGTAGAAATGGCTGCAATCTGGCTTGCCGACATGGCCGCAAGCTGGGTCGCACTAAGAGCGGCAATCTGCGAACTGGACAGGGCGTTGATTTCGTTGGTGGTCAACAGACCGATCGCTGTGCCGGTAAGGGCGGCAATCTGGGTGGTGGAAAGGGCTGCCACCTGCGCTGTGGTAAGCGCGGCAAACTGGCGGCTTGTCATGGACAACAGCCTTGTGGTGGAAAGACCCGCAAGCGCCGTGCTGCTGAGTGCCGCGACCTGCTCGCTGCTCAGTGTGGCCAGCTGCGTGTCGCTGAGAGCCGCCAGTTGGGTGCTGGTAATGGCGCCCACCATTGTGGCGGTAAGCGCTGTCATCTGTGTTTGTGTCAGTGCGCCAAGCTGTGTTGCGCTCAGGGCCGTAATTTGCGTCGCCGAAAGGGCGGATATCTGCGCGTTTGTCATTTGCGCAATCTGGGCAGGTGTGATTGCGGCCATCTGGCTGCTTGTCAACGTGGCCAGCTGTGTGGTGCTCAACATCTCAAGTTGGGTCTGGTCCATGGCCTGCAATTGGGTGGCTGTAAGGCCCGTGATGGCTGTGGAGCTCAAAGCCTGAATCTGGGTGGTGTTGAGCGCTTGCAGCTGTGTGTTGCTCAGGCTTGCCACCTGCGTTTGGGTAAGAGCGGACATTTCCGCATTGGTAAGCACGCCAAGCTGCGTTGCGGTCAGCGATCCCATCTGGGTGGTTGTGAGTGCGGCCATCTGGCTAGATGTAAGCGCAGATATCTGCCTGGTGCTCAAGCTGGCAAGCTCGGTCAGGGTAAGCGCTGCTACCGCTGTGGTGCTGAAAGCCGCCACCTGCTGGGTAGAAAGCGCCGCCAGCTGGGTTGGCGCAAGCGCTGCCACCTGGGTGCTGGTAAGGGCTGCCATTTCTGTTGTGGTAAAGGCCGCCAGCTGCGTTTCGGGCAACGATGCCAGCAGTGTTGTTGTAAGCGCAGAAATTGTGGCGCCTGACAGCCCCTGAATCTGCGCGGCAGAAAGTGAAGCCATCTGCGTGGCAGAGAAAGAATTGATCTGGGTTGTGGTTAGTGAGCCCAGCTGTGACGCGCTGAGCATTTCAAGCTGGTCGGCAGAAAGGCTGGCTATCTGCGCCTGCGTGAGCCCGGTCAGGGCTGTGGCAGAAAGGGCCTGCATTTGGGCAGTATCAAGGACTCCAAGCTGGGTGGTGCTGAGCACCGAAATCTGGGAGTCGGAAAGCCCGCCCAGTTCTGTGGTCGTCAAACTGCCCATCTGTTCAGTGGTCAGGCCTGCGATCTGCGTGGTGGTAAGGGCGGCAAACTGTGTTGCCGCAAGGGATCCAAACTGCCGGGTTGTCAGCGATGCAAGTGCGGTAAGGGAAAGGCTGGCAACGGCTGTTGTGGACAGCGAGGCAATCTGCGCGTTGGAAAGTGCCGCCAGTTGTTCCGTATTCAGCGCCCGTACCTGCGTGCCGGTGAGTGCCGCAGTTTGCGTAGTGCTGAGCGCGGCAATCTGTGTTGCCTTCAGTGAAGCAATCTGGGTGGGCGTCAAGGCTGCAAGGTCTGTTGTCTCAAGCCCGCCTATCTGCGAGGGCATAAGCACTTGCAACTGCTCAGCAGTGAGCGAGGCTATCTGGCGGCCTTCAAGGCTGGCAAGCTGTGTTGAGTTTAAAGCCTGAAGCTGGGTGGATGAGAGCGCCGCAAGCTGCGTGGCGTTGATGCCGTCAAGGCCGCTGGTGGTCAGGGCGCTGATCTGATCGGCAGAAAGAGCCTTCAGTTGTGTAGTTGTGAGCGACGCAACCTGGGTGGATGCAAGACCAGAAATAAGCGTGGCGCTGAAGGCTGCCAGCTGTGCCGCCGAGAGCGAGCTCACCTGGGTTTCGGTAAAGGCCGCCACCTGGGTAGAGCTTAGCGCCGCATACTGCGTACTGGTCAGGGTTGACAGTGCCGTGGTGCTCAGGGTCGCTATGCTGGTTTCAGATATGGCCCCCATCTGCGTGGCCGATAGCGCCGCCAGTTGGGTAGCTGTCATGGCGGCTAATTGCGTGGCGGCCAGAGCGCCAATGGCCGTGGCGCTGATTGCGGCAATCTGCGTATCACGCAATGCAGCAATGCCCGTTGTGGTCAGTGCCGAGAGCCCTGTGGTTGTAAACGCGGCAACCTGCTCCTGGCTCAATGAGGCAATCTGGGTCGGCGTCAGGTTGGCAACCTGCTTGGTGGTCAGGGCTGCCACCAGCGTGGTGTCCAGCGAACCCCACTGTGTTGTGGTCAGGGCCGCAATCTGGGTTCTGGACAGCGTGGCAAACTGTGCTGCGGAAAAAGCCGAAAGCTGGCCTTCGCTAAGCGCGGCAATTTCTGTTGGGGTAAAGCCGCTGATAGCCGAGGTGGTAAGGGCGCGCAGCTGGTTTGCCGAAAGGCTCGCCAGTTGGGTCAGGCTGAGGGCTGCCACCTGGGTGGCGGTAAGGCTTGCAGACCTTGTGGCACTAAGGGCCGAAAGCTGGGTGCTGGAAAGAGCCGCAATCTGGGTAGCGCTGAGGTCGCCAATCTGGGTGGTGGTAAGGTTTGATATCTGTGAAGGCGACAGCGCCGCAACCTGAGTAGCCGACATGGTTGCAAGCTGGCGGTCGCTCAGTGAAGCCAGCTGTACGGAATTGAGCGCGGCAATCTGGGTGCCCTTGAGCGCGGCAATCTGTTTCGTGGTAAGGCCCGCAATGGCCGAGGAACTCAAAGCCGCAACCTGCGTTGTGCTCAGCCAGCCCATTTGCGTGGTTGTCAGTGCGCCTGCCTGTTCGGCGGTAATGCCCGCAACTGTTGTAGCGCGTAAAGTGCCAAGCTGTGATTCTGTGAGAGCGGCCATTTGTTGGGTTGTGAGGGCGCTGCATTGCGTGCCCGTGAGGGCAGCAAACTGCGTGGGCAGTAGGGCAGCAAGCTGTGCCGTGCTCAGTCCCCTGACAGTGGTGGTTGAAAGGGCCGCAATCTGTGAAGAGGTCATGGCCGCAAGCTGTGTGGTCGTCATGGTCCCAAAGTCGGTCTGGGTCAGGCCGGCTATCCCTCTGGTAGTGAGGGCCTTGATCTGCGTATCGCTGAGGGCTGCAATCTGTGTGGCAGAGAGTGCCGATACCTGGGTTGACGACAAACCGGAAATCTGCGCGGCGGTGAGTGCCTTGATCTGCGTTTGGCTAAGCCCTTGCAGTGCGGCGGTGGGCAGGGCTGAAATCTCTGCCTTGGTGAGTGCTGCCAGATTGGTGGCTGAAAGCTCTGCCATGTCTGTGGCCGTAAACGCTGCAAACTGGGTTGCGCCGAGTGAGGCTATCTGCGTGGCCGAAAGTTGCTGCACCTGTGTGGATGTGAGTGCGCTGAAATTGGTGCTGGAAATGGCCCGCAGTTGCGCAATGGACAGTGCACCGAGCTGGGTGGCCGTAACAGAAGAGAGCACCGTGGAGCTCAGCGAGGCAACCTGGGTTGTTGTGAGCCCCTGAAGCTGGGTGGAGCTGAGCTGGGCCATCTGCGATGTACTGAGGCCAGAAAGGGCCGTGGTGCTGATACTGCCGATCTGCCTTGCGGAAAGTGCCGACATCTGGGTTTGCGACAGTGCGGCTATGGCTGTGGACTTGAGCCACGACATCTGGATTGGCTTGAGGCCGCTCAGCTGTGTTGCATTCAGGCTTGCAATCTGCGTTGTGGTAAGTTTGCTGGCGGCAACTGCCGAAAGGGCAGCAATTTGCTGTGGCGAAAGCGCATCTATCTGTGTTTCTGTAAGGGCGCTTACCGTTGTGGACGCCAAGCCCTGAATGGTGGTGATGTTAAGTGCTGCAATCTGCGTGGGGGTAAGGGCCGCCAGCTGGGTTTCTGTGAGTGAGCCGCATTGGGTGCTGGTGATGCCTTTTATCTGCGAGGGCGACAGTGCAGCGAGAAGGGTTTCACTCAGCCCCTGCAAGGCGGTGGTTGAAAGCGAAGAAATCATGGTTGAGCTCATGGCTGCGAGCTCTGTTATTGTCAGCTCTGCCACGTCTGTGGCGGAGAGTGCCGTGAGCTGCGTGCGGGTGAGGGCCGCCAGCTGTGTGGATTTGAGGGCCGCCATCTGGGTTGCAGAGAGCTGGCTCAGGGATGTGCTTGAAATGCCCTTGATCTGGGAAGTTGTGAGGGCGCTTAACTTGGTTGACGTAAGGGAGCTGATCACATCCGAGTTCAGGTAGCCGATCTGACTTGAGGTCAGGGCCGCCCACTGGGTAAGGGGCAGCTCTGCAATTTGTGTTTCGCTGAGTGAAAGCATTTGGGTGGATGTGAGCGCGTTGAGCAGCGTGCGGCCCAGAGATGCAAGCTGTGTAGAACTCAGGGACGCCACTGCGCTGGTGCTGATGGCTTTGAAGGCCGTAGTGGTCATGGCTGTCAGCTGGTCGGCAGGAAATGCGGCAATTTGTTCAGGATCCAGCGAGGCTGTTTGCGTTGCGCTAAGCCCTTTGATCTGCGTGCTGTTGAGGGCCGCAATAAGCGTGGCATTCAGCCCCGTAAGAGCTTCTGGCGTAAGGGCGCTCAGAGCTGTGGACTGGATGTTGGCTATCTCTGTGGCGGTCAGCTCTGTAATGTCGTCACTGCGCAACCCCGCAAGCTGGCTGGCCACAAGCGACTTAAGCTGGGTTGAGGTCAGGGCGGCCATTTGATACGCGCTCAGGGCACTGAGGTTGGTGCTGGTCAGGGCGCTTATCTGGTTGGTGCTGAGGGTCGATATCTGTGTGCTTGTCAGCGCTTCAACCGCAGTGGTGTCCAAGGATTTTACTTGGGTAGTTGTTAGGGCTGCTAGCTGACTTGCGGTCAGCAAGGAAATTTGTGTTTCAGAAAGCCCGCGAATGCCCGATACTCCCAAGGCCGAAATCTGGGAGGATGAAAGCACCGCAAGTTGCGAATTAGTAAGCGATGCCAGCGATGTGGATGTAAGACCACCTATGGCCGTTATGCTTAAAACGCTGACCTGGGTTGTGCTTAAAGCGGCAATTTGGGTCAGCGCCAGGGCGGTGGCCTGGTTTCTGGTCAACCCTTTGATTTGTGTGGTGGAAAGCGAGCTGATCTGGTCTTCTGTGAGCCCCTGAAGCGCCGTTGTTGAAAGAAAAGAAATTTCTGTGGCCGTAAGGCTTGCAATCGCAGTTTCGTTCAGTTCGCCCATGTCCTCATCTGTAAGCCCGGAAATCTGGGTAGATACAAGGGACATAAGCTGTGTTGAGGTCAACGCACCCATCTGGTCTGCCGTAAGGGAGCTTAAGGCTGTCTTGGTGAGTCCCTTGATCTGGGTTGGAGTAAGGGCTGCAATCTGCGTAGTGGTGAGCGCATTGATGGCCGTAAGGCTGAGGCTGGCCAGCTGTGCGGGAACCAGAGCGGCCCACTGTGCTGCACCGAATGCTTCGATCTGGGTGTCTGACAGCGCAGTTATCTGGGTAGGCGTAAATGCCCGCACCTGGCTTGTATTCAATGATGCCAGAAGGGTACTGCTCAACCCGGCAACCTGGGTTGTGGTCATTGCCCTAATTTGGGTTGTGGTCATTGCCGCCATCTGCGTGGATGACAGGGCGCCCATTTGCGTGTCGCACAGAGCGGCAATAGCAGTAGGTGACAAGGCAGCCAAACGGGTGGGAGGCAGCGCCGAAACCTGTTCGGTGGTCAAGCCTTCTATGGCGGATTTTGTGATGGCGCACAGTTGGGTTGTGTTCAGCGCCAGAAATTCTGTAGTTGTCAGCTCACTGATGTCGGTAGAAGTGAACTGGGCGATCTGGGTTGTCGTTAACGCTGCCAGCTGGGTGCTGTTAAGCACGGCAACCTGGGTGCTTTCAAGAGAGCTGAGCGCAGTGCCCGTAACACTTTTTAACTGCGTTGCCGTGAGCGAAGACAGCGCCTCGGTGGAGATACCCTTAAAGGCTGTTGCGCTCATTACCGCAAGGTCGGTTGTGCTGAACCCCTGTATCTGTGCAGCGCTCATTACCTGAATCTGGTCAGCGGAAATTGCCGATGCCTGGCTGGTGGACAGCGCGGCTATCTGGGATTGGCTGAGCGCCATGACCTGCGCGTTACTCAGGGCGGCTATGTTTGTGCGCGATAGTCCTTTGATGGCAGTAGTACTCAGGGCTGCAATTTGTTCGGTTGTCAGCGCTGCCAACTGCATGGTCGATATGGCCGAAACCTGGGTGGCAGAAAGGGCCGCCATAAGGGTTGTGGACAGGCTGGCAAGCTGGGGGTCACTGAGTTCGCGAACAGCATTATACGAAAGGGCCGTAATCTGCGTTTGCGTGAGCATGCCCAGCTGGCTGGCAGATATTTCTGAAATGTCAGTTCTGGTCAGGCCGCTGAGCTGGTTGGCTGTGAGCAGGGCCATCTGTGTTTCAGTAAGCGCGGCAAACTGAGCTTCAGACATGGCGCTGACATGGGTGCTGCTCAGCCCTGAAAGCTGGGTTAATGTCATCTGGGCGATTTGCGTGGGCGTAAGCTGGCAGATTTGCGACATGTTGAAGGCCGCGCACTGACTGGATGTTAACGCCGTTATCAGCGTTTGCGGCAGACTGGCCAGCTGTGCAGGCTGGAGGCTTTTGATCTGCGCAGTGCTGAATGAGGCAAACTGGGTGGTAGAGAGTGTCGCCAGCTGGCTTTCATCCAGAGCTGCCGTGGCTTCTACCGAAAGGTACGGAACCTGCGAGGTCGAAAATGCCGCCAGCTGGGTGGCGGTGAGTACCGCGCACTGTGTTGCTGTCATGCCCTTAAGCGCTGTGCAGGGGATGGCCGCAATCTGGGTGGCAGACAGTGACGCTATTTGTTCTGGTGATAATGCCCGCAACTGTAAGGAGGTCATGGCCCCCATAAGTGTCGCTGGCAGTGCTGCAGTCTGTGTGGTGGAAAGGGCCTGCATCGCAGTATGGGGCAATGAGGAAAACTGGGTGGCGGTAAAGCTGGCCAGTTGCGTGTGGTTAAGGGTGCCTACCTGCGTGGTTGACAAGTCCGATACCTGCCGCTGGCTCAAACCGTCCACCTGCGTGGTCGTGAGCAGAGAGAGCTGTGTCGCTGTAAGGGCGCTGATCTGGGTTGTTGCCAGCTCGCTGATGTCCGAGGACGTTAAACCCTGCAATTGCGTCTTACTGAGGGAGGCAATCTCGCTGGAAGAAAACTTTGATATCTGGGTCGCCTGAAGGGCCGAAAGCTGCGAACTTGTAAGGTGACATATCTGATTAACCGTCAGGGCTTCTGCCTGCGCGGTGGTAAGGTAGGCCATCTCTGTGGCGGTAAGAGCTTTTATCTGTGTTTCCAGTAAGCTGGAAAATCCACTAGCAGCCATGCTGCGCAGCATAGTGGTTGAAAAAGAAGATATTGCTTCAGGGCTGTATGATGTAATGAGTATTGATGTCATAGTGATCTGCCCCAGATAGATTTGTGTATAAGCATCATAAGGGCCGCAACGCCCTAACTGGTATAAACATCATCTTGGTCTTGGCATGCCGTTGCAGTGCGAAAACGGCGTGCAATAAAGCGGCATGCCATCTGCCGTATAAATGCAATAACAATCGTGTATATCTGCCCGTGTTTCTGTGAGCAGACTGCAAGCGGCTGCCAATGCCGCTGATAGGCAAAGTTTGCCTGATCTGGTTTTACCGTACCAGTAAAGCAATAATTGAACCATGAGCAAAAAGTGCTGCCCGGGAGGGGAATGAATTGCTCGGTTTGAATCAATATATTTTATAACATGCTGTTTTTAAACGGCTAAATAAAATTATGAGGGAGGGCGTGTGCGCCGGATGAAACTGGTTTTTTTGAAGCGGATTTTCTGGAAAGAAAAAAATGCCCAGCAAAGATGTCTGTATCCAGTGGATTACGCACGAAAATCGTAAGTTTGCAGACACGCCGTTTATGGGAGGAAAAAAAAGAGAATCTATACGGTGCCTGTGTGGGGGCTCGCCTTAAGTGAGGTTGGGACTTGGTATGGTTCTGTTCCTCGGCGGCCAGCGCTCGTTGGGCTGGCGATACGGAAGAATCCCGTGGGCAAAATACCCTGTGTCGCAATGGAAAGCGTCAGTTTGTACGCAGTATAGCAAGGTGAAGGGGGTTGTTATTTTATTCCTTCAGGGAAAACATCCAGTTTTCTGTATATCCACTGATCCATGTTGCAGTTTTTTTATTTGATTCTGTATCAATTTGCACAGAAAGTATTCTTACATCAGCATTGTTTTTCCACTTCAGGTTTCCCCCAAACATAAAATTGCCCAGGCTCCAGGCAACGAGCGTTTTTCTCGGGGTCTTTTCCAGAATTTCTGCGTCGCAATACTGGTGATTGTGCGAAAACAGGATAACATCCGTACCAGCGCGCGCGAACTGGTCTGCCCACCAGCGCTGACGTGCGGATGGTGCCGCCTGGTATTCAAGGCCGTCGTGCGCATAGACAATTATGATGGAATCTGGCTCGGCTGCGCGCAGTTGCCTGATTTCTTCCAGCAGGCACGGGTAGTTTAGGGTTACAGTGTCTGGCCCGCTGCCTATCTGCGACATGGGTGAGCCAGTCAGTATATAAACGGCAGGCGCTGGTGGCTGGGTGGCAAGCAGTGGGGCATATCCTGTCAGCGCGTCATAAAGGCCGTGGTGTCTGATCTGTGCGGAATCCAGCAAGGAAATGATGTTTTGGGCTCCTTCCTGATATCCATCAAAGACATGGTTGTTTGCCGTAATTGCAACCCCGTTTTTGAAGGAAAATTCTGAAAAAAGAGATCCATCGGTATGAAATAAATAAGGATTTGCTTTTGAAGCTGTAGAGTAGCCAGAAGTTTCGCAATTCCACAAAAACACATCAGCCGATGCAATGCGTTTGCGGGCGGTATCAGAAAAAAGCTGAACTGGCTTTGGTTCTTCCAGTATGCGTGCGGCAAGGGTTACATCGCCTGCGGCGAGCAACTCTAATGTGCGGGGATAACAGGCTGGCACAAGGAAAAAAAATATCAAAATCGCTATTGCCGGGCATGTGCAGGAAGCAAAATGTGTGTGGTGCATATTTCACGTATGTCTAAAAAAGTATTATTTGAAGGGGCATTTGCTGCATATCATGCCTGTTCAACACAATAAGGCTGTTTTGCACTTAAAAGTGATCATGCACCATTAGAATGGGGTACCTTATGCCACTGTCCTGTCTTCGTCCAGACAGCTGTGTGGGGTTTTGCCACTGAATTGGCCTGATTGCAGGATTTTTGCTGTCGCAGATGCGTGGAACAGGCATGCTTGGCTGGCGGTTGTATGCGCTTAGCTGAATGGAAGGGGATTTGTAGATTTTAATATGTGAAAATGTATCGCTGCTGACAGGGCGGCTGTAAAAAGAGTGTGGCGCTTGAATTTGTTTGATAAATATCATGCGCAGTTTGTTGGTTATGGGGAGGGACTGATGCTGGCCCGGGGCTGTTCAGATGCCTGCCGCAACAACAGCCTGCTGAAGGGGCAAATGGCCGCCTGGAATGGTAACGATGCCCCTAATAATTTGTTAAAGCGTGTCCGGTACTGGGGCATTCCCTGTAGTGTTCGACTTTTTGTGCCAGAAGGGCGAGAGTGATCTTGGTACAATCCAGAGGCACTTCGGCAACTGCAAAACACCTTCAGGAGGGCAATGAGCCCATGAAGCAGACGCCTTTTGATCCATCTCACGCCACAGGTTTGAGCGAGGCCGAAGCCTCCCTTCGCCAGCAGAGAGAAGGCTTCAACGAGATGCCGCAGGGAGCCAAACGGGGCGTGCTCGCTATCGCTTTTGAGGTTATGCGCGAACCAATGTTTCTGCTTTTGGTGGGGTGCGGCAGCCTGTACCTGCTCATGGGCGAGCTGTCGGACGCACTCATGCTTTTGGCTTTCGTTTTTGTGGTCATAAGTATCACTATCATTCAGGAGCGGCGAACAGAACGTGCCCTGGACGCGCTGCGCGATCTCTCCAGCCCGCGCGCCCTGGTTATCCGCGATGGCCAGCAGCGGCGCATCGCCGGGCGCGAGGTGGTTCGGGGTGATCAGATTCTGCTTTCAGAAGGAGATCGAGTTCCCGCAGATGCGGTGCTGCGCTACGCGCTCAACGTAACAGTGGATGAATCTCTGCTCACTGGCGAATCTGTGCCTGTGCGCAAATCAAGCTCACAAAATGTCACCTGGACAGGCAAGCCCGGTGGTGATGACCTTGCAGAAGTTTTTTCTGGCTCGCTCATGACACGAGGGCAGGGTTTGGCCGAGGTGGTGGCCATCGGAGCGAATACGGAGCTTGGCAAGATAGGCCGGGCTCTCCAGTCCATCGAGCCCGCCAAGACGCCACTTCAGACCGAGACGGGTCGCCTGGTCAAGCACCTTGCTGGCATAGGGATTGCCCTGTGCGCTGTTACCATCGTGGCTTATGCCCTTACACGGGGCAACACGCCGCAGAGCTGGGCGCAGGCGACGCTGGCGGGCATAGCCATGGCCATGGCCGTGCTTCCAGAGGAGTTCCCGGTCATCATGACCGTCTTTCTGGCCATGGGAGCGTGGCGAATTTCTCGCAGCCGCGTGCTCACCCGGCGTATGCCCGCCATAGAAACGCTGGGATCAGCGACCGTGCTTTGCACGGATAAGACCGGCACTCTCACTTTCAACCGCATGACAGTTCGCCAGCTCTATGCAGGCGGCCAGACCTTTGTTGCCAATCAAGGCGCAGCGCTGCCCGAAATGTTCCATCCGCTGCTGGAATACGGGGTGCTGGCCAGCAAAAAGGAAATTTTCGACCCTATGGAGCGCGCCCTGCATCAGATGGGCGACGAATATCTGAGCAAGACCGAGCATTGGCATGATCAATGGGCGATGGTGCGCGACTATCCACTTTCCCCCAGGTTGCTGGCCGTGTCCCATGTATGGCGGGCGGCTGACACTGATAATCTGATAGTTGCCACCAAGGGGGCCCCCGAGACTATCGCTGATCTGTGCCACCTTGATGAAGGGCAGCGAAGCGCCATAACCGCTCAGGTTAACAGGATGGCGGGCGAGGGGCTGCGAGTGCTCGGTGTTGCCCGGGCCATCTGGCCCACGGCAGCACTATCCCGGGCTGCTTTGCCCGAAGTTTCTTTTCCCGAAGTTTCCCTGTCCGAAGTTGCTTTGCCCGACGATCAGCATGATTTTGCTTTCGAGTTTCTGGGTTTAGTCGGCCTTGAGGATCCCATCCGTCCTACTGTTCCAGCAACGATTCAGGAATGCTACACGGCGGGGATTCGGGTGATCATGATTACCGGCGATCACCCAACTACTGCCCAAAGCATTGCCAGGCAGATTGGGCTGCGCGGTGTGCCCGGGGAGGGTATCAAGGTTATTGGCGGGCCAGAGCTGGCCGCCATGAGCGACGAGGAGCTTGCGAGGCGCATCAGAGATGTTGACGTGTTTGCCCGCGTGGTGCCAGAGCAGAAGCTGCGCCTGGTGAACTCCCTCAAGGCCAGCGGCGAGGTTGTGGCCATGACAGGGGACGGCGTGAACGATGCCCCGGCCCTCAAAGCGGCGCACATAGGCATTGCCATGGGCGGACGCGGCACGGATGTGGCACGCGAAGCCTCGGCCCTGATACTGCTTGATGACGATTTTTCTTCAATTGTGCAGGCCATCCGCCTTGGTCGCCGCATATACGACAATATCAAAAAGGCCGTTGCCTACACCGTGGCCATTCATGTGCCCATTGCCGGGCTTTCAATGGCCCCGATATTCGTTGCCGACTTGCCACTCATGCTGCTGCCCGTGCACATCGTTTTTCTTGAGCTGATCATTGATCCTGCGTGTTCGCTCATTTTTGAGTCAGAAGGCGCTGAGAAAGACGTGATGCTTCGCCCACCACGCAAGCCGGACGAGCAGCTCTTTAACGCGCGCGTGATAAGCATCAGCCTGATGCAGGGAATTTTTGTGCTGGCCTCGATATTCTTCATGTTCTGGGTGGCGGGTGTGCAGGGGCAGCCGCTGGATGATTCCCGGCGATCCTTTGTCTTTGCCACACTGGTGTTTGCAAATCTGGCGCTGATAATGACCAACCGTTCGTGGAACCGCACCATCGTTGGCATGTTCAAGGAGCCAAACGCAGTGCTGTGGTGGATACTGGGAGGCGCAACGGTGATGCTGGTTCTGGTGCTCAATGTCCCGGTGCTCCGCAGCCTGCTGCACTTAACGGTACTGGAGCCCAAAGACTTCGGCTTTTGCCTGCTGGCAAGTATGGCAAGTGTTGGGTGGTTTGAAGTGTACAAACTCATGCGCAAAAACAAACATCCGTGATGGCGTCAGCTTTGCACAACCGCTTCATCTGAGGAGAGGGGTGCCTGCAAAGGCATTCCTGATTGGCATGCGGGAAGGTGTGCCAATAGAAATAAGCGCCACTACGCTTGATATTTTTGCATGTTACCTCCTGAAGGTGACACATGTTTTTGTGGCACATTGCTGATCAATGAGTTTAAAGGGATTGCTCTCTCATTTTCAGTAATATAATATCTATCTGATTTAAATTGAGAAGCGCGATTGTGCACGGGGATGAATTCTGCTCAAAAATGGCGTTTAAATATGGTGTGGTCAGGCTTCGGCGTTTCTGAGCATATCTGGCGCAAGTCTATTTAATAAGGGTTTAGCATGTTTGATCTTAAAAAATTCTTTAGGCGTTTTTCTGCAGTAGCTCAAGCGGCGAGTGATCAATCTGTGGTAAGTCCAGCAGTGAAGCATAGTGCAGGCCTAAAAAAAAGACACCGTGACAGGCTCACTTACAGCCCCCCACACAATTGGATGCGGTTCAGCAGGCACTCTTTAATGGCGTAGAGAACACAAACGCTAACATTTTTGTGCAGGGGCAGGCAGGAACTGGAAAATCCGCTTTTGTGCAGTATTTGAAAGATCATACGCGAAAAGACTTTTGTGTTGCCTGCCCCACAGCCATTGCGGCATTAAATATCGGCGGAGTGACGTTGCATTCACTGTTCCGTTTGCCGTTTGGCAATTTCTTCATCCTGGAAAAATTGAAACTTGCCCCAAAGACCAAGAAAATACTTCAAAAAAAAGATCTGCTTATCATCGATGAAATTTCCATGGTGCGGCCAGATATGCTGGATGCAATTGACATGCTGGCGCAGCAGGCCCGCAGAAATGCTGCCCCTTTTGGCGGCATGCAAGTATTGCTTATAGGCGATCTGTGTCAGTTGCCACCAGTTATTACGCACGAGGTGAAACATATTTTTGAGCGCGAGTACGGGCATAAGGATGCCTATTTTTTCGACGCCCACGCGTATGCTGCGGGGGCTTTTCAGAAGGTGGAGCTGGCACGCGTCTATCGGCAGAGTGATGCAGAATTGTTGAGGCACTTGCAAGCCATACGCAGCGGTGAGGATGTGGAGGAAAGTGTGGAGTATTTTAATACGGCGCGTATTCGAGATGTGGATGCGCTAAAGACCGCCGTGACTATCACGCCTTATCGTAATGCTGCCGACGAAATGAATGCGTCACGGCTAGATGCCATAATGGAAGTTGCTCATTCCTACGCTTGCAAAACTGAAGGGAATTTTGATGCCAGCAAGGAAGCTCCGGCTCCAGCGGTTTTGGCGCTGAAGGTCGGGGCCTTGGTTATTTTTAACCGCAACATATCATCGGACTGTATTAACGGTACTAGTGCTGTTGTGACGAAACTGGAAGACGACTTGATAACGGTATGTCTTGCAGAAAGCGGACTGAACGTGGCGGTGCAACGCGAAAAATGGCCTAAGTATGCCTATGAATATAACCGGGACACAGGCAAAGTGGAAGAAAAGGAAGTAGGCGCCTTTATCCAGTTCCCATTGCAACTTGGTTATGCGCTTACCATTCACAAGGCTCAGGGTAAAACCCTGGATAAGGTAATCATAGACATGCGCCGTGGGGCCTTTGCCCACGGTCAACTTTATGTAGCCCTGAGCCGCACAAGACGTATGGAGGATATGCATATCCCCAAGCGCGTGGATGAGGCAGATGTGATTTTGAGTCAACGAGTTGTGGAGTTTTTGCACTAAAAAAGAAACTTGCGCTGTAAAACTAGGCTGCTTCTGTGGGGATAAAGGGGTTGCCCCCCGTCTTTGCTGTAGAGCCGATTTTTCTGGAAACGTAAAAAATAGAAAGCCCGCCAAGCTGTTAGCTTAGCGGGCTTCTTTGAACTCTCTTGGAGTTCAAGATGGTGCCGAAGGGGAGACTCGGCACCATTTGATATATGGGATTTTAACAGGCTGAATTTGCTGTAATTTATTTTTTGTCCACGAAGGCTTGTGACCCCGTTTGTGACCCAATAGTAGCTGTGACTTGCGTGAAAATCTAGAGGTGAAATGTTGGGCTGCCCGTGCAAAAGATCAATCCATGATGTTCTTTTCACCTGTGGCGGATTCAACTTGCAAGTGCAACACCCTCAAAGTTGAATGAAAAGGCAAGGTGGTATAGCCCTTTAGCCTCTCCATCCAACCAAAGATTGAGGGGCG
>SAAX01000063.1 GCA_009929215.1 Deltaproteobacteria bacterium | reverse complement strand
CGCGAGGAGCGTTTATGCTCCCCTTCGCTTTCGAAGTCAACAACTTTTTTTCCGTTCCGTGAAACATTTTGTTTCAGCGTGGAGCCAGTCATTTTTCTTCAATCGCGAGGAGCGTTTATGCTCCCCTTCGCTTCAGGAGTCAACCGTTTTTTTTCGTTTCTGCGAAATTTCATTTCGCTTGCGTTTCTGTGAACCGTTTTCCCTCGTCGCGAGGAGCGTTTATGCTCCACCCCGCTCCACAAGTCAACCACTTTTTCCACTTTAGTCAAAATAACTTCTGCAAGAAGCGCTTGTTCATGTAGCGGAAGTTAAAAATACTGAAACGCCATCGCAGAGTCAAGCCAGAATGGCAATTTTTGGCAATCTTTTGCCGAACTAGGCGGCGTTTCAGGAAATTTTGATTTTTCGCATAGCTCGAAGGGCAAAAACCAACACAGAGCCACACAGCGCACCCTGCCAAGGCGAAAGCCCCGTAAACAGCAGCATTGCAAGGGTCAGCATGCCGCCAAGGGCAGCAGCTGTGGCGTACATGTCTTCTTCTACCGCACGGGCCATATCCCCCAAACAAAGGTCGCGGGTAAGGCCGCCAACAAGAGCGCCCAACACACCAACCAGTACGCAGCCCGTAGGGCCAAGCCCGGCAATCACGCCCTTTACGGTTCCAACGCCGGCTCCAAGAGCCAAGCCCACCGCATCCAACCAATAAAAGGAAAGCCAGCCACGGCTCCCCTGCCCGATCAGAATACCTGCTATACCGCCGCAAACGCATGCGGCCAGATACTCGCCCTGATTAAGGGTAAAGGCCGCGTAGCCCAGCAGCCCATCACGCACAAGCGGCGCAGCCATCCCCGCCAGACAGGCAAGAACGGCAGCGCCGCTGAAATGTGCCCCCGTAGATCGGGCTCGGCAGGATGCGGCAGCGGCCAGCACGAAGCTGGCCGCCAGATCTAAAACGAATAAGGGAAGGTTTTGCATGCACGCACCCAGATATTACTTGGCCAACCCCACTGCGCGGCGTTCGCGTATGACGGTAACGCGGATCTGCCCGGGATATGTAAGATTTTTTTCAATCTTTTCAGCAATATCCTTGCAGAGAATATAGGTGGTATCGTCGTCAACCATATCTGAATTGACCATCACGCGAATCTCGCGGCCAGCCTGAATGGCGTATGCCTTGCTTACACCATCAAAGCTGGTGGCGATGCCTTCCAGGTCTTCAAGCCGCTTCACGTAGTTTTCGAGCAGCTCTTTGCGTGCGCCGGGGCGTGCGCCAGAAATGGAGTCCGCAGCCTGCACAAGCACGGCCAGAGCCGTTGAGGGGCGCTGGTCTTCGTGGTGGGCGGCAATGGCGTGGATGATTTCCTGGCTTTCGTTGTACTTTTTGGCGAGGTCCGCGCCGATAAGGGCGTGCGGGCCTTCGACCTCGTGGTCAACGGCCTTGCCAATATCGTGCAGCAGACCTGCGCGCTTGGCTTTTTTAACATCCATGCCCAGCTCGGCGGCCATCATGCCGCACAGGGCCGACACTTCAAGCGAATGCTGCAACACGTTTTGGGTAAACGAGGTGCGGTAGCGCAACTGGCCAAGAAGACGGACAATTTCAGGATGAATACCGTGAACGCCTGCGTCAAAGGTGGCCTGTTCACCCACCTCGCGCACCTGCGCGTCCAGTTCCTGCTCACATTTCTGCACAATGTCTTCGATGCGGGCGGGGTGGATGCGGCCATCCTGAATCAGACGCTCAAGCGCCATCTTTGCCACCTGGCGGCGCAGAGGGCTGTAGGCTGAAAGGATAACGGTTTCGGGCGTATCATCTATAATAAGATCAACGCCGGTAGCCGCCTCGAGCGCGCGGATATTGCGGCCTTCGCGGCCAATGATGCGGCCCTTCATGTCTTCACTGGGAAGGGTCACGGCCGTAACGGTCTGCTCGTTGACGTAGTCACCCGCATAACGCTGGATGACATTACAGAGAATTTCTTTGGCCTTGCGGTCGGCAGTTTCACGCGCTTCCATTTCGATCTGGCGGATCATGCGCGCCGATTCGTGCCGGGTCTTTGCCTCAATTTCGCTGAAAAGCCGGGCCTTTGCCTCGTCGGCAGTAAGGCCTGCAATTTCAGAAAGCCTCTGCTCCTGCTCTTCGATACGGGTCTGCAAGAATATTTCAGACTCGCTGAGTTGGCGTTCCTTGCGGGCCAGTTCTTTCTCGGAGGTCAGCAGCTCGTGCTCTCTTGTGGTGGCTTTTTCGAGCTTTTCTTCCAGGCGGCCGCCCATTTCTTCAAGTTTGCGTTCGCGGGCCTTGACCTCGCGCTCACGTTCCTTGAATTCGTTTTCGAGCTCGCGTTTCTGGTTAAACAGATCATCCTGACCCTGAAGCAATAGTTCTTTCTTCTGGGCCTGCGCCTCTTTGCGCGCTTCAGCAACTATACGTTTCGCCAGATCTTCGGCGTCGCCAACACGCTTTGCGGCCGAGCGCTTGTGCGCCAACACCCCCAGCGCAACCCCCAGCAGCGCCGCAGCAACAAGCGCTGCAATGAACAATGGATCCATGAATCCAGCCTCTCTCTTTTATCAATACGGACCCTGCGCCAAAAGACGCGGGCCGACGAACACCGGCAGGCGGCAAAACTACCGCACGCCGTAGCAAAATGAGCCCAAAGGGGCTGCTGAAACCCTGGCTGGATACCGATATACCGGTCTGGAATGAGCTGCGCAAAAGCTCTGGCTACCCAAAAGGCAGCCAGATACGTCAAAAGATAGGCGCGTTCCCCAGAGCGCCGTGTCATGCTTTCGGTACAGAACCTGGATAACCAGGTCGGGCGCCAGTGTGTCCTTTCCAGGCTTCCCGGTCTTGCCGGGCGTGCACACACAAGGACAGTGACAGCTCCCTATTATAATCTTGTCAGGTTAGCACCGTGGCATAAATCACGCGCGTCCCAGGGAAGCGCCCAAAGGAGCCTAAGAGGACTCCTCTATTTTTGAAAGCAGGGCCTCGACGCGATTCTGCACGTCGGCCTGCTCTTTCTGCGATTGCAGCAAATCATCCGCCAGTCCAAGGGCTATAAAAGTCAGCAGAATGTCCTTGGTCTGCCCTCCGTGGAACCTCAGCTTCTGGTCTGCGAACCGTTCCTCTACCAGCCGCACGGCTTCCTGCACACGTCGCATATCTGCGCCGGGCTTGAAAGCTATGCTCAGCCCAAGAACGGTGAGGTTGATAGTATCCTGGTTCACAAAAACCTACTCGACGCTGTTGTGCTCCTGAATCCTGCGCAGCAAGGCGTCTATGCGATTCAGTGCCTCAGTACGCAGCTTTTCTTCGTTTTCAAGAGCTTCACGCAGCTTTTGGTTATTCATATCAAGCGCTTCGTTTTCGGCTGCCAAAGCAGCATACTCCGCGCTGATTTTCGCGTTTTCCGCCTTAAGGCGGTCAAGCCGGGCCAAAAGCGCCTCAACCTGCGATTCTAGCTGCTCCAAAAGTTCCATGATTTGTAGATAACACTGCGGCATAACCTTGGCAAGAATGGATACGCCTGGGCAAAAAAATACCCGCGCCAGCCAGTGCCGACGCGGGCCATATATCATGCAACCCCTTGTGGCGACTGCCGCAAATCCTGCCTAACGATTTTTGCGCGGCAGATTTTTTTGCTTTTCGCGGGCAATGGCCAGATCGCCATTGGGCACATCGCGGGTGATTACCGATCCCGCGCCCACCAGGGCGTCATCACCTACGGTCACTGGCGCAACCAGGGCCGTGTTGCTGCCAATAAAGGCATAGCGGCCAATCTTGGTCTGATATTTGTGCTTGCCATCGTAATTGCAGGTGATTGTTCCCGCGCCGATGTTTGTGCCCTCGCCTATTTCGGCATCGCCAAGATAGGTAAGGTGGTTGGCCTTGGCCCCCTTGCCGAGGTGGGTCTTCTTGAGCTCCACAAAATTGCCCACATGCGACGCTTCTTCAAGCACCGCACCGGGCCGCAGACGGGCATAAGGGCCCACCAGGGCAGATGCGCCCACGCGGGCCTTTTCGATATGGGAAAAGGAGCGAATTTCGGCATTGTTGGAAATCACGCAATCGCGCACAACGCAGTGGGAGGCCACGCTTGCGCCACGGCTGATGCTGGTATGGCCGTAAATTTCGCACGGGCCTGTCAGCTCTGCGCCGGGTTCTATCTGCGCCAGAGGCCCCACGCGCACAGAATCGGGCGCGTGCACAATAACGCCAGAAGAAAGCAGCTCGTCAACGATGCGGGCACGCAGGGTTTCTTCCATGCGCGAAAGTTCCACAGGAGAATTTACGCCCATGAGAGAATCATCGCGCCCACACTGAATGCCAAGCACTTCGTATTTTTCAGCAACGGCAAGGCCTATGAGATCTGTTATGTAATACTCACCACTCTTGTTACTGTTGTTCAGGTGCGGCAAAAGTGTTTCTACAGCCGTAAGGCTGCAATAGTACATGCCCGCATTGACTTCGTTGGTGGCCGGGCCGTAGAGCGAAGCGTCATAATCCTTGGCTTCCACAATGGCTTTGACCTTGCCCTGCTGGCGCACCACGCGGCCATACGCGCCGGGGTTGTCGAGCTCAATGGTGGCAAAGGCCAGGTCGGCCCCAACGGCCTCGGCAAGGAAAGAACGAACCAGAGATTCTGAAAGCAGGGGGGCATCGCCGTTGACGACCAACAGATGCGTGCAGCCAGCCTCGGTCAGGGCAGGCAGGGCCTGAATGAGCGCATGCCCTGTGCCAAGCTGCTTTTCTTGCAGCACAAAGCGAGCATCAGGAAAGGCAGCCTGCACCATCTCGGCGCGGTGCCCGGCCACAACCCAAATATCTTCTGCAAAAACAGGGCGCAGCGCTTCTATCACGCAGGCAAGCATGGGCTCGCCCAGCAGTGTCTGCAACACCTTGGGTCGGTCGGAATGCATGCGGGTTCCCTTGCCCGCCGCAAGAATCAGAGCCGCGTTCTTCGGCATGAATTTCTCCTTCGGTCACCACATAGGGCGAAAAACTGTGCAGGCAGACCAATAGCCTCTTGCGGGGCAAACAGCAAGACCACTGGTAAAATATGGAATGGCGGCAAGTTATCCCTGATCGGCGCGCACCTGCGGGGGCATACCCGAAACACAAAGTTTGGCGTAGGTACTGCGCAGGCGGGCGTCCAACCCGTCGGCAGACACCTCGGCCAGCCTCGGAAACATGCGCTTGAGCACCATAACAGCCTTGGCCGCCGCAGGCGTCAGTTGCAGCCCCGGCCAGTTGATGAGGCGCAGACACCGACCACCATAATAATACTGAATGTGGCACAGGGCGGCAGAGGCATCACACGCTGCATCAGTTTTGAAAAGTGGCGCGGCATTGAGCACGGCCCGCGTAAAAAAATCCTGCATGACCAGCATGCGCTCGTGGTCGTACTGGCAAAGATAGCCCGCCGAAACAAGACTGCCAGCGGCGTGGGCCAGCCAGCCGGCGCACTTGGCGTGGTCGGGAAAACGCGGCAACGAACGCAGCATATCGGCGATTTTCTCCTGCATGAGCGAGTCGTGCACATACATGCGGGTCATATCCCGGGTGGAACTGTCGCCGTGTTTTCTGTAAAGCACCAGCCCGTCGGGGTTGATGCCTACCCTTGCCCCAAGCCCATAACAGCGCAGCCAGTATTCCTGGTCTTCGCAATAGCGGATGACCTCGTCAAAATATCCGGCGCGGCGGGCACACGACATACGCAGCAAAAAACAGTGGATGGGGGCAAGATTGGCATTACAGGCGTGCACATCCCAATGGCTGTTGGGCAGCGACCAGAGCGCCAAGCCTTGATCCCCCTGCCCGTGCTGGATGTCCATGCAGCGGCAGATAACCATATCAAGCTCTGGCTGGGCCTCAAAAACCCGTAACTGGCTGGCCAAAAGCCCCCTGGCGAAAAGGTCGTCTGCATCCAGAAAAGCCACAAAATCGCCGCTGGCCGCCCTCAGCCCGGCATTTCTGGCGGCAGAAGGGCCAGAGTTGGCCTGCTGGATAAAGGTAATGTCTGATCCCAGGCTTTGAGCTACCTCAACGGTATTGTCCGTTGAGCCATCGTCCACAACTATAACTTCTACCTCAAGGTCTGGCGCGCGCTGACCAAGCACGCTGGCCACGGCCTGCGGCAAAAATGAGGCATAATTGTAGCTGGGAATAATGACCGATACCAGTGGTTGCGCGGGCATGCTGCCTCCTGCTAGGCCGTGGGGCAGAGGGCTGGCCCCCGCCCCACCCGAACTGTGGAATATCTCAACCCGCCCACAAGGGCATGCTGGAATATGGGCTGCGGCCTCAGTTTTTCCACACAAAGGTAAACACCTGCTCCACATCGGGGTGCAGGGTATGGTGTACCGGGCAGCTCTGGGTGCAACGCTCTATAACAGCCTTGTCCTTGGCCGAATATTCGCGGTCGGGCATTTTGAAGGTTACTTCAATCTTGCCGATACGGCGCGGGTCAGAGCTCATGGTTTTGGTGATTTCCATTTCCATGCCGGTCACGTCCACACCATGATTTTTGCCATAAATACCGATAATGGTCATGGCACAGGCCCCAAGGGCGGTGGCGCACAGGTCGGTGGGCGAAAAAGCCTCGCCCTTGCCCTGATTGTCTGTAGGGGCATCTGTAATAATCTTTGTACCACTCTGGTTATGGACGCACTCCACGCGCAGATCGCCAAGATATTTTGCGCTCACGGTAGCCATTCAAACTCCTGCTGTTGTGCCGTGCTCACGGCATTCATGATGCTTTAGCCAAAAACATTATGCTCGCGCAGCGTATTGCAGGCAATAGCCAGCAGGGTCAGCCCGCCCAAAAGCTCTGCCCAGCCGTTGACAGCGCACAGGTTGGCCAGCGTCTTGCCCAAATAAACGCCAAGAGCGGTGATAAACGCACAGACCACGCCAATAACGAGCGAGGGCCCCCACACCTGCGTGCCCAAAATGGCAAACGAAAGGCCCACGGCCAGAGCGTCGATACTGGTGGCAATGCTCAACACCAGCAGGTTGCGCCCGGCGGTGGGATCTACAGAAGGGCAAGGACATGCTGCCCGCGCCCGCAAGGCAGTAAATCCCGAAAGCATCATCTTTCCGCCGATCCAGGCCAGCAGACCAAAGGCGATCCAGTGATCCCAGTCTTCAATATATGAGCGCACTGTTACACCCAGATACCAACCCACCACAGGCATGGCGAACTGAAAAAAACCAAATGCCGCCGATATCCTGAAATAATGGCGGGGAAGCGGCGCGCGCAGCGCACAGCCAGATGCCAGAGCAACGGCAAAAGCATCCATAGAAAGGGCAACGGCCAGCAACAGCACAGCATAAAACGACATAAAAACCTCATAAAACGGCGCAAACTACTCGCCAGCAGCGATTACAGAATGGCCGGACTATAGGGCAAGGGCGGCGCAGCCGCAAGCGGGCCCATGCACTTGCGGCTGCAACGCCCACAGGATACAAGGCAGGTTATGCAAACTATTCCTTCTTGGCTTTTCTGCTGGCAATGGATTGCCGCTGTTCTTACCCTGGGCGCCAGCGCCGCCTCGGCCATGCCCGTTATTATTGCTCTTACCCTGGCAACTGGCAGACGCGGCAACGCGGGGCTCAGTGCCCGGGGGGCTCACACGCTGGCCCGCTGCGCCGCTGGCCTTGCCTTTCTTGGCCCCCTGCTCGCCGTGGGCGGCGTGCTTGCCCTGCTGGCAAGTGTGCGCGGCCCGCAACACATGCTTGACGGCATTTCGCCGTGGATGCCCGCCATGCTGCCCTACTCAACCTCAGTAGTTGCCTGGCTGGCTGGCATTGCCTGCCTGCTGGGATACCTTGTGGTGGACAGGTCTGCCGCTACGGCACAGCCCAAGGCAGACCAGGACAACTGGCAACCCGGCCAGATCGGTCCGCGCGTGGGTTTGGCCCTGCTGGCCGCACTGTGCTTTTTTTTGGCGCAGGTTTTGCCCAACTGGCCTTTTTCTGGTCTGCCTCAGGGGCTGACCATGTCTGATGTGGCTCTGGCCGTGCTTCCCAGCACATTGCACGAATATTTTACCGCACTTGCCCCTGCTGGCAGCGTGGCGCTGCTGGTGCTTTCGGTCAAAACAGCCACTGGCTCTGCCGCCCTTGCGTCTGCCGACGAGCAGCGCGCTGCCCGCTGGTGCGCCCTGTGGGCCATGGTGGGTTTTATTCCCCGCTGTCTCGACCGTTGGGGCCTTATAATCGGCATCTCTCTTCGCTCTGGCCCCTTGCCGCAGGGCGTTGCAGAACAGGCCATGGGCCTTGTGCCCACAACCCTTGCCATTGCCTGCTGGGTTGCCCTGTTTGTTTTGCGCGCTCCCCGCAAACTGTACTGGCTCAATCTGCTCGGCTTGTTGCTGCTGGTGCTTGGCGCCAGTTACCCCTTTATTGTGATGCTTGGCCGCTAAGGCTTGCCCGCCCAGTAGGCGGGACGTACACGAATGCCACACGCGGGCCTATTTTTCCGCAACCAGGAGGAACCCATGCGGCGATTGACGTTTATAACCCTTTTCGTGCTTTGCCTGGCGGTCAGCGCTCAGGCCGAAACACGCTCCTTTACGCTTTTCAGCGCCGATCTGCCCCAAGGCTGGGACGGTGAGGAAAATATGGGCTTCAAGTCGGGCAATCCCAACGAGTGCATGCTCATTCTGGGCTTGTCCAACGCCAAAAAAGATGGCTACGATGCCCTTATCAGCATCTTTGTACTGCCCAACGACCAAAAAGAAGAAAGCGCCGCTGTGGCCAACAAGCTTGCACCGCTTCAGGCCAACGCATCCACGCCGCGCCCTCAGGGCCCGTTCTGGACATTCAACGGCGAAGTGCGCAGCCAGATTTTTCCCGCGCCGGGCGTGACCAAGGTCAGCGCCACCCCCGACAGGGTCTTTATTGCCATTGTGCAAGACCCCGAGCAGCGCGGCGCAGAAGCTGTTTTTGCCAGCCTCAAGGGGCTTACGCCCGATGCCGCCAAGCTGCTGGGCCAGTAAGCAATAAACAACTCTCGTGCAGAGGCCTCACTACGGCTGCAAAAAAACGACTGCAAACAATGACCCAAAAAACGGCTGCCCCGCTAGGAGCAGCCGTTTTTTCATACAATTACCGGGCCTGCCGTTAGCGGCCGGTGGTCGGGGCAGACAGGAATTGGCTTGGCCTATTCATGCCAGCCAAGAAACATCTTGTAGGCATCGTTGTTGGATTCTTCCACATGGGGGTAGCCCATGGCTTCAACCCGCTTGAGAAAGTCCTCAAAAGCGTCCTTTTTTTCTTCCGGTGCTTCAAAGCCCACCAGCACGCGGCCAAAATCCGCACCGTGGTAGCGGTACTGGAACAGCGAGATGCTGAAGTCCACCCGCATGGCATCCATAAAATCAAGCAGCGCACCGGGGCGTTCAGGAAAGGTAAAACGCAGCAGGCGCTCGTGCAGAATCTGGGGAGCATTGCCGCCCACCAGATGGCGCACGTGCACCTTGGCCAGTTCGTTATCGGTCAGGTCAATGGCCTCAAAGCCCTTGTTGCGCAGCTCTTTGAGCACCTGGGCCACGTCGTCGCGCCCGTTGATCTTGATACCCACCAGAACCCTGGCCTTGACCGGGTCGGAATACCTCGTGCACAGCTCGGTAATGTTGCGGCTGCCAAACGAGGCGCACAACTGGCGAAAACTGCCCACGGTTTCAGGAATGGTCACGGCCAGCAGAGCCTCGCGCTGCGCACCGATTTCGGCGCGGTCAACCACATGGCTCAGGCGGTCAAAATTCATGTTTGCGCCGCTTACAATGGCCACCAGGGTTGCGTCCTGCAGGCCGCCAGCCTTGGCATAGGCCCGCAGGCCAGCCAAAGAAAGCGCGCCCGCGGGTTCGGCCACCACGCGGGTATCTTCAAAAATATCCTTGATGGCACCGCAAATGGCGTCTGTTTCAACGGTAATGATGTCGTCGAGCAGGTCGCGGCACAGCGCAAAGGTTTCCTCGCCCACGAGCTTCACGGCCACGCCATCGGCAAACAGGCCCACATCCTGCATTTCCACACGGTGGCCTGCCATCACAGAACGCCGCATGGCGTCCGAATCCACTGGCTCCACACCAATAACGCGGATTTCAGGACGCAGATTCTTGATGTATGCGGCAACACCCGCAGCCATGCCGCCGCCGCCAATGGGCACAAATACGGCGTGGATGTCGCCGGGGTGCTGGCGCAGAATTTCCATGGCAATGGTTCCCTGCCCTGCGATAACGTCTGGGTCATCAAAGGGGGGAATATACACACAGCCAGTTTCCTGAATCATTTCAAGTGTATGCTGCCATGCATCGCTAAACGATTCGCCAGAAAGCACCACCTGCCCGCCCAGCCTTTTTACCGCCTCAACCTTGATGGCGGGCGTGGTCACGGGCATGACAATTGTGGCCTCGCACCCCAGCTTGCGCGCGCCCAGGGCCACGCCCTGCGCATGGTTGCCAGCCGAGGCGGTAATAATGCCCCTGCGCAGTTCTTCCTTGGACAGGTGCGCCATCTTGTTGTAGGCGCCGCGAATTTTGAATGAAAAAACAGGCTGTAGGTCTTCGCGCTTGAGAAAAATATTGTTGCCTGTGCGGCGCGAAAGACTGACCGCCTCGTCCAGAGGGGTTTCTACCGCCACGTCATACACGCGGCTTAAAAGGATACGATTCAGGTATTCGCTGTGCTTGTCCATGAGAATGTCCTTGCGAGGCTTCGCGCATGGCCGCCCTTGCGGTCTAAAAACGCATTTTTGTAAGGCCAATCTTTATATACCCGCAATAAATGCTTCTCAAGCCCTTACTTTTCAAAAAAACCCGGCAAGCGCTGGCAAGGCACCATGACGGCTGCGGGCATGCAGCACAAGTCCTGCGCAGGCCGGCAGTATTGTCGTATCTGTACAGCTACCCCCTGTTGCGCTATGCTTGGCAAATGACCGAAACGACTTCCGAGTTTTCTGCATCCGAAACACACGGCCTGACCGAATACACGCCGCACATTTCTGTGCGCGCAGCTGGCCGCGTTTGGCGGCTGACAAGGGCAGCCGATCTGGAACAGCTGTGGGATGCCATGACCGCCGCGCCCGAAGATTTTGAAGACGAACGCCTGCCCTACTGGACAGAGCTGTGGCCTTCAAGCGTGGCGCTTTCTGGCTGGCTGGCGCAGCAACAGCAAACCATTTCGGGGCAGAGCTGCCTTGATTTGGGCTGCGGGCTGGGGCTTACCGCCATGGTGGGCCAGTGGCTTGGCGCGCGGGTGACAGCTATGGATTACGAAGAAGACGCACTGCATTTTGCCTTTCGCAACGCCGCGCTCAACAGTGTGCCACAGCCTTGCTGGACAGTTATGGACTGGCGGCGGCCTGCCGTGCGGGCGCAGAGCATGCACCGCATCTGGGGCGGCGACATTATGTATGAAAAGCGCTTTGTAGCCCCGGTGCTGCGCTTTCTTGACCATGCCCTTGCCCCAGATGGCGCGGCATGGGTGGCGGAACCGGGCCGCTCTGTGTACGATGCCTTTTTGCACGCGCTGCAAAGCGGCGGCTGGCAAGGCCGCCGGGTATACACCGAAACGGTCGAGCCTTTGTACGCCCAGCCCGTGCCGGTAACCGTGCACGTTTGGGAAATCTGCCGCCGGGCCTGACGGGCGGCATTCTTCAACCACAGCACATAGCCCCCTGGGCAAAACGGAAAATACCATGGGAAACCTGGCACGCTTTGGTGTTTCACTGGATGAGGACTTGCTGGAACCGTTTGACGAACTGTGCAAACGCAAAAGCTACCCCAACCGTTCAGAGGCCATCCGCGACCTTATCCGCAAGGCGCTGGTGGAAGAACGCTGGAGCAACGATGCTTCTGGCGCGGGCACGCTCACTCTGGTGTACGACCACCACAAAAATGACCTGGCACGCCGCCTTATGGCCATCCAGCACGACGACCACGACCTGATCGTCACCACGCTGCATGTGCACCTTGACCACCACAACTGCCTTGAAGTCTTGGTGCTCAAGGGCGAGCCCGCACGCTTGCGCGCCCTGGCCAACAAACTGATCTCATGCCGAGGCGTCAAGCACGGCACGTTTACCGCCACCACCACAGGACAGGATTTGGCATAATGGAAGACGTTCAGAGCCACGCCCCGCAGGTTGCCCTTAATATTGACCGCGTGGGTGTTCGCGATCTCAAGCTGCCCCTGCTGGTGCGCGACCGCTGCCAGGGCAAGCAACAGACCGTGGCTACCGTAGACCTGGGGGTGGATTTGCCTTCCTCCTTCAAAGGCACGCACATGAGCCGCTTTGTTGAGGCTCTTGAGCAATGGAATGATGAAATAAGCTATCAATCGGTGCGACGGCTGCTGGTCAACATTAAAGAGCGGCTGGGTGCACGGCGGGCGTATGCCCGTTTTTGTTTTCCGTACTTTATTGTCAAAAATGCCCCTGCTTCGGGCAGCCCCGCCACCGTTGCCTACGAATGCCGCCTCACAGGCGAGCTGGACGACAAGGGGCAATCTTTTGTGCTTGAAACAGACGTGCCTGTTATGACCGTTTGCCCCTGCTCCAAGGCTATCAGCAAGGAAGGGGCGCACAGCCAGCGCGCCATGGTGCGCATGCGTCTGCGGATGCGTGCGTTTTCGTGGATTGAAGACTTTATTGATATTGCCGAGCAATCGGGCTCGTCTGCCGTATACACCCTGCTGAAGCGCGAAGACGAAAAATTTGTGACCGAAAACGCCTTTGCCCACCCCACTTTTGTGGAAGATGTGGTGCGCAATGTGGCCCAACGCCTTACGGCCCACGGCCAGGTTGAATGGTTTAGCGTTGAAGTTGAGAGCATGGAATCAATACACAACCACAATGCCTTTGCCCGCATTGAACGCGACCTCTCCGCACACCCAACAGCCTGACCCCCCGCACATCCAGACAGCTACAGGCCGTACAAGCCCAAAGATCATGAACGGTTTTGGGTTTGTACGCCCTATCCCCCTGGTAACCGTGACAAAAAAAGTTTTTTGCATTCGGGTAATACTTATGCTAGTTATGCCGTAAGGTGTAAATGATGAGTAGCAGCAATAGCCTACAAATCGGCGCGTCTGCCTTGAATGCCTTTTCGTGGGGCACGGCAGTTACGGCGCATAATGTGGCCAACGTGAGCACGGCTGGTTTTGAGCCACGTCGCGCTGTCTACTCCAGCAATCCCAACAATCAGGGTGTCAGTTTTGACGCCGTACTCAAGGATACCGGCTCAGCCGCTGTCCAAAACCCAGACTGGGCTGCCGCCAAGGCAGTCTACGATGTCACATCAGGCCTTCCTCTTGAAGCATCCAGCCCCAGTGGCACGGATCTTTCGCGAGAATTCACCACGATGATCAATACCCAGCATGCCTACGAGGCTAACGCCCAGGTTATTCGCACCAGTGATTCCATGCTGGGTACACTTTTAGACATCAAGGCCTGACCAACTACATACAAGCGGGGTTATTCCCGTTTTTTTTGCGTGACCCGCCGTGGCCTTTGTTACGGCGCAACCCACACGGAGTGCCGATGGGTAAATATCTGAAACTGTGTGTGCTGGCTCTGGTTTGTTCCATGGCATTTGGCTGCGCCCAAAAAGGCAGCTACAAGAGCGATCCCTACAGCACTCAGGCAGAACAACGCTTTCGCCGCTCATACGAAGCAGCCTTTGATAATAACGAACAGCAGGGCAACCAGCAGCTTTTACGTAAGGCCAGGTCTGCAATCGGCACCCCATATGTGCCGGGGGGTATGTCCCCCGGCGGGTTTGACTGCTCCGGCTTTGTGTGCTGGGCCTACAAAAGCGTAGGCGTAAAACTGCCCCGCACCGCCCGTGAGCAGTCAGTAGTAGGCAAACGCATCAATAATGTGGAAGACATGCAGGTTGGCGACATCGTTGCCTTTCGACATCCCCGCCGGGGCTACCACACCGGCATCTATGTGGGTGACGGCAAATTCATCCACAGCCCGCACCGCCGCACCACCGTGCGCATCAATTCTCTGGATGACCCCTATTTCAAAGGCACGTTTCTTGGAGCCCGCCGCGTAAAAACGGACGGCTCGGAAAATCTTGTTGCCGAAGCGGAAAGCCGCCTGAACGACTACGCGGAAGAAAAGGCCGTGCGCGACATTTATCGCAGCCACAATTCTTCGCGCAACATGGCCGCCAACGACGACCACGGCAAAAAGAGCCGCAAGGATAAAGACAAGAACAAATCCAAAGACAAAGACCGCTCCAAATCCAAATCTCGCGACAATTTTGTGGAAGTGGCCAGCCTGGATAAAAAGAACAGCTCAAGCCGCAAAAATGAAGTGGAAAAGGCTGGCAAGTCGGACAAATCTACTGCGCATTCTTCGGCTAAATCCTCGTCCAAGTCGCCCGCCAAGGAAGACAAGCAGGACAAAAAGAACCCTGAGGGCTCCTCCAAGCAGGAATCAGCCAAGTCGGAACACAAAAGCGAAAAACGCAAGCCTGAAGCTGCCAAGTCTGAAACGCGCAAGAGCGAAAGCAAGTCCGGGGCTTCCAAGTCCAGCGCGCCCAAAAAAGAATCGCCCAAAGGCGAGTCGGCCAAGAAGAGCAAGCCTGATTCCGACAAGGTCGCAGCCAAATCTGATAACGGCAAAACCAAGAAAGCTCCCGAAAAAAAGCGGGATAGCAACTCATAGGATCTGTTCATGCTTTCCAATATTTCACCCGCAGAGGCACAAAAAATGCTGCGGGACAACAAGGCGCGCCTTGTTGACGTGCGCGAGGCAGACGAACTTGCCGCCGTGCGCATTGCTGGTGCAGAAGCTGCCCCACTTTCTGTTTTTTCGTGGATGAATCTTTCGCCTGCAACGGCGGAACTTCCCATCATATTTACCTGCAATTCTGGCAACCGCACCACCAAGAACAGTGACCTGCTGGAAAAGCTGGCCGCTGGCCCCGCCTGGCAGATGGAAGGCGGCGTGAGCGCCTGGGCCAAGCAGGGCTTGCCGGTGGAGACCACCCAGCAACCGCTGCCCATTTTTCGCCAGATTCAGATTGGCGCGGGCGGCTTGATGCTGGCCGGCGTGCTGGGCTCTCTTGTGTGGCCCTCCATGCTCTGGCTTTCGGCCTTTGTGGGGGCTGGGTTGGTATTTGCCGGGGCTACGGGCTTTTGCGGCCTGGGCCTGCTGCTTGCGGCCATGCCCTGGAACAAAAAATAGGCATATGAATGCCGCGCCAGCCCTTCGCGGTAGGTTGGCCCCCAGCCCCACCGGCTACATGCACCTTGGCAATGCCTGGGCCTTTTTGCTGGCATGGCTTGCAGCACGTAGCGCCGCCGGGCAGGTAGTGCTGCGCATTGAAGATATTGACCCTCAGAGGTCGCGGCCAGAATATACAGCGGCCCTCATGGAAGACCTCACATGGCTTGGCCTGGACTGGGATTTTGGCCCGGACAAGCCGGAACCTGCGGCAAGCATGCCCTTGGGGCCGTATGAACAAAGCCGCAGGGGCGACCATTATGCGGCAGCCATTGCGCAACTAGAAGGCGCGGGCCTGACCTATCCGTGTTTTTGCACCCGCAAGGAGCTGCGCAGCATGGCTGGCGCACCGCATGTGGATGATGCTGGCGCGCCCTACCCCGGAATCTGCCGCAACTTGTCGCCCGCAGCACAAGAGGCGCAACTGGCCGCTGGCCGCCCCCCCTGCCTGCGTCTGCGCTGCCCCGAGGGGCCAATAAATTTCACTGATACCGTGCTTGGGGCGCAATCTCACACACTGGCTGAATGCGGGGGCGACTTTGCTTTGCGCCGCTCGGACGGCGTGGTGGCCTATCAGCTGGCAGTGGCCGTTGACGACGCGCTCATGGGCATAAATCAGGTTGTGCGCGGGCGTGACATCCTCATTTCCACGCCCCGGCAGATTGCTCTTCTAAAGCTCCTGGGCTATGGTGCTCCCGCTTATGCGCATGTGCCCCTGCTGCTCGATGCCGAGGGGCAAAGGCTTGCCAAAAGGCATCAAAGCCTCGCACTGCGCAGCCTGCGCCAAATGGGCGCAGATCCCCGCCGTATAACTGGATTTTTGGGATCACTGGCAGGGTGCAATAACGGCGGCAAGGCTGCCAGCCCTGCGGAACTTTTGCCGCACTTTTCGCTTTTGCGTCTTGCCGCTGATGACATACGCATTGAAGACGAAGCCCTGCGCGCACTTGTGGCCTGATGGCCATTTGATACAAACACCGCTCATGCAGACAGAGGATGTTTATGACCATGCAAGACCTGGATCAAAGCTTTCTGGACAAGATTTTTCCCTCCAGCCGTGCAGACGCTTTTTTTGACGCGCTCTTTGGGGGCGCGGAAGAAGGCGCTTACGACATCGGGCTTGTCTGCCGTGGGGTAGAAGCGCAAAAGGCCAAACTGGCCTTTGAGCTACGCCAGCGCCCCGGCAAATGCCTGGCCTGCAACCTTACCTACGGCCTGCCCCAGGTCTTTCAGCGCCACCCCATTCTTAATGTGGCGGGCGTTGCCCGCGATGTGGCGGCTCACCTCGGCTGGCCCGCAGAAGCCACCAAATGGAAGCTCGGCCATACCGAAGAGGTCAACCGCGAGCTGCACGTCATTCCCCTTGTGGTTGAATGCGTCTAGCGCATCCGATTCTATTCGCTTGACAACCGCCTGTTTTTCAGGCAATTGATCTCGGTTGCCAGCTTAGCTCAGTTGGTAGAGCAGCTGATTCGTAATCAGCAGGTCAAGAGTTCAAGTCTCTTAGCTGGCTCCACAGAAATCAAGCCCTCACGGTGAATAACCGCGAGGGCTTTTTTGTTGCCCCTGGTCGAGCCCATACCGACAAAACAATTACTGTTGCTGCTTCAAACTCAGGCGGCTGGCACTCTCCCACTCACGGGAAAATGCCAGCCGCTTGTCTTGCCCAGCCACTGCTCCCATGCGGGGGCTAGGGTTGGGCTTTATATTACTTGTTTACAAAACTGCCTTCTCCGCTCAGTCGCAAACGCCCTCGTGTTCCGGGCCTTCGGGAATAGTGCAGGATTGCTGCTTTTTGCCTGTACCGCTGCATTCAAAACAGTTTGTGCCATCGTGGTTTTTTCCACTGCCTTCACAAGCCGCGCAGGTGGTGTAGTCATCAACTCGCGTTTTCTGGGCCATGTTACGTCCCCCTTGCTGGAGTTATGCTATAAATTATCACTAGCACCTCACCAGCCAGGACACAAGCGCGTTCACTACCACATTTCTTGAAAACAGCACCACTGCTCAACGTATTCCCCACAACTGAGGTTTCTGCAAAAGTGAGCTCAAAAAAACGGGATCATGGGCAGTGGCAACGCTCAAGCCTGGACGTTTTTTGCCTGAAGTGGCCGATTGCCCCGCAGCATTACCGCAAGATTTTGTTTACAGATGCGCGCGGTTTGGGCGAGTCATGTTTTCTGGCGAAAGCAGTTTCTCAAGTTGTTCCGCAGTCATCACTCCCTGAGCAAGCGCCACTTCAGAAACGGATTTATTGGTCTCCAAGGCTTCTTTGGCGATTGCCGCAGATTTTTCGTAACCGATAACCGGCACAAGATTGGTCACGATGCCGATGGAATTGATTACAAGCTCCAGACAACGTTCCTTGTTGGCGGTAATGCCTTCCACACATTTTTCCCCAAGTGTTCTGCACCCGATGCCCAGCCGTTCCACGGCCAAAAAAAGTGAGTGGGCTATGATCGGCTCCATGACGTTGAGTTCAAGTTGCCCCGCCTCGGCGGCCATGGTTACAGTCACGTCTTTGCCAATGACGTCAAAACATATCTGGTTGATCACCTCGGGAATGACGGGATTGACCTTGCCGGGCATGATGGATGAACCCGGCTGTCGGCGCGGCAGGTTTATCTCGTTAATACCTGTGCGCGGGCCAGAAGACAACAATCGAAGATCATTGCAGATTTTTGAAAGTTTGACGGCAAAACGCTTGAGCACGCCTGAAATCTGCACATAGCTGCCAGTGTCCCATGTGGCTTCAATCAGGTTGTCGGAAGTCACCACATTGAACCCGATAAGGTTGCTGAGATGGTTGCAGACAATGCGCGAATAATCAGAAGGAGCGTTGATGCCGGTGCCAATGGCCGTGGCCCCAAGGTTTATTTCAAGAAGCAGTTTGCGATTTTTTTCAATGCGCAGAATGTCTTCGCCGATGGTAGTTGCGTAGGCCGAAAATTCCTGGCCCAGCGTCATGGGTACTGCGTCTTGCAGCTGGGTACGGCCCATTTTTACCACATCGGAAAATTCCACGCCCTTGTGCGCAAAGCAGTCCTGAATATAGCGCATGTGCCCCATAAGGTTGGTAAGGTCAGCATACAGAGCCAGCCTGAAGGCTGTTGGGTAGGCATCGTTGGTGGATTGGGAACAGTTGACGTGGTTGTTGGGGTGGCAATACTGGTAATCGCCTTTTTCATGGCCCATAATTTCCAGGGCGCGGTTGGCAATAACCTCGTTGGCGTTCATATTGGTAGAGGTGCCTGCCCCGCCCTGAATGGTGTCCACCGGAAACTGATCGTGCAATTTGCCCGCCAGTAGTTCATCGCACGCCGCGCAGATGGCCTTGCTTATGTCTTTGGGCAATACGCCAAGTTCCGCATTGGCAAGGGCTGCAGCCTTTTTTACATAAGCCAATGCCTTAATCAGCGAGGGACATTGGGAAACTGTGCGGCCAGAAATGCAAAAATTCTGAACGGCCCGCATGGTTTGCACGCCGTAAT
>SAAX01000120.1 GCA_009929215.1 Deltaproteobacteria bacterium | reverse complement strand
CGCGGCCACGGACTTTAACGTGTCTGCTCTGGACATGATCAAAAAGTTCCTTCCCAAGCTGGAAATCGTCACCGTGCCGGAATTTTCCACGGCCAGCGGTGAGCTGGTGCAGCTCATTCAGCCCGAATTTCAGGGTCAGGCCACGGCGGAAATCGGCGCAACCGAAAAGTTCCACGCCTTCCCCGTGGTGCGCGGGCTTTCCAGCTATGCGCAGAAGTTTCGCGCCGGCACATGCGGCACCCTCATTTATCGCCCGGCAGCCATCGCCGGCATGATCGGCGTGTAGGAGATACTCATGGCCAAGACTACCAATATTACTGCGACCATTGATGTGTATTGCAAGATGCCCCAGGGCGTCTGCTTTGACCTTAAGTGCGGGCGCGTCACGCTCAAGGGTAAACCCCTGTCCTCACTGGTTGACGCCAACGGCAATCCGGCCCCTGGCACCGCCTACGGCGTGACCACTATCCCTGTGGACCAATGGGAAGAAATGACTGGCAAATATGGGCATATGCTCATGTTTAACGGAGAAGCTCCCGTCATCTTTGCCGCTACCTCCAAGGACGGGGAGGCCCAGGCGAGCGAACAGGCCAATGTCAAGACTGGCTTTGAACAGGTGCAGGTTGACGGGGCCAGCGCCGACAAGAGCCTGAACACCACGCCGGAGAAATCGTAATGGCGCGGGTATCCCTGAATATAGCCGAGTGGCGGGCAATGTTTCCCCAGTTTGGCGATGAGGCGCTTACGCCTGATTCTCTGCTGACGGCCCAGTGGCCCGTGGCGGAGCTGCTGGTGGGCAATACTGACCGCTCGCGCATACCGGAGGATACCCGCGCAATGGCGCTCTCTTACGTGCTGTGCCATCTGGTCACCTTGCAGGCCCGGGGCGATGTGGTAGGCAACGTCACCAGCGCCGCCCAGGGCAGTGTCAATGCCGGGCTTGCGCTCATGCAGCGCGCCAACAGCCGGTGGTGGGAGCAGACGCCCTGCGGCCTGACCGCATGGGAACTGCTGCGCCCCTGGCGAGCAGGAGGTTTTTATGTCCGGGGGTAGCTTGCGGCTTGATGATGCCATCCCCGGGCTTGAAAACCTTGAAGGGATTTTGGAGCTGAAGGTGGGGGTACTTGAGGCCGCCACCAATGCCAAAGGGCAAAAAGTGGCTGAATACGCCGCCGCCAACGAGTTTGGTGTGCCTGGTAAAATTCCGGCCCGTCCGGCAATGGGGGAAACCCTGGACGCTAACGCCTCCAAATACACGGAGGGACTGGGCAACCTGCTTATGGCAGGCATGGATCCCGTGCAGGCAATGGGCCAGCTTGGCGAAGTTGTGCGGGCAGACATTGTGAAGTCCATACGCTCTTGGAAAACGCCGCCTAACAAGCCTGCTACGGTCAAGGCAAAGTTGCGCAAGACGGGTGGACGCGTGGGCAATGCCCCCTTGTATGAAACTGGTGCTTATGTGGGCAGCATCGCCCATGAGGTGAACAAAAAATGAACCTGCATGCACTCGCCCGCAAGGTTATTACCTCCGTGCATCCTGACCGCAAGGTACGTGTTCTGCGCAGTGCCGGGCAGACTATCGGCCCGGACTATGTGCAGCGTCCTGTGTGGCAGCCCTGCGTAGAAATGTCCGCGCAGGTGCAGCCTGTACCGGACAAAACCCTGCAATGGCTTTTGCAGGCGCGCAGCAGCAGCGTGTGGCGCGATGTCTATGCTTATGGCGCGTTGTACGGCCTTGACCGCACCACAGAGCGCGGGGGCGATCTGCTCTATTTTGACGGCTATGAGTGGCAGGTGGATCAGGTGCTGGAAGACTTCGCCCCTGGGGCCGGATGGACCAAGGTGCGCGTTATCCGTTTGCGTGTCTGCCCGCTGCCAGCAGTGGGCGACAGCCAGCCGCCGGTTATGGACGATGCCCGGCCCGATGAGGGTGCATGGCCAGATAATCAAAACCAGCAGGAAGCCCCGGAGGTCGGGCCGTAATGGCTGCCGTAACCGGAAATCCCCTGGACGCTGCCCTGGTAAAAGCTCTGGGCGATACGCTGACCGTGTGGCTCGGCCCTGTAACGATTTTGCGGGGCTGGACAAATCGGGTCAGCACTCCCAGCACAAGATATTTTGTGCAGATCACGCCATCGGGCGGTACGCCGCACGGCACTACTGGGCATGTGTATACCGGGCCAGAAGAAGGCGTTCAGGGGCAAGCCCTGGTGGTGCGCCCCCAAAGCCGCAGAGTGCAACTGGATTTCGTGAGCCCTAATGCGGAGGAGCAGTCCCGCACAGCATCCACCTTGCTGCAAGACATTGTGGGCTGTGATGCCCTGGCTCCCTACGGCTTTGCGCCACTCTCCGTCAGTGAGCCTCAAGACCTTACAGCGGCTGACGACAGCGAGCAGGCTGAATCTCGATGGATGATCGCCGTTGAGGTACAGGCCAACAGCAATGTCACCGTGCCCCTGGATTACTTTGACAACGTCAACTTGCACCTGCATCCGCAGGCTTAGGAGCAGACAATGAGCGTCAATGCAGACAAGCTCGTACAAATAGTACCCCGCGTCATGGACAGCGGCACCAAGGGCCTCACCTTCGCAGGCCTTGTGCTCACCAAATCCTCCTTGCCCCCATCGGCCAGGGTTCTACAGTTTTCGTCCGCTGCCTCTGTGGCCGCCTATTTTGGCGACACCTCGCCGGAAGCTGCAATGGCCGCGCAGTATTTCAAGGGCTATACCAACACGGATTATCTGCCGGGCAAGATTTTCTTTGCGCCCTGGCGCGATGCTGCCGCACCCGGCTGGTTACGCGGCGCGGCGTATGACGGCGATATTGCCGCCCTCAAGGCCGTTGCCAACGCTACATTGACCATCAGCATTGACGGAACGCCCCGCAGCCTTGTGGGCATTAATTTCTCGACCGTCACCAGCTTCAGCGAGGCGGCGCAGATCCTTTCAACCACATTTGATGGTGCGGCTACTGTTACATACAGCAGCCAGACCAAGGCGTTCCAGATCAGCAGCGCCACCTCCGGCGCGGCTTCGTCCGTCAGCTATGCCGCGCCGGGAGAAACCCCCGGGCTTGCCGAACTGCTTAACCTTACCGAACAGGCCGGGGCCGTGCAGTCTCCGGGCATTGATGCCCAGACGCTGACAGCTTGCTGCAAAAACGTGCTCGACTACGCCCGGGACTGGGTGAGCTTTTCCACCACGTGGGAGCCGCAGCTTGAAGACAAGCTGGAACTGGCCACATGGTGCGCGGGCTATGACACAAGATTCGTCTATGCCATGTGGGACACGGACAATGCCGCCAAGGTGCAGGGTTCCAAGGCCTCGGCAGGTTATCGCATTGACTCCGAGCTTGCTCTTGACGGCACCATTCCCGTGTTCAATACCGCCCAGCTTGCAGCCTGGGTAATGGGCACCATCGCCAGTATCAATTTTGACCAGTACAACGGGCGGCTTACCCTGGCTTTCAAGCAGGGCGAAGGGCTGACAGTCACTTGCGGCAATGATGAGCAGTATGATGCCCTGCTGGATAACGGGTACAACTGCTATGCAGACTTTGCCACGGCCTCGGCCCAGTTCAAATTTTTTCAGCCCGGGCAAGTCTCTGGCAAGTGGGATTGGGCCGACACCTATATCAACGCCATTGCCCTCAAGGATGCCTTGCAGCTTAACCTGCTTGATCTGTTCAAGGCAGTGAAATCCTTGCCGTACAACGAAGACGGCTACGGGGCCGTGCGTACCGCCTGCCTGGATACCATCAACCGTTTCAAGAACTTTGGGGCCATCCGCGCTGGCATCACGCT
>SAAX01000119.1 GCA_009929215.1 Deltaproteobacteria bacterium | reverse complement strand
CACCCACCACAAAGCCCCAGCCAAGGGGGTTCCGCCAGAAGCCAGGATGTCGAACCTATCAGGCAACGGCTGCCCATGCCGCATTATTGGGAATACAGAGTTTGTGACCGTCGTAGCGGGGAAAACCGTAACCGCTGGGTTCACGCCACGAATATGGCTCAGGGCAGTTGCCACGGCATAGCAGGCCCGATTGGCAAGATTAATCGGTGCGCCAGCCATGCTTCCGCTTACGTCCAGCAGGATATGGACAGCGGTGTTAACGCCTTGCTGCTCAGATTCTTTTTGAAAAACACGAGCATTGCCGACCTGCAGACGGTGCAGCGAATTGGCGTGCAGTGTGCCCCTGCGACCAATACTGCATCGCCTTTGTGTCTGTGCCTGCAGAAAGCCCTGAAGGCGAGTGCGCAGGGCAACGCTGGCCTGAAGGGCTTGCAGCTTCTGCTCTGCTGGCAAGGGGGCTGCATGTCGGGTGCCTTCCACGGCCACGGTCAGTGCGTCACCAGCGGATTCTGCGCTGCTATTGGCAAGCTCAATCGACATGATTTCGCCGAGTTGTTGGGGGAGATCCTGCGCCTCTGCATGGAACAGGGCCTTGAGCGGTAAAACACTCGATTGTTGGACCGGTTCAGATTGCTGGTTGATTTGTGTGGCAGAATCGTTGGCTTCCCCTGTCGCCCTTGGCGTGGCTCTCTGACCATTATTATTCGTGTCTTCGCTGGTTGCAGCTGGCTGAGGTGGTTCCCACTGCCTGACGCATATGGCAATCTGCCTCGCGTATTCAACAGCTGCCTTTGTATCTGGACAATGGATGTAAGCCTTGACCAAGATGGCATCCAGAGCTCCTATCAGGCTGGGGAAGTGCTGCTCCACGATGCTTGCCGCGTGTTGGCGTGCCGAGTTTACTTCTTCCACATCCCAGGCCCGCACCGTCATCAGCACATAGTCCAAAACACCAAGGGCCGGGGAATCGCCCCCGGCCCTTGGTTGTGCTTGCTCTACAAAGAATCGTCGTATCAGCCAGTTCAGGTTTCTCCGGCAGCCAGGGAAAATGCCTGACAGCTTCTTTTCAACACGCCAGTCCTCAAGGCAGTTGAACAGATTGAAGGTCACAGGATCAAGGTTTGCAGCTTTCAGCACGCTGAAATCTGTGTGCCGTATATGAGCAGCCTCGTGATCGCAGAACCCCTTAGCCCGAGCCAACAATTCAGGCTCACAATCCATTGGCAATGAGGGCAAGTGAATTACCTTACCGTTGGTACAGGCCTCCTTACCGCCAATACGCACCTGCACTCCATAGCGGTCACCCAAAATAGACGCCACAAGGGGCAGGCAGTTGAGAACGTCTTTCGTGCGTATCATGCCGTCACCACAGACCCAGGCTTGGGATAGCAGGATGCGGCAATGCGCTGTCTACTGCAGGAAAGTCTGGCAGAATGGGCTCGTCATCCTCTCCACCCATATCCCCGTTTACCAGCATTGAGCTGCCGTCTTGCTCAGCAATAACTCCCGGACCAGCCAACAGAGCATCCAGCACAAATGCGGGGCCATACCCCTCAATAACTTTTTGGGCGTGGCCCACAAGAGCCGTACTGTCCTTTAGCAGGCAAACCAGCCCTTGCAACAGCAGCAGGTCTGTGCCGGTGATGTTGCCCTTCTTGGGCATGCGCAGCAGTGCTGCCTGCACGATGTCTGCCACCGGGGCTACATGCGGCTCTACGAAAGACAAACCAGTGAGCTTGGCATGCAGAGTACGCAACGGCGAAAGTGCCTTGTGAGTTACCTCCGTCTTGCCATGGTAAACCCTGCGCCAGATATCGTCAGCAGACTTGGCCACCTCATCAAACAGGGTGCCGCCGAGGCCCTGTACCTCTTCCGCCAGACCGGCTTCCAGCACAGCGGTGTTGTCTGTGTGCTGCTCAAGCGGGGCGACCTTATACAGCTGCCAGCGGAAATCCATGCGGGCGCGTACATAGTCAGGCCCCACGAGGGAGTTACGAATAATTTCTCCCCACTGATGGTGCTTCTCAATCCATGCCTGTACATTTTTGTCGTAGCAAGCCAGAAACGCTTCTTTCTCTTTTTGGAATTCGGTGCGGATGTTGAGCAGCTCCTGCACGATCTCGCCAGCCTTTTCTTCGGGGATGGCCCAGCCAGACATGAACCGTATCCCGTGCCGGTCAAGATAGTTGAAGGCGCGGGCCTTGAGTGTGCCGAATATTTTGAGGTTTTCCGGGTCGGCAATGCGCTTGGAGCCAAGGGATGCCAGATCTTCGGGGGGCAGCTCTGCGCCGCCCAGATCTTCCTGGCTCATTTTGCGGCGGGCAGACCACAAGCTGACGTTAAGGTTAAGGGCCAGCAAATTGTCCAAAATGCGGATGTCAGAAACAAGCTGTGTCATTATAGCCTCCTATTTTACGCTGTTGGTATATGTAGCGTTGGGACCTTCAGCCTCGACCTGCTGTGGGAACATGCGTTGAGCCAGCTCGTGCAACATGGCGCGGGTTTCACGGCTTGCACGGTAGGCCAGCGCCCGGTCGAGGGCGTAGGTGACAGGCTGTACGCCCTGATGGGCTAGCGGCTGAAAGCGAACGGTCAAGTCTCCCCACCGCAGCAAACTGCGCGTGGAGAATGTAACTTCAATGGTGCTGGTCAGATTGTTGGTAGAAGCCTCGCCCATGAACAACTTGCGAACTTCATTGGCGTAGTCCACCATGGTGGCGCACAGCGATTCGGGGAGAGAAGGAAAGCGTCGGGCAAGCAGGCTTTTTTCCACATCGGCAGATGGGTAGCCCACTTCACAGATGGTGAAACGGTCCAGCCATGCAAGATTTTGCCGCTGCGTTCCCTGGTAGAGGCCAGTGTCATCGCCACCGCCATTGGTATTGGCAGTGGCCACGAACCGGAACATAGGGTGCGGCACAATCAACTCTCCGCCGTTTTCCGCTATGCACAGGGGGGAGCCATCCAGCACGCTGTTCAGGCCTGCTGCTATTTCTGGCGAGGTCAGATCTATTTCGTTGAGAAGCAGAATGGCTCCATAACGCATGGCAAGCGCAAGCGGGCCATACTCGAAGACCATGTTGCTGTCCTTGATCGTCAGGTGACCAACCAGGTCGGCGATTTCCAGCCGCCCGTGCCCGGTGACCTCAAAGACAGGGTAGTTAAGTCTGGCAGCCAGCTGCTTGATGCATGTCGATTTACCGCACCCACAAGGGCCAAAAACGTAGAGCGGTTCCTGTGCATTGAGAAACCAGACCACAACATCGCGGCTTGACTCATGGAAGATATAGTCGTGGTCAATGGACGGGGTGTAGGCCGAAGGTACGGCGTAGGCCCTGACCGTGGTGCCGGATTGCTTGCCGCTGAAAACCTGCCCGGCATCAAGATCGGCGGGCTGAAGAGAATCAAGTTCGTCAGTAAGGCGGGTTTGCATTTTTTCTCCAGTGTGTCCGATTGACACGTTTAACTTGAATGTACACAATGAAGACAAAGGAGATTCCTATGTCTACGGTAACGGCACGATTGGATGCGGATACGCAGGCACAGCTTGAAAAGCTTGCCGCTGCGACCTCACGGTCTCGTTCCTGGCTGGTGGCAGAGGCGATAAGGCAATACGTGGCAGAACAGTCCTGGCAGGTCGAAGCCATTCAGGAAGGTGTTCGGCAGGCAGATGAGGGGAAGTTTGCTTCTGACCAAGAGGTGGCGGGAGCCTTTGCTCGTTGGGGCGTTCATGCAAAATAGGCTTGTGCGGTGGCTCGCTCTTGCCCTTGAGGATTTGCGCGACATCGCGGGGTATTTGGCCGAAAAGGACTCAGATGCAGGG
>SAAX01000118.1 GCA_009929215.1 Deltaproteobacteria bacterium | reverse complement strand
TTCTTGAAGTGGGCCGGGTTGTGCTTGAAGGCCCTGGCCGCGAACTGCTCGAAAACCCCAAGGTCAAGGAAGCCTACCTCGGCGGCTAATTGAGCAGTGCCTTTATGATCATGTGACCGGCAGTCTTTGGGCTGCCGGTTTTTTTATGGCTTTAGCCAGTTGAGCGCACTTGTGCGCGAAACAGAGAACCACCCGCTATGCGGGTGGAAATAAAGTGTTATACACAAAAAACACCCTTCTTGTACGATGAAGTTGTTCAAGCCCATCGTAACATTTAAAGAAGGGTGTTTTTATTATGGGAACCAAGACCCAAAGTTTAGCTCACACAAAATGGCTGTGCAAGTATCATATCGTGTTCACGCCTAAGTATCGTCGAAAAATAATATTTGCTCAGTTGCGCGATAGTATAAAGGAAATTTTTCAGAATCTTTGTAAATATAAAGGAGTAGAGATTCTGGAAGGTCACTTGATGCCAGACCATATCCACATGCTGGTGAGTATCCCGCCTAAATTTAGTGTGTCGAGTTTTATGGGGTATCTAAAAGGGAAAAGTTCCTTAATGATCTTCGATAAACACGCAAACCTTAAATATAAATTCGGCAACAGAAAATTCTGGGCCGAAGGTTACTATGTCAGCACCGTTGGGCTGAATGAGGCAACGATCAAAAAATATATCCAGCAGCAAGAGAAGCGTGACATTATGCAGGACAAACTGAGTACGCGCGAATATCAAGACCCCTTCAAGGGGTAGCCAAAGCGACAACGGCACTGGGCTTGAACGCAGTGAAAGCTAGCGTCTTTAGGCGCAGCCGGTAACAGGCCCTTACAGGGCCAGAGCAAACCACCCGCTATGCGGGTGGTTTTGATTTCGCAGCGCAGCTACAAATTTTAGCGCAATACCTGAGCCTTGCGGAAGTTAACGTAGGCCTCGCGCATGGCGATATATGGGTCTACAGCCACAGTATTCAGGTCTTCGTAGAGGGGCAACACATCGCCCAGGGCATTAAAGCGCAGGGTTCCGCCGATGCCAAGGGCAAGCTCGGTTGGTTGCAGATAAAACATGGGGTCGGCAAAGAAGTCACCGGCACGGCCAACAGTGTCACGCGCAGAGCTGGGGCCGATGATGGGCCACACTATGTAAAAACCGTGCCCAAGCCCCCAGCGGCCAAGGGTCTGGCCAAAGTCTTCGCCCGTGGGATCAATCGGCACAATGGTTTTGTGCCCCTTGGCCACATCGGCAAAGCCAATGCTTGAGGTTGTGTTAATGACGAAGCGTCCAAATTCAACACCTGCCTCAAAAAAACGGAATTGCAGGATGTTATTTACAAACCTGACGGGAAACAGCAGGTTGGAAAAGAAATTTTTCAACCCCGAGCGCAACTGGTGCGGGGTAACGACCTCCCAGGCATTGTAGGCAGGCCTGGCAACGTACAGAAAGAAGATGTCGTTGAAATGGAACCAGAATCTGTTCCAGGGCTCAATGGGGTCTGAGATGCTTTGAATCGGATCGCTGTCATAGTCATCAAGCATGTTATCGGCGCGCAGTGTGCCGTAGGGGGTAACGGTGATAGCCCCGGGCTGAAGCTGGGGGGCGTTGCCGTACACCGTTGAAGGCGCTGGCGTCTGGCTTGTGGCCGCACTTGCTGGCGCGTGCCACAGGCACAGCAGGGCTGCCAGCAACATGCCAGACAGGCACAATTGCCCCGGCATGGCAGATGATGAATTATTGCCCATTGGCCTGTCGAACCTCCTGCGCCTTGGCCTTGACCTTGGCGATGAGCTGGTCGGGGCTGCCGCTGTTCAGAATATCCTGAAACTGGGTACGGTAGTTTTTGACCAGGCTGATATTTTCGATCAGCACATCATAAACAAACCAAGTACCATTCTTGGGCAGCATGCGGTAGGCCACGGGAACTTTTTTGGAGTCCTTCATGGTGATGACCGTGCGCACCTCGGTGCGGTCGCCCTTGGGTGAAGAAACCTCGCCCGTGTAGACGACCTGCTCGCCGTTGTAGCCATCGATCTTGCTCAGGTAGGTGTTCAGAAGCAGCTCTGCAAAGGCATCGCTGAACTGTTGTTGCTGCGTAGGGTTAAATGTTGACCAGCGCGGCCCCACCGTGCGTGAAGAAAATTCTTTAAAATCAAAAATGTGCAGTACTTCGTCTTCTATCTGCTGGCGCAGGGGCCGGCGCGTGGCGGGGTTGACGTAGTCTGGATTTTTAATGGAGTTGAGAATGCGAGTGATGGAAGTTTCCAGTGCCAGTTGTGCCGGTGAGCTTGCGCGCACAGTGGCGGGGTGCACGGCAACCGCAAAAAGCACAAACAGGAAACCAAAAACTATATGGCGCATGATCGCTTTGGTGGACATTGTTATTTGACTCCTCCGAAGGCGTACTTGCTGATGAGGGAACCGAGATCAACGGCAGATTCTGTTTCAGTAATAGTGTCGCCAGCGGCGAGCACATGCTCAGAGCCACCACGCGAAAGGCTGATAAATTTGTCGCCAATGAGGCCACTCGTGCGTATGGATGCGATGCTGTCATCTGAGAGCTTAAAGTCCTTGTCAAGACGCAAGCGCACAACAGCTTGATTACGCACAGGATCCGGGTCAAGACCTATGCTGACAACGCGCCCAACCGGCACGCCAGCCATTTCAACATCTGCCCCAACCCTGAGGCCCGATGCAGAATCAAAATTGGCGGACAGTTCAAAGCCCTGCTGCCCAAAAACTTCCATCTTGCCAAGTTTGATGGTCAGATAAGCAACGCACAAAAGGCCGATCAACACAAACAGGCCCACAGCGGTTTCACGAACAGTGCTCATAAGGTTTCGGCAGCTCCACAAATAATTCGGCAGTAAGAATCAATGGCAGTATATGTGTGCCAAGATAAAGTTTCAAGCCCTCTGATCAGGTAGGTATTTCTACCATGCCCTCCGGTAGCCATCGACAAGGCTATGATGCCAGCCATTGGTCAAGCGCCTGTCGCACGGCGGGGTTGGGCGCTTCTTGCATGGCGGCCTGTGTGTCGCCCGCTTCGCGCCGCAAAAACTGCCGCAGATAGGGGTTGTCGCTTTTTTCAAGCTCGGCCAGCGAACCAGAAAAGATGGCACGGCCCTCGCCAAGCACAAGCACATGGTCGGCAATGGTTTTAAGGCTGGCCAGATCGTGGCTCACCACCACCACAGACATGTCGCTGTACTGCTTGCGCATGGCGAGCAGCAGGTCGTCCATGCGGGCGGCTGTGATGGGGTCGAGGCCCGATGTGGGCTCGTCGCACAGCAGAATGCGCGGTTCGGCCACAATGGCCCGCGCAAGGCCCGCGCGTTTGCGCATGCCGCCCGAAAGCTGATTAGGATAAAAATCGGCAAAATCTTCAAGCCCCACCATGCGCAATACTCTCAAGCCAGCCTCGCGCACAAGTTCCTTGGAAAGGCTGAGGTGCTCGGTGAGGGGCAGGGTGACGTTTTGCACCAGAGAGAGCGCCCCCAGCAGCGCGCCGTCCTGAAACAGCACGCCCATGTTGCGGCGCATGCGGCGAAATTCTTTTTGCGACAGGCCAAATAGGTCGTTGTTGCCTATAAGCACCTGCCCGGCTTGCGGGCGCGAAAGCCCGATAATGTGGCGCAGCAGGGTTGATTTGCCGCAGCCGGAGCCGCCAAGAATTACAGAAACCTTGCCGCCCGGAAGCACCGCATTGACATCACGCAGAACCACATGTTCGCCGTAGCCAACGCTGAGAGCCCTAAATTCAATGTCCCATGCCTGCATGAATACCGCCTGTGCCTCTGGTGTGATTACTCTGTTGGGTGGGGTGGGCCGCGCTCTGTGTAGGGGCTGCGGCTTTGTGGCGTGGATGCAGCATAACGCAGTGGGGCAGGGG
>SAAX01000117.1 GCA_009929215.1 Deltaproteobacteria bacterium | reverse complement strand
GATGCCCGATGCCCGCGCCACCCGCGACTGCGATGCCTTGGCAGAGCTGCCCTCGGCAAGCTCTACCTTGGCCGCAGAAATAATGTCACGCCCGGCGGTGCTCACCAGCCATTCACACCAAGACGCGTGGGCATGCCGATGCACGCAAAAGCCTGTTTCGCAGGCGTTGGCATCTGAAATTTTGCCGAATCAACGTTGCTGCCTGCCACTGCGAAATGCCTTCCCATGCACACACATGCTGAGCGCAGGCAGCCCAGCAAAAAAAGATTGCGGAAAAGCATGCGGGCTCATATTGCACGGCTGCTATTCACTTCAATGGGTAATTATTCGCAAATAGCTTGCTACTTTTTTAAAAAAAATGCAGGTATTTGCATTTTGTGATTATGCCATCTTTGTTAACTATAAAGTTCATTACAGTATAATATTTAACATTCACCTGCATTGGTTTTAAATTAAATGCTGGTGCATCTACGCCTATATCTCTATCTTGATCGTAGTAGTAGTATGCATATACACGGCTACCGTCTGGAAGCTCTTTATACACCTCATCTGACTTAAACTTCCCGCCATTATAGTCGCCGTTGGCACAATAGTTCATATATTTCCGCACAACAAATTCATACATGCCTTGGCGGGCGTGCATATTCTTTGGCATCCAAAGCCAGGAGCCCTTTCCATCTTCATAGTTTTCTGGGTAGTGACCAAATAAGCCGCTCTGGTTTCTATCTGGCGTCGGCCCACAGGCGCAGAGCAGGGCGAACAGGCAGAGCAGGGCAATATTTTTGTACATGGAATTTCGAGTTTGTTGTTTGTGTATTCGTCTGCCCAGCGCAGCGTTTCTTGCATGAATGTTCGCCATTGCTGACACATCTACCGACACTACGGCCTTAAACCATCGTCCGTACCGTGTTTTCTGTTGTATCCGCCGGAATACCTGGCCCACGTGCAGCCATAAATTTTACCGTTTTTGTCCGTATACAAATTAAAAACAGTCATGCGCTTTATGTTAACCGTATCTATCTTGATTGAAGATGCTGGGTGATCATAATAATAGGCCCAAATTCTGTCTCCATCGTCGTTGTATTTTTTGTATGTATATTTTTGTGCAGGGTGCTGCTTGTTAATATATTTACCTATATAATAACCTTCGGAACACATTCTCTCCTCACCCCTGGCAATATATTCCCAGGATTCAATCATCCGCATTTCTCTTGGAATCCACATGTTGAGCACCTTTCCTGTATTAACATCGATGACAGGCTTGCTTGGTTCCTCAGCAGTCGAATACTTGCTCAAATCAGGTAAGCATCCAGATAGCATGATTATCAGGGCGAAAAATATAAGTATATTGCGTAGCATTTCAGGCTCCTGCTAGTGCTGTGTATCAGCTTGCGCTGGGGTAGGCTGCTGAGTTGGTTTTGAAAATTGCAGCGATTGTTCAATTCGCGTCTTTGTAGTGCTCCAGGCTCCCTTGGGGTCTGTAAGCCAAAAGGCAGCTTTATCCAGCGTAGCAGGATACCCATAAAGCCCCAATGCGTCGGAAATTTGCCCAAACAAAGGGCTGACCTTTATGCTGAAATCCTGACGGTTGTTTGTTTGCATGGCATTGTTGGGGTCGCGGTTCAGACCCGCCAACGACTGACCGGGATTATTGCGCACGGTTATTTCACCTTTGCCAATGGTGGCATAGGCGGTTTGCGTGCTTTCTGACCGCGCATAGGTAAATGCAGCAGGTGAAAACATGAGATCTTTTGTTAGATTATCCCAGTCTTCTTTCATGCCATCTGTTTTCGCAAAAACATCCTGCGCCCACTGGGGCAGATGCTCATAATCATTTGATTTATCTTTGTCCTGCTTGTCCCCTTGCGGTTTTTCCTTATCTTGCTCTGCGCTGGCGTTATCCTTTTTGTCAGCACCAGTATTGTTGGTGTCTTTGGGAGCAGTTTGCCCCCCCGCAGAGGGATTGGCATCCCCATTGTTACCCTTATTGGCTGCATTACCCTTGTTGTTTGCAGCCTTATCCTCCGTTTCATAATGCAGTTTATGCCCCAGCCCGTGCTTGTCTGCGTGGTTTTGCCCACCACATTTTCGTAGCTGAGTGTGCCGGTATTCAATTTGAGGTTGTCATTAATGGCGGCAATGATGGCCCCGGCCACATGGGTATTGTTTTCCGTATAGATGTTTACGCTGTTGATGCCCAAAATTGACGTTTGCTCGCCCACGGTTCTGCTGCTGCCGTCTGCCGACTTTACACCCAGCGATGCATCGGCTGTAAAGCCCCCGCCAACGGTTGCCCCGGCTTTGATGTCGTAGCTGTTGGACGAATAGGAAGATGAATCCTGAAGGCTGGTCACGTTCAGATTGCGGCCCACAGTCATGCTTATGTCCTTGCCTGTAAGGTTGGCCCCGGCAATGGTGGTATCCTGCCCTGATGTGGTGCTCAGTGTTTCGCCCGCCAACAGTTTGGCATTATTATACTTGTGGGCATCATTATCGGCTGTATCGCCGCCCAGTGCCATATTCCCCTGATAGCCAAATCCAGCGCCATTTCTGTCAACCTTTGCCCCAATGCCCACGCTTGCACTTATTTTTCCGCTGGCACTGCTGCCGCCAGAAGAAGACTCTGCCGCGTGAATTGTCAAATCGCGCCCCGCGGCAATGGTGATATTGCGCCCTGCCTGCGCCTGCGTACCCTGCATGCTCACGTCCTGCCCTGCGCTAAGGGCCATATCACGCCCGGCGCTCAGTTCAGAAAGCACCGCCTTGGTGACGTAACTTTCGCTGTTTTTCCACGAAGAGCTCACGCCTACGGTCAAACTGGCCTCGGCCTTGGGGTCGGTGATGGTCTGCGCGGTGTTGTAAGCCTCATATGCCTGTTCGCCCGCGCCCATTACGTTTTTGTCTTCGGCATTGCTCACAGCCTGCTTGCCCGCCGCATAGGCGTTTTTGACGGTGGTTGTGGCCGTTTGCGACAGGGTCAGGCTAAGCCCGGCGCGCAGCTTTTTTTCGTACTCGCTCACGCTTTCGGTTTCTGTGGCCTGCAAGATGTTGATATCCTTGCCTACGGCCATGTTCAAATCCTGGTTTGCAGCCAGTTTTGAGCCAGACATGTTGACGTTTTGGCCCGCTTTTACGGTGAGGGTGTTTTTGGCTGCAATCTGGCTGGCCGCGTTTGTTGTTTTATCGTGGTCTTTGCCCTTGCCCGTTTGTTGGTAGCCAAGGAAGAAGCTGGTTTTGTCCAGACCAAGAATGCCCTCCACGCCAAAGCCCGAAGTAAACGTTTCCTTGCTGGACGAGCTGGTGTTGGTTCCGCCCAGAATATTGGCGTCGCGGCCCGCGTTGATGGTGACGTTGTTGCCCGCCGAAAGGTTGGAGCCAACAACAGACGCATCGCGCGAGGAGGCCACGGTTATGTCTTGCCCAGCCGAGAGATTTGAGCCCACGCTGGTGCTTTGCGCGTTTTGCTGCTTTTTGCCCTCAGTGCCGTAAAAACTGCTGAAGGTGTCGCTGCTGCCCAGGCCGAAGCCGGTCTGTTTTTTGTACGACCATGAAGCCGACTGATTGGCGGCGTCAAGCACGCTTACATCGCCATCGCGCGCTGTGAGGCTGAGGTTTTGCTGGGCGATGAAGTTGGAGGCCGCAATGCCCACGCTTTTGCCCGCATCGAGCGAGATGTTGTCCCCACGCAGGGTTGACGCCACCTGTGTGACAGAAGAATTGCCGCTGGCTTTTGCGGAGGAGCTGAAGCCGAGCGTGCCAGTGGAAGACTTCTTTTCACTGTAATACGAGGTGTTTTGCGCCGAGGCCACACTCACGTTGCCCGACGCGGCAACGGTCAGGTCTTTGCCGCTGGTGAGGTTTGAGCCAACGACCGAGGCGTGGCCGAGCTGCGGCGCGGTCAGGCC
>SAAX01000062.1 GCA_009929215.1 Deltaproteobacteria bacterium | reverse complement strand
ATAAAATCAGTATTTTGTGTAGGCAATAATGGCGAAAAGTTGTCTGTGGTCGAGGGGCTGCCCAAACGCGGAACCAAAACCGTTGCTGCGGCCAAATTTCCAGAGCATTCATGCTCACGCATTGGCGTAACAATGCAGAACGGGGCAGGGTGGCAGTATTATCACGAGCCGGAACCAGGCTCGGCCAAAGAAATCGAATTTACGCTTGAATCTGCGGGCCAGCACGAAACCCGCAAGTATCCGTCGGTATTGATCACGCTGCCGGGCAACGATGCCTATGTGGCCCCGGCTGGCGTGCCCATGTTTATGCTGGTGCAGCTTATGCGCAAGGGGGTGGATCAGCCCCGCTGGAAGGATTTTGCCTATCCCGGTTACGAGGCGCTTAAAGACCCCGGCGCGTTTGCCGTGTGTTTTGCAGACCAATCGTGGAGCCTTGCGCAAGGCGGCCTGAAGTTTTCTGGCAAGGGCGGAACGCTTGAGTCGCTCGCCATGTCAGCACCCTTTGCCAACACAACCATGGGTGCGGCCTTTGATGAACTGAAAAAGAATGGCTGGCTGCCTCTGGTGCTTGAAGCCAACGGCAAGGCCAGCGTGTTCAGCCCAACGGGCAAGGCCCTGGCCGCCCAGGGAACATCTGTTGATTGTCCCCAAACCAGCGAAGGCATGTGGGAGGCCTTTGAAGAGCTGTTTGTGAGCAGCGCCGACAACCCCGAAAAGCCCTTGCGTGTCGTTTTGGGCAGCGAGGGGCTGACCCTTACAATGAGCCTGAATCTCGATACTGCGCAGGCAGACATAACCCTTGCGCGGGTTTCTGTTGAGGCCGCAAAGCCGTAGGTAAACAGACTTTCCATTTTGGTTGCGTGGTTGTTTTGTATAAATGCACATCTCCCTTGGGGGTGTGCATTTATTTGTGCGTTATAGCATTTATATAGTTATTAAGGCATATTGTAGTAATCATTGTTTCAATTTGAGCTCAAACTCTTCTTCAACGGATTGTCATGAATTGCTTTATTTTCTAATGTTATTTCTAAATGTTTTTTATTGGGCGCATTTTGCATGAATAAAGGTTGCCAAACAGTCTAAAAATCCTTCATGTATATGCATAATAAAATCTATGCTGCTGAAATTGTGTAAAAAACAACGCTATGGTGGTTATTGATGGCTGACGCAGAGCTTGCAAAAATTTTGATAATTGAAGATGAGCCCTTACTGCGGCTGACTCTTGGTGACCACCTGCGGGACAGGGGATTTGAAATTATTGAGGCCGAAAATGGGCAGCAGGGCCTTGAGCTGTTTCGGCTGCACAGCCCCGATCTGGTCACTCTCGATTTGCGCATGAGCCCCGTTAGTGGGCAAGAGGTGCTGGAAGCCATCAGGGATGTTGACCGTGATATCCCTGTGATCATCATTTCCGGCCACGGGCAAATGCACGATGCGGTTCTGGCGCTGCGCGCCGGGGCCTTTGACTATCTGCAAAAGCCCATCATTGATATGGCCATACTTGACCATTCGATCAACCGTGCTCTTGAGCACAGTTCTCTGCGTCGTTGCAACGCCAATCTGTCCAGCTCATTTTTGGCGGATACCGTGCAGCATCCACAAAATTTTGCGCACATTGTTACTGCAAATCAAAAAATGTACGACATTTTTAGATATTGCGAGGCAATTGCAAAAAGCTCAGAATCTGTTCTCATCACAGGTGAAACTGGTGTTGGTAAAGAGCTTCTTGCCAAAGCATTGCACAATGCCAGTGGGCGTTCTGGCCCATTTGTGGCAATAAATGTTGCGGGTCTTGATGACCACGCATTTTCAGACACGCTTTTTGGCCATGTGCGTGGTGCGTTTACAGGTGCAGACAGGCTGCGCGAAGGTGCTATGGAAAAAGCCGCAGGCGGCACGCTGTTTCTTGATGAGGTGGGTGATCTGAGCCAGCAGGCGCAGCTCAGGTTGCTGCGCGTATTGCAGGAGAGGGAGTATCTGCCGCTAGGCAGCGATGTATTTAGGCCGCTCAAGGCGAGAATTTTGACAGCTACAAACAAATCTGTGCAAGAATTGCGCTCTGGTGACAGTTTTAGAAAAGATTTTTTTTATAGAGTTGCGGTGTATACCATATGATATTGGGAAAATAGGAATTTCAAAGGAGATTTTGAATAAGCGTGGGGCCCTTGAGCCTGATGAATTTGAGCAGATTCGCAGCCATGTGGCATGCGGGTATAGAATTTTAAAGAACATTCCTTTTACTGGGCCTGTGGCAGAGGCTGTTTTACAGCACCACGAACGTTATGACGGCACTGGGTATCCGCACGGTTTGGCGGGCAGGCAGATATTGCTTGAAGCACGAATTTTAGCAGTGGCTGACGTGTTTGAGGCGCTATGCTCTGACCGGCCTTATCGCGCGGGCTTGGACCCCACATACGTTGCCAATTATATGATCAAGAACAGCGGAACACATTTTTGCCCTGAATGCATTGCAGCATTTAAGGGCCTTTTTTTTGATGCTGATATTTTTGCATGCAATTAAGGCAAGAATTTTAATCATAGCGCATCAAGATAAAAAATCACTTTAACAATAACTGTAAAGAGGGGGATGAAAGGGGTGTTGCGTATGAACATGAAAACAAAAATGTTGTCTGCTTTTGCTGTGGTTTCAATTATTACGGCTATACTCGGCGTATATGCAAATACAATTATTCATGAAATAGATGATAACGACACACGACTGTATGAATCAAATACAGTTCCAATTGCGTGTCTTGCGAGCATGTCATTAAAGCTGCAACTGTTGCAAGAGCGGATAAATTTTGCTGTAAACAAAACAGAACCGCCAACAACTGAAGAAATACGAAAGATAATGTCATTCCAGAGTGATAGCGAGGCTCTGTTCAACAAGTATCAGCATCTATTGAGCAGTGATGCCGAACGTGAATTGTTTAAGACTTTTGTCAAAAATGTGCACGATTTCCTGGATATTACAGAACAGGCATTAACTTTGGCTACAAAATCAAAGTTTGCCGAAGCCAAAGAGCTCGTTATCGGCAAGGGCAAGGCGAGTTGCAGGGCGTATCAGGCTGCAATTGAAAAGCTGGTTGCCGAAAATATTCAGCGTGCCCAAGAAAAGTCTGATGGAAATACTGTTTTTGCCAACAAAGCAACAAATATGCTCATTGTGGCAATACTGCTGGCCTTTGCTGTTTCAATAATATTGGGGTTTGTGCTGACAAATAATATCTGCAAGCAGCTTGGTGAAGACCCAGGGTATTTGTATCAAGTTGCCAATGAAATAGCATCTGGCAATCTTGCTGTTAAGTTTAGAAGCAACAGTAAGCTTTGCGGTGTTTACATGGTAATGCAAAATATGGTGCAAGCGCTTAAGGACAAAATTTCAGAGGCAGACAGCAAGACTGCCGAGGCCACCGAATTGACCAAACTTGCACAGCATGCCACCGACGAAGCCAACGCTGCCAAGCTCAAGGCAGAGCAGGCGAAGGCACAAGGCATGGTTGAGGCTGCCACGCAGCTTGAAAAAATTGTGGAAGTGTTGAGTTCAGCCAGCCAGCAACTTTCCGCACAGATTCAGCAATCTACCAACGGTGCAGAGCTGCAATCGCAGCGCGTTGCAGAAACTGCCAGTGCCATGGAAGAAATGAATGCCACTGTTGTGGAAGTTTCAAAAAATTCCGCGCAAGCGGCAGATTTTGCGGGCAATGCCCGCGCCAAGGCCGTGGAAGGTGCCGACATTGTAGAGCGCGCCGTTAAAAGCATAGTTGCAGTCCAGCAAAAATCATTGGATCTCAAGCAGGACATGTCGTTGCTTGGCGAAAAGGCAGAATCCATTGGCCAGATATTGGGCGTTATAAGTGACATTGCTGATCAAACCAATCTGCTTGCTCTCAACGCCGCCATTGAAGCGGCGCGCGCAGGTGATGCCGGCCGGGGGTTTGCCGTGGTTGCAGACGAAGTGCGCAAGCTGGCCGAAAAAACCATGGTTGCCACCAAGGAAGTAGGTGATGCCATCGGCGGGATTCAGGCCGGTACGCGCATGAACCTGGAACACGTTGAAAAGTCGGTTGCCGACATAGAAGTGGCAACGCAGCTTGCGGGCCAGTCTGGCACATCACTGCAAGAGATAGTGGGGATGGTTGAAACTGCCACCGATCAGGTGCGGGCAATAGCCACAGCCAGCGAAGAACAATCGGCTGCCAGTGAGGAAATTAACCGCAGCATTGAAGACATACATAGAATATCAGACGAAACGGCAACTGCCATGGAAGAATCGAGTAGGGCAGTGAGTGATCTGGCCGAGCAGATTAATAGTCTGCAACAGCTTATAGAGCGAATGAAAAACACCGTATAGTGCGTCAATCCCCTCCAGTATGCATGCTGGGGGGGATTATTGTTTTTGGACAAGCGGCAGGTATATTTGAAAACAGGCTCCATTTGGGGGTGTGCTAACCGCTCGTATGCGCCCACGGTGCGTAACGGTTACAATAAAATACGAAATCGACAGCCCAAGGCCAGTGCCGCCAGAATTGTGCTTGGTGGTATAAAACGGATCAAAAATTTTAGACAGCTGTTCCTCTGTCATCCCCGGGCCATTGTCTGATATCTCTATCAGTGCATCCTGTCCTGTTATTGATGTTTTAATGGTAATTGTGGGCGATTTTGTGCCATATGCGTCCAGGGCATGTGCGGCATTGCGCAGAGTATTAAAAATTACCTGTTCAATTTCTGATGGGTTGCATGGGATAGAATCAAGCTGTTCAGCAAGATGAAGCTGAATGTCTATTTTGCTAAAGTCGTATGTATTGTTGAGGTCATAATCTTGCAAGGCGAGGTTTACAGCCTGAGCAATGATTTTTTTGATATTGCCTGCAACAAGTACAGACTCGCTGCGGTGGCTAAAATTCAGCATGCTTTTGACAATGCTTGCTGCCCGATTCACAGCCTCAGAAATACCATTCAGGTATTTGTTGATGTTCCGTGACTGCATGTATTCATGCAGCTTGTTTATATCAATATTCAGGCGCTCTGCTTCAGTGATATTTGCCTGTAGATCTGCGGAAAACCTGCGTTGAATACCTTGCACAGATTGCGAAATAATGCCGAGAGGGTTGTTGATTTCGTGAGCCATGCCAGATGCCAGGCCGCCCAGGCTCATCATTTTTTCTGCCTGTGCCATTGCCTGTTGCAAGATTGTTCTGTCGGTGATGTCGCGCACGATGTTCAATGTGCACAGCGATCCGTTGATTTCAAGGCACTGGCATGAGTTCAGAGCAGTTCTGAGGCCGCCATCCTTTCTTCGCATCACAAATTCATAGTCTACAACGCATGCATCCTTGAGCACCTTTGAAACATAACTTGCTCTGGCTACGGGGTCGTTCCACAGGCGAAGGGCATCACCACTTTTCCCTACCGCTTCTTCGCGGGTGTAACCAGTTAACACTTCAAAAGCATTATTTACATCAAGAATCACGCTGTCTTCAAGACGAGCGATTGAAATGCTGTACGGGGCCAGATTGAACACATTAAAAAACTTTTCTTCAGACAGTTTAAGCTGAATTTCAGCCTCTCTTCTGTCTGATATGTTGCGTACAAATGCGAGAAGATATTTTTTGTCTGTTAGCTGCATTGTTGTTAAAGATGTTTCAACAGGTATAATTGAACCATTGCTGTGCCTGTACAGCCACTCATATTTGGGTGACTGGCCTTGATCAACCTGCTGGATCACATCATAAATGAGGTCGGTGGTGGTTTTGCCATTATCCTGTACGGGCGGCGAAAATTCTGCCGGTGTGTGCCCAATAATCTGCTCACGAGGCAAGCCTATGAGCGCAGAGGTGCTGGGGTTGCAGTCTACAATTGTTGGCCCATCCATAAGCAAAATTGTATCCTGAGCCGATTCAAAAAGCGTGCGGTACTTGATTTCGTTTGCCTTGAGGGCTAGTTCGCTGTGTTTGGTTGCTGTAATGTCCTGCAAAATGCCAAGCATCTGTGTGGGTTTGCCGTTATATTCCTGCTGAAAAAATCCGCAGTCGTGCACATAGATGTAGTGCCCTTTTTTATGGCGCATGCGGTACACGGTATCAAACTTTGAGCATGCCGCGCGCGACTCATTTAATTGGGCTATAACATATGGGGCATCGTGCGGGTGCAGCAGTTCTTTCCATAAATCAATGGAACCATTAATCTCGTTAAGTTCAATCCCCAGCATTTTCTTAACTGCACCTTCCCATTGGGCAGTTTCATTGGTCAAATCATAATCATAAAAAACGTGTTGTGCTGCGATGTTTACTATTTCAAAGCGGGTTGCCCAGGCTTTGAGCTCTGTTTCTTGAGCCTTGCGCGCACTCACATCTTCCAAAAGGACAATCCATCGGTTTTCCGCACAATCATGCTGCGTAGAAAGCCTTAAAATTGCATCAATCTGAGTTCCATCTTTTCGAGTAAGGCGTATTTCGCGCTGCAAATATTTCTGCTGGTCTTGGTCATGCATTTGTTTGCTGTTGAGAAAGATTGATTCCAGCTCCCGAATCTGGTCTGGTGAGGCAAACAAATCTTCTCTGTTGGCATGGCCAAGCATTTTCAATAGTTCCGGGTTAACTTCTTTAAGATGTCCGTTGCTGGATGTCAGCATAATGCCAAGCGGCGAATGCAAAAAAACAGAGCTGAATTTTTGCTCGCTTTCAGAAAGAGCATTGATTGCCTTTTTTTGCTTTGTGATATCAATTGTTATACTTATAATGCAGGGTATTTTTTTAAATATAATGGGCATGGATGAATATAAAACATGCGTATCAATTCCAGGTTCTTTTTGAATAACTGCCTCTTGAGCATACAATCCGCCGATCTTTGCTACATACTGCCGCGCATTGTTTGCTTCTTCAGGTGTCATATTGAGCCTGCTATTCATATTTAAATTTAGCAGGTCATCTTTTGATATTCCCATACTTTTCAAAAATGCTTGGTTGGCAGCTACGCATGCTCCGTTGTCGATTCGTTGAATGACAATAGAGTAGGGCGCGTATTCAAAAACAGACGTGAAAATTGATTCATATTCCAGCGTTGTATCTTTCTTAAACAGAAATCGAAGAGAACCGTATTTTTTAAAAAAATAAGTAACCGACACTATAATTGCCAAATTTATAGCAATTGATATTGCAAGTAATGTATTCATGGTGTGTCAGATTAATTTAGTTTGTAAAAAATCTGTCTTGAAAAAAGCATTATGAAGATAATTTGACCGCATATTTACAATTTGTCTATAATATTATCAATAATTGTTGTTTATTTGCTAAAATAATTCAGCTACAGCACGGGTAGTGCGTTATTTTAATTGTTTATGATGTAATCAATAGCAAAAAAGGTGGCTTATACGTCTTGCCTTGACCGTATAAGCCACCTTGATTTGTGCCGTGCTGCCTCTACAGGCCGCCGCCACCGCCACCGCCAGAACCGCTGCCCGAGCCGCCCCCGCCAGAGCTGAAACCGCTGGAGGATGACGTGCTGGCAGAAGTAGAGGATGCGCTTACAGCGCTGCCAAAACCATCGGCAAAGTCGCTCCAGCCGTTGTGCCCATGCACCAGGGCCACATCCACGCCGCTTTCTTCCAGCGCCGCCGCCTGAATCTGGTCGGCAAATCTGTTGCACCACGTTTTTTCCAGCCCCAGCACCAAGGCATAGGGCAGCAAACGGCGAAAGACCTCTGGCGTGTCCTCTGGTTTTTCATCGTGCGCGCTCACCTGCTCCATGCGCGGCAATTCTGCTGTGCGCATGTACATGGCAAGGCCTTCAATTTCGTCCAGAATAGCGCGGGCAGCCGGGCTAGGCGCTTTTATGAGGGGGGTAAACACAAAGGACGTGATGAGCATGAGCAGGAGCAGCAGCCACTCCATGTCATAATAATAAAACTGAAGAACAAGTGCCGTCAGCCCGGCCAAAGGAAATGCCATAAGCCCCAAGGTTGCCAGCAGCGATCTTGGCTGGTGCCTCATAAGCAGCAGGGGCAGCAGCAGGGCCGCGCAAAAAACAATACACACCGCCAGCAGCAGCAATATCAGCGGCAGTTGCGAGTTGGCGGGGTTGAGAAGCGAAGGGTCAACCTCCCAAAAACCTGCCATAAAAGCCAGTGGCAGCACCAGAAACCAACCCAGCACCACAACCCAGACGTTGAGCTGCCAAGCACCTTTGAAGTTTTGCTTGAGATTTGACGCGGCAGAGCCAAAAATTTCGCGCATATCTTCATTCTTGGGGCGCAGCAACAGTTTTTCGCCCTTGCCGGTGTTGCGTACAAGCTCACGGTACACGGCCTGTTCTTCTGCGCTAAGTTCACCTTTACGCCCTGTTGTTCCGGCGGGCAGTTCCAGCGCATATGTTTTATCATCTGCCTTGCTGATGCGGCACAGCCCCTTGAAAGCAAGCCCCAGAAATGTAGCGGCAAGCCCACGGCCCGTAATGCGGGTTGACTTGTACAGATACTCTACCGCCAGAGGCGAAAGAGTTTGCGGTGTCGCTCCGCTGCCCGATTTGGGGGTCCACTGCGCGTTTTTGGGCGGGTAGAAGCGGGGAAAAATGGCCCCCTTGGGCGGGTCGATGCCAAGCCGTTGCCAAAGCAGAAAATAATACAGAAAAACAAAGCAAAAGGCCAGACACTGTGCAGGCAAGCAGGGGTTGTCGTACAGCACCTCAAAGAGCGGCCCCCGCTCTCTGATGGCGCGTTCCTCTTCCTGTCGGGCCAATTCGTAGGCCTCGTATTCTCGCTGTTGTTGCAGCGCAAGCGGAATTACCGGGTCTGCTATGCTGTTTTTGTCAAAGGCCACAGCCACCGTAAACTGCGTGTCTGGCTCCAGGGGGGTGGCAAGGGTAAAGGTTGCCTCGTTGGCTTGGGGTCTGGCAATGGTGATGTTGCTGGAATCTTTTGAGCCAGCAAGCCCCGCCCAGGCGGCGGTTTGCTGCACGGGCACGCCCTTGGGCAGAATAATGCTGCACGAGGTTTCCTGGATGGCAAAGCCCCAAACGCCAGTGGCGTTCCAGTTGAGCTCGCCGTTGGTTTCATAAAAGCGCAGGTGCAGCGAGGTATCGTATTCCAGCACAAAGTGGTGCTGGCCATTTGAGAGCGGCTGGCTGCCGCGCATGAGCACCCGAATATTGTCGCCCCTGCTTTCGGTTTCGATGGGGTTCAGGGGCGTGCCGTCAATGCTTGCAGATGTTACGGTAAAGGGAACCGTGCCGCTGTAGTTTTCTGGGCCGGAATAGAGCAGGGGAATCTCTCTGTATATTCCTTTCTTAATCTGGTTGCCTTCCGCATGCACAACAATCGCCTCGCGCACATGCATGCTGCCGTCTTTGTTGATTGTAATGGTGGATGCGAAGCTTTCGATGCGTTCCTGCGCATAAGCATCAAGGCACAAGGTCGCGATGCAGAGCAGCAGTGTGCACGCAATAAGCATAAAACGGTGCGAAATTCTACGGCAGGCATGGGGCGTATGCATGGCGTTATCCTTGCGGCAAGCCAGTGTTTGTACAGTGGGCAGCGCCGTGGCAGCGGTGATGGCTAGAAAAGCATGTCTGACAGCCCCAGAACCGCCAGCGCCACAGAGCCGAGCAGGCCGATAAACGACAGGGCCATCCGCGCAAAATTATCGCGCTCATAACACCGCCGGGCATACCACAGCCAGATCAAAGCCGCAGCAAGATTGCCGCCAATCAGGGCATCTGTTCGCCGTACCAGTATCAATACGCCAGAAAACCAGAGCTGCAACCCTGCCACCAGAAAAGTAGCAAGCAGATACAGGACTTGCCGCCACAAGCTGCGGCCCAAACTGTCTTTGGGGTTATTGCGCACCAACATCAGGTACGGCCCGTTCCGCAGGCGAATCAAGCTCAAAATAGGTCACAGGGGTGAAGTGGAAAAAACCGGCCACAATATTGCCGGGAAACTGGCGCACGCGGTCGTTCTGCTCTCTTGCTGCGCCATTGTAGTAGCGGCGGGCCATCTGTATTTCGTCTTCGAGCGTGGCGAGGCTTTGCTGCAACTGTTGATAGTTTTCGCTGGCCCGCAGCTCTGGGTAGGCTTCTGCAATGGCAAAAAGCTTGCTCAGTGCGCCAGAGAGCATGCTCTCTGCCTTGGCCTGAGCCGCAACATCACCTTGTACAGAAAGGCTGCGGGCGCGCGCGGCGCTTACTTCTTCAAACAGGCCTTTTTCATGGCTGGCGTACTGCCGCACTGCGCTGACCAGGTTGGGTACGAGGTCGTGCCGCCGCTTGAGCTGCACATCAATGCTGCTCCAGGCTTCTTCCACCATATTTTTGCCGCGCACCAGGGCATTGTACAGGCCCACAATGACCGCAAACACAATCACGATTGCCCCAATGCCAATCAAAATGCCGGTGCTCATACGAACTCCTTGAATTTGTGGAAGCCACCTTGGCTTTATATCAGCGTGTTGCCTACAGTCGCAGCTGCCAGCGTGGGCTGTGAGCCGCTTTGGACGGTCACCCTTTTGGGGGTAACTAACACGGCGCTACGCAAATGCGGTTTCGTCCTGTATTCTTGGCTTCATAAAGTGCCGTATCTGCACGATGCAATAAAATGTCCATATTGTCATGCGGAGAGGTCATGGAGGCCACTCCAATAGATACCTGAATCTTTATGGTAATATTACCCTCCAGCGGCAGGCTGGCCTTGTTTATGAAATCTTGCAGTCGCCTGGCCACCTCTATGGCAAGAGAACTCTCTGTTTCTGGCAAAAGTACGGCAAACTCTTCTCCACCCATGCGGGCCAGAATATCAATATCCCGCAGGGCAGACTGACAAGCTTCCGCCAGCATCTTGAGCACCATGTCGCCAACCTTGTGTCCATAGCGATCATTGATCCTCTTGAAGTGATCTATGTCCAGCATGAAGATGGAGAGCTGGCTGCCGCTGCGGTTGGCCCGGCGCAGTTCGTGTTCGGCCCTTTCCATGAAATAGCGGCGATTATTGACTCCCGTAAGGTAATCAATATGGGCTTGGCGGATGAGTTCTTCTTCCAGAGCCTTGCGGTCTGTAACGTCTGTATGTGTGCCACACATGCGCACCGCCCGACCATGCTCATCACGTTCCATAACCTTGGCCTGGTCCAGTATCCACCTAATGCTGCCATCTTTGTGCAGCATTCTGTATTCAAGTTTGTGGGAAGTAGTGCGGCCTTCCAGAACATTATTGATGGATGTCCAGGCAAATTCACGATCATCGGGGTGAACAAAGTCTGTCCATTGCTTGGTTGTTTGCTGCATCTCTTCGTGGGAATAGCCCAGCATAACAGCCCATCTCTCGTTTCTGATTACCTTGTTTGTTACGATGTTCCAGTCCCAAAAGCCGAGTTCTGACCCTTCAAGAACAAACTGAAGCTGAATGGCTCTATCGTGCAATACCTTTTCTGCATTTTTACGTTCAGTTATAACATCAAATAATGCGATAAAATGCTCAGGTTGCGGGCAATAGACCGAAACAGAATACCATTGTTGCAACCCTTCAAAGAACATGACGAAAGACTCAGGTGCGCCGCCCCTGGCAACTCGTCCGTATATCTGGAACAGTTGTTGGTCAGATTCCCTGATGTTGGGAATAATCTCGCTGACCAGATGCCCAACCACACGACCCAAGCCAGTTTGTTTATGAAATGCGGGGTTGGTGAAAAGAAATAGAAAATCTACAGGTTGATCATTTTCATAGATCATCTTGCAGAACGCAACTCCGTTCAGCATGTTTTCAAGTAGATTTTCCATCACCTGGCTGGAAAAAAGGCGCATTACCTCAGAAGAGGCCTCTGCATTTGTTGTGGAAGCTGCTGTGTGGGGCGTTGCCATAGTGTGCCCGGGCGTTTAGGTGAAACATCATAATGGATTAGCGACTTGCTGCGCTAACCGGGCACTATTGGTGCAGTCATTACGATGGCTGGTTTTGAATTTTGCCAGCCCGCCTTGTGACACTGCTAGAAAGGGGCGCGTAACCAACCATCGACCGCCTACGGGGGCAGATCAATTGCTGCAATGGCAGTATGCTTATGCCAGCGTTGCTGGGCAGTGAGAAAGTTTCACTTCTTATCAATTGATTCAAAGCATGTATCAGGACAACACGCTGGTCAAGTGTCAGATTGAGTTGGTAAGATATGATGAAAATGTCCTGTCAAATCTGACGTGGTAGTGGGTAGCGCGGGGCTGCGGGGTCAACCGCCATGACACCATCTGCTCAAGATAGCGGTGGGGATACTCCAAGGGGCATCGTGAGCAGGGCAGTTGCCAGCCTCAAGCCTTGGGAGAGAGCCAGCATAGACCAGCAGGAGTTTACTTGGTTTGTTCGTCCTTATATCCATCCTTATAGCCCTGTTGAACATCATCAACCTTTCTTTCAATCTTTGCAGATGCTTTGCCAGCAGTTCTGCCAACCCAGCTGCATCCGCAAGAAAAGATAAAAGTGGCGATCAACGCTGCTGCAAGAATCCTCATGCTAAATTCCATCCTAAATTGAGAGTTGTTTTAACCGATTGTCTTGTATATGTTGCGGTCATCCTATCTGATGCCCTTTTTAATAAATAAAGGCATGCAAACATGCAAGCAGGGGAACAAATGCAAGATTCGCCAATTGCCCTGATAACTGGCGCAAGTAAAGGAATTGGCAAGGCCGTTGCCCTTGGGCTGGCAGCCGATGGGTTTGATATTTGGCTTAACTACCGTACCGATCACGATGCCGCTGAATCAGTGCGCAATGATATTGAGGCCCTTGGCCGCAAATGCGTTTTATTACCCTTTGACGTAGTTGACAAAAATGCTGTGGAAACCGCCCTTGATCCGTTGCTGGCAACAGAAACCCCTTATGCCCTGATCAACAACGCAGGTTTTGCGCGTGATACTGTTTTTGGCCTTATGTCAGAAGAACAGTGGGATTCTGTCATTGGTGTGCACCTTAACGGCTTTTTTCATGTATCGCGCAAGGTTGTGCCACGCATGCAACGGGCGCGCACGGGCCGGGTTGTAAATATTGCTTCCACCTCCGGGCAGGCAGGTATGGCCGGTCAGGTAAACTATTCTGCCGCCAAGGCGGGCCTCATTGGTGCAACGCGCGCCCTTGCCCGCGAGCTTGGGCGGCGCAACGTGCTGGTTAATGCCGTTGCCCCCGGCTTTATCAGCACAGAAATGACCGCCGGGCTGCCTGTGGATGAATATATGAAGAGCGTGCCCCTTGGCCGACCGGGTTTGCCGGAAGAAGTGGCGGGCTGTGTGCGTTTTTTGTGTTCAAACCTGTCATCGTACGTTACTGGGCAGGTGCTGTCCGTCAACGGCGGATTGTACATGTGAGGCCCGATGCGGCGAGTTGTTATAACGGGTGTGGGGCTTGTATCTGTGCTGGGCATCAGCCGCGAGCAGGTGGCCAACGCGCTCTATAATGGTGTTTCAGGAATTGTTGCCGATCCGCAGCGGTTGGAGCAGGGCTTTAGCAGCCCGCTCACCGGGCGTATACAAGGCTTTGATTGCGCGCGCCATCTTAACAGAAAGCAGCGCAAAAGCATGCCAGATTTTGCCATTCAGGCGCATGCGGCAACGCTTGATGCCCTGACTCAGGCTGGCCTTGCGCCCCAAGACCTGCGGTCAGAGCGGTGCGGCCTTGTTTTTGGCAATGATTCCACCGTGCAGTCTGTTGTTGACCAGCAGGCGGCTCTGCTTGAGGCGGGCAGCACCTCTGGCATGGGCAGCGGGCATGTGTTTCGCTGCATGAATTCTACCATCACCATGAATCTCAACGTGCTGCTTGGCAATACCGGCCCAAGCTGGACAGTAAGCGCCGCCTGCGCCAGCGGTGCGTATGCCATCGGTCAGGCGGCAGACCAGATCCGCCTTGGGCGGCTAGACCGTGTGGTCTGCGGTGCTGCGCAAGAGATCAACTGGCCGTCTGTATGTTCATTTGACGGCCTTGGGGCTTTTTCTGTGCGCACCCCGGCAGAGGCAGCCTCGCGTCCTTTTGACAAGGGGCGGGATGGGCTGGTTCCCAGTGGTGGCGCGGCGGCCCTGCTGCTTGAAGATTACGATACAGCCCGCAAGCGCAATGGGTGCATTTTGGCAGAAGTGCTGGGCTTTGGTTGCAGCGCAGACGGCGAAGCCCTTTCTGTTCCCAGCCGCACGGGCCTTTCGCGAGCCGTGCGCATGGCCCTGAGAGAGGGCGGGCTGAGCGCGGCTGATGTGGATGTTGTCAACGCGCACGCCACATCCACCCCCCAGGGCGATGCCGCAGAGGCCGCCAACCTGCGTGCCGTGTTTGGCACAGGCTGCCCCAATGTGATGGCTCTGAAAAGCCTTACCGGGCATGAACTGTGGATGTCTGGCGCGGCTCAGATAGTCTATGCCGTTATTATGGCGCAGTCGGGCTTTACGGCTGCCACCATAAATTATGAAGGGCCGGACGAAGACACCGCAGGCATACCTGTACTTACGCGCAGGCTCGAGCAGCCCCCGCGTGTGGTGCTGAACAATGCGGCGGGTTTTGGCGGCAGCAACGCGAGTATTGTCTTGAGGTTAGCCTGATGCGCTGCGTGGTCGCAGGCAGCGGCATAACAGGTTTGACCGCTGCATTGCTGCTGGCGCGCCAAGGCCACCACGTTACGGTTGTGGAGGCTGCTGCGCGCGTTGCCCCCCTGTTGCGCGGTTTTTGCCGCGAGGGCCTGTATTTTGATACGGGCTTTCACTGCGGCGGCGGGCTGCATGCCGGGGGCATTTTGCGCCGCTGGCTGCGTGCGCTGGGTGTAGAAAAGCACTTGCAGCAGGTAACAACCCGCCGTACCGAGGTCTTCCATTTTGCTGATGGGCAGGTTTTTCGTCTTCCTTCCGGGCAAGATGCGGTAACTGACGCTGTTGAACAGCAGTTTCCCGGCTCAGGCGAGGCAATGGCGGCCTTTTTGCGCCATATGGATGCGGAGCTTGGCCATTCTCCCTACCTCAACCCTGCCGTGCGGGCCGAGCCTGCGTTTGCGCTCAACAGCGCGGGCAGCGTTGCGCAGTATGCGGTGTCTGCGGGCTTTCCCCCTCATTTGCAGGCCATGCTTGGTACCCGGTGTCTTTTGTACGGCGTGCGGCCTGAAGAATCTTCACTTGAAGAATATTCCCTTGTGGCAGGGCCGTATTTTCAGTCAAGCGGCTCGTGGCAGGGCGGGGGGCTGGCGCTGGTTGAGGCGCTTATGGCCTGCCTCAAAGAACTGGGCGTAACTATCCGCTGCAATGCAGCCGTTACGGGCATTGATGCAGACAAGGCGCAAGGTGTGCGCGGTGTGCTGCTGAGCGACGGTTCCCGCCTTGATTGCGAGCGTTGCTTCTTTACCGGGCATCCTGCGCAGCTGGAAGGGCTGATTCCTCCGGGGCTCGTGCGTCCGGCCTACCTGCACCGCATAAACGAGCTGCCAGAAACGCGGCCCGCCATGCTGCTGTTTGCCGAAACCCGCGATTGCCTTGATGAAAACGAAAGCATCTATCTGTTGCCTGAACCCTCTGCAGAGGAATTGTTTCCTGGGGTGGAATGCGCGCAACCCAGCGTGTACCTTTATTGCGACAGGCCGCAGGCCGATGGCAGAAAGGCCGTAATGGCCGTGGCGCTTATGGATGACAACGGTTTGCCCGCTGGTAATCCGCATCCGCGCCCCGCCAATTATGTGGAATGGAAACGCGGGGCCACTGCCCGGTTGCAGGTATATATTGAACAGCGTTTGCCAGAGCTTGCAGGGCACTGGCGCATTTTGGATGCTGCAAGCCCGCTGACCATGCGGCACTGGGTTTATGGCGCAACCGGCAGTCTTTACGGTGTAAAGCACCACCTTGGTGCCATGCCCATGCTGCCCGTTACCCGTTTGCCGGGGCTGTTTTTGGCCGGGCAAAATATTCTGCTGCCCGGTGTGCTTGGCGGCATGGTCAGTGCTGCGCTGGCCGTGGGATTTTCATTTGGTCACGACAATGTTCTCAAGGAGTTCAGGGAATGCGCGGAAGACGAGTAGTCGTTACGGGCATGGGGGCTGTTTCGCCATTTGGCGAGGGTGTGCCCGCCATGTACGAGGGCGTGCGCGAAAACCGTTGTGCACTTGCCCCCCTGCCGGAATACAAGCTTGAGGGTTTGTCGTGCCGGGTGGCCGGGCTTGTGCCTCCCCTGCAAGAAAAGCGCATTCCGCGCGAGTTGCGGCGTTCCATGTCGCCCATGTCCATTTTTGCCTGCCTGGCAGCATGGGAGGCTCTGACAAATGCGGGCCTAAGCACGCGGCCCGAGCAGCGCATGGGCGTGGCGGTTGGCTCTACCGTGGGCAGCCCCACCATGCTGCATGAGTTTTTTGAGATGTTTTTGCGTGAGCACAGCGTTGAAAGCATGCGCAGCACTGTTTTTTTCAAGATTATGAGCCACACGGTTGCCGCCAACGTGGCCCTGGCCTGCGGATGTGCTGGCCGCACCCTTGCGCCAGCGGCAGCCTGCGCCTCTGGCCTCATGAGCCTGTGCCTTGGGTACGAAGCCATTGCCGCAGGGCGCGAAGAACTGATGCTTTGCGGTGGTGCGGACGAATTCCACCTTCTGACATCCGCCACCTTTGACCGCTTGGGCGCTGCCTCGCATACCGAAGACCCCGATTGCGCCTCGCGCCCTTTTGACGCGGATCGCACGGGCATTGTATGCGGTGAAGGTGCGGGCATTCTGCTGCTGGAAAGCCTGGAGAGCGCGCAGATCCGCAATGCGCCCATACTGGCCGAAATACGCGGTGCGGCCATGGCCTCTTCGCCCGGCAGCATTGCCCAGCCAGATGCAGATGCCATTGCCGACTGCATGCGCCGAACCCTTGATGATGCTGGTGTGCAAGCGCAAGATGTGGCCTATGTAAACGCCCATGCCACGGCTACCGAATTTGGCGATATGGCAGAAGGGCAGGCCATTGAAGCTGTTTTTGGCCAATCAACGCCAGTGAGCAGCTTTAAGGGCCATTTGGGGCATACCATGGCGGCCAGCGGTGCGCTGGAAAGTATTTTGTGTGTAAAAATGTTGCAAGATTCCACCTTTATTCCCACGCGTGGATTACAAAAACCCGATGCCAGATGTGGAAATCTGAACCATTTTTACAGACAGCTGCATAAACCAAGTGGTTTGGTATTAAAAAACAGTTTTGCACTTGGCGGTTGCAATTGCACTATCGTTTTTGATAGATTGCCTGAAAATTCAATGAATGATGGGAAAGAATGAACGATAATTACATTAGAGAGACGATTGACGCGGCCTTGAGTGAAGAGTTTGAACTGTCCCCTGATCAGCTTGTTCCATCGGCGCATATCAAGGAAGACCTTGGGCTGGATAGTCTTGATATCGTCGATATGGTTATAGTGCTGGAAAAGGCCTTCAACTTCAAATTGCAGAACAAAGAGTCCCTGGTAAAAATTCAGACACTTGGGGACATCTATGCATTCATCGAGGCCTTGCGCGATGAAGGAACCGTTAAGGCAGAACAGTAAGCTTGTGGCAAACATTGCCATTTGTGCAATCTTTGTTTGCTGGACAATAGTTATTTTACCTTTAACGCTGTGCATTGCAGCGCTGCACACAGTTTTTCCTCGGGCCATGTGTGCGGCAAATCGCCGATATATATGGTTATATGGCAGATCGACGCTGTTTTTGTTACGGCCCTGGCTGCCAGTGCGCATGCGCCATGCCCGAATGGCAGTGAAGTATCCGGGTTCGGTTGTTGTATGCAACCATCAGTCTTTTTTGGATATTTATCTTCTGGGAGCACAGGATCAGGCCAATGTGTGCCTTATCACAAAAAATTGGCCATTCCGGTTGCTCTTTTTCTTTGCGCCCACCATGCGAAGCGCAGAGTACATTGATGCAGAAAGCCTGACAGCAGAACAGGTTGAGGAGCAGTGCCTTGACCGTCTGCGCAGCGGGGCCACCCTGGTTGTGTTTCCAGAGGGCAGCCGCACGCGCACTGGCTCATTGGGCAAGTTTCGGGCTGGCGCTTTTCATATTGCTGTCAAGGCTGGTCGCCCGGTGCTTCCGCTGCTCATTCACAACAGCTTTCAGGTGTTTCCTCCTGGCAGCAAGGGGTTTAACCCTGCTACCATCCATATGGAATTTCTTGATCCGGTATGGCCACAAGACTTTGCCGATGAACTTTTACCGCATCGGGCCATGATGCGGCATGTCAGAAATTTGTATGTAAAACATTTAACATGCGCGACAGGAGAGTAAGTGTAATGAAAAAATATCTGCTGCTTATGGTGCTGGTGCTCGCTCTTGCGGCCATTGGCTGCCGATTTGGTCAGCCTGTGGGTACATATGCCTATGATTTCCCCGCTGCCGAGGCACGCAAAAACATTACTGAAAAGCAGATGCACGATGCCATTGTTAAAGCCTGCGCTGACACCGGCTGGCGTGCTACAGATGTCGCCCCCAACACCATTGAAGCCACAATTATGGTGCGCAACAAGCACACTGTTGTAGTGTCCATTCCTTATACGGCCACACATTACAGCATCAATTACAAGGCCAGCACGAATATGGAATACAAGGCCAAGAGCGACGGCAGCGCATATATCCACCCCAATTACAACAATTGGGTTAGCCGTCTTGATAAGGCCGTTCGTCAAAATGTGGCGAGCAGTGAATACTGATTCCCAGCTCTCTCTTACGGCTTTGATGCCGCACCGTGCCCCCATACTTCTTCTGAGCGGGCTTGAAAGCTTTAGCTCAGAAGAAGCGCGGGCAACGGTGGCAGTGCGTGAGGATAATCCCTTTTTGCGGCCAGACGGCAAGCTCGAGCGCGTGGCCTATGCGGAAATAATGGCCCAGTGCTTTGCCGCCGGGGCTGGGGCAAGCCTGCTTGCTGCCGGGGACACTTGCGCGAGTTGGGGCTACCTTGCCGCGTTGCGTGATGTGACCGTGCATGCCGATGCGCTTGTGGGGCAGTGCCTGAATGTTTCGGTGCGCGTTTCTGCCAGGCTTGGCGAAATCGCGGTTGTAGACGGCGAGGTGTATGCGGAAGGGCAGTTGCTGGCCGCAGGGCAATTCAAGATTTTTATGCCAGAGGTAACGGCCTGATGCGTTTTATTACTGGCCTGTTGCTTGTGGCTGGGCTTGTAACGGCTTTTGCCGGGCAGCCTGTTGCCATTGCCCATGCGCAGGATCAAACAGCAGCAAGTGCCGAGGCCCTGCTGGACGCAGCCGCACGACAAAGTGCTGGCATTGTCAGCTTGAGCGCTGATTTTGTGCAGGAAAAATCCATGGCCGTGCTGGCCCGCCCCATGACATCGCAGGGCTATTTTTGTCTGCGCCGGGGCAGTCAGGCAGCCAATGACCAAGCGCGTACAACCAGAGACGTCAACGGCTTTGCATCCGCAGACTGTCTGCTTTGGGCTTACACCCGCCCGCTGGCCTCTGGCTTTATCTACAAGGATGGGCGGGGCGCACTGTGGGAAGGCAAGCCAGAGTCAACCCGTCCGG
>SAAX01000116.1 GCA_009929215.1 Deltaproteobacteria bacterium | reverse complement strand
GTATTTGGCGTATTCTTTGTATTTTCCCGGATCGTTGTTCTGGACCGCCTGACGGAACAGACTCAGGCTTTCCGGCGACCAGAGATGATTTTCCCCGTCTTTGCGGTAGCGGTACTGTCCGCCGGAGGGAAGCAGGGGACCGGCCGGAGCCTCACAGCGGAGCCGGATCTCTTTCTCGATGTCTTCGAGCGTGATTCCGCCGATCCGGGAGGCCGGATTCGACGGAGTGCAGATCCACGCCGCCCACGGCTACCTGATGCACGAGTTTCTCTCGCCGCTCAGCAATACCCGCACCGATGCCTACGGCGGCAGCCTTGAAAACAGAATGCGCTTTCCGCTAGAGGTGCTGGCAGCCGTGCTTGCGGCTGTTCCGGCCAATTACCCGGTGGGCGTGCGCGTTTCTGGCACTGATTTTGTGGACGAAGGCTGGAACGTGCAGGAATGCGCCGAGTTTGCCCAGGCGCTGGAAAAAGCCGGGGCGGCCTACATTCATGTTTCTGGCGGCGGCCTTGCGCCAGAGCAGCGCATCAACCTTGCACCCGGCTATCAGGTTGGGCTGGCGGCTGCGGTCAAGGCGGCGGTAACCACCCTGCCCGTCATAGCTGTTGGGCTCATCACCGAGCCAGAACTTGCCGCAGGCATTGTGGTGACAGGTCAGGCCGACATGGTGGCCATAGGCCGAGCCATTATGTACGACCCGCGCTGGGCCTGGCATGCCGCTGCGGCCCTTGGGCAAACCATTGACGCGCCTTCGCAGTATCTGCGGTGCAAGCCGCACAACATCAAGGATCTGTTTGCCTGAGTTGCTTGACCGCATACACAAATACAAACAAAGGCCCCGTCATCTTCATAGGATGCGGGGCCTTTGACATTTACCGCCCAACACTGCGGGAAAATTAAAAATTTACCTACTAGGGTTTGTCCATCTTGCTGGGTGTGGGCTGGCTATCAGCTTCAGCGTGAGATGCTTGCGATGATTCACAAGGGGCTTTGGGCGAAATCTCAAACGTATCTGGAGCGTTCCCCTGCGCCTCGGCACGCCGCAACTGCCAGCGAGTGATGGTTTTGTTGCTGAACATACGCAGCGGAATATAAAAAAGAATAAACCAGAAAACCATGCTGGGCTGATTGCCAAACAGGGGCAAGCTGATAGGCAACTCTGGGCTCACGAGCCCAAAGCGCAGCTTCATCCAGGCCAGCACAATGGGCACAGGCCACAGAGATGCCACAAACAGGGCATTGCTGAGCGAAAAATAATAGCTAAAGGCTTCGTGTCCCTGACGGTTCACGGCCTTAAAGGCCTCCTTGCCCGAATTCTGCAAGGCCGACTCGCTCAGTTCATGGTAGTGGCGCATGTCGTCCTGCAACTTTTTAAGGCGCTTGCGGTGCATGCGCTGGGCCATGCGCAGGGTGGCAATGCCAATAAGGGCCGTCAGCAGGGCAAGGGTAGCCGTACCCAAAAAGTAGGCAGCCTCTGGCTGCCCCACCAGGCGGTACGGCAGCACAAAAAAAGGATCAAGCCAGACCAGAAGTTCTTCCATAAGCTCAGCGGCTCCGTTATCTGCGCCGGGGGGCGCTGTGCTGCACCGGCGCACGGGCGTGTTGATGATTGTGAACAAAAGCAAACACTGCATCCCCTTGGCCATACCAGGGAGATGCAGTGCTTGTTCATATTTTCAGCATGGTTCGGGCAATGCCCGAATACTAGCCGAACATCTTGATGTTGAAGAAGCCGCGCAGGATGTAGTCCGTACCCACATACAGGGCCAGCACGATGAAGAGACGCTTCAACCAGATATCAGAGAAGAAACGCGAAGTGTAGGGACCAACAATGGAACCAACTGCGATACCGCACAGTTCAAGACCAACCAGGTTCCAGTCCACCAGCGCACCGTGCAGCATGAGGGTGGTGATGCCGGTGATCATGCTGAGCAGCACGGCCAGAGCAGACGTACCGGCAGCCAGATACATGGGCAACTGGGTGACGCTGGTGATGAAGGGCACAAGCAAAAAGCCGCCGCCCACGCCAAGGAAGGCCGCGATGCTGGCGATAACCACGCCGCCCAGGAAGGGAATCAGCGGATTAAAGGCAAATTCCACGCCGCAGAAGGTGAACTGGCAGGTGGTAAGGGTAAACTTGATGAGCTTGACGCCCGTGGGTGCAGCAACGCCTTCGGCCTTGGACTTGGCGGCAGCTTCAAAAGCCTTGGCGGCTTCCTTGGCCTTGGCCTTGGAACGCTGACCGGCGGGCGAGGTTTCCCACATCAGGTACAGGCCCAGCACCAGCACGAAAAGACCAAAATAACCCTGGTAGGACGAGAAGTTCAGCTTGCCAGCGGTCAGAGAAACAGCACTGAAAGCGCCCACGATAGAGCCAAGACCAAGGGCAAAGCCCAGGGGCAGCACAAGGCGCTTCATGCGGTAGTAGCTGAAGGTACTGATAACGGCAGAAAGACCGGCGAGCATCTGGTTAGAGGCGCGCACAGAGTCGGTAACAGACTTGTTGAGCGGGGTTTTGCCAAAAGACTTGGCATACGCGCCAAGGCCGTGCACGGTCATGTGCCCCACGCCAGCCATAACGCCGCCAAAAGCGCCCACGGTCGAGAATATCCAGCCCACCCACAAGGCCCAGCCAAATGCCAGAAGCATGTTGACCTTGGGGCCACCGGGAATACCCAGATAGCCGGGTTCGGCCTGCATGTTCAGGGTTTCAGGGGCGGTTTCCACCTGTTTGGCAATAGCCTTGGCAAGCACGCTGCCGTCGGCAGCAAAGGCTGCGCTGGCGGCCAGCACCGCAAGAGCGGCAACTACGCCCAAAAAGATCCATTTGTTTTTCATTCCAACTCCTCCCGATCAACGTCGCGCAGGCGCAACGGATTATAATGCCGGAAAACGCCCCTCAAAGCGGATTCCTAAAAAAACACATGTACCCATGTGAACAACCACTGTGGAAAAACGCCCCACAGTACCACACCTGCCAGACAGAACAGAAGAACCGCCCTCACACCCGCACCGCCCGAAGCTGCCTGAATAGGCGCGGGGTGATTTGCCGGGGCGTCCTGCATGTACATGCGTCGTGCCACGCCAAGATAATACCAGGCTGAAATGGTGCTGCTGATCACAGCCACAAGCACCGTCATCGTGTATCCTGCCGCAAAGGCTTCTTTAAAGAGCATAAATTTGCCCATAAAGCCCGCAGTCGGCGGAATACCCGTCAGCGAGAAAAGAAAGACCAGCATGGCCGCAGCCAAGGCAGGATGCCGCGCGGCCAGGCCAGCGTAGTCATCCAGGTCTTCCCCCGCATCAGCCAGGGGATTATTGCCCAGTTTTTGCCCGTGCACGGCAAGGTAGCCCATGATGGCAAAGGCCCCCATGTTCATGCACTGATAAATGGTCAAATATGCGGCTGTGGCGCGCAGCCCCTCGGCAGTGCACGCGGCAATTCCCAAAAGCGCGTAGCCCGCGTGGGCTATGGCCGAATACGCCAGCATGCGCTTGAGGCTTGTTTGCATTACAGCGGCAATATTACCAAGCAACATTGTCAAGGCGGCCATAAGGGCCAACGCCCCGCTCCACTGCGCGCCCAGCTGTGGCAAAGCCATGACCAGCACGCGCGCAAGCACGGCAAAGCTGGCCGTTTTGGCCGCCACCGACATAAAGGCGGTCACGGTTGTGGGCGCACCTTCGTACACGTCTGGAACCCAAACATGAAAGGGCGCGGCTGCCACCTTAAAACCCATGCCTGCCAGCATAAGGGCCAAAGCAACAACCAGGGCGGGCAGCGTTTGCCCGTTTGCAGCAACAGGCAAGGCAACGGCTATCTGCGTCAGCTCCGTATGCCCGGTAAGCCCATACAACAAGGACATACCAAACAACAACAGGGCAGAGGCAAAACTGCCCATCAAAAAATATTTGATGGCCGATTCGCTGCTGCGGGTATCGCTGGTGCGCAGGGCAGCCAAGGCATAAATGGGCAGCGCCATGAGCTCAAGGCCCAGATAAAGCACAATAAGATCG
>SAAX01000115.1 GCA_009929215.1 Deltaproteobacteria bacterium | reverse complement strand
CGCCCTTACAAGGCGGGGGCCACAGGTTCAAGTCCTGTACTGCCCACCAAATAAATCGAAGGGTTACAGCAAAAGCTGTAACCCTTCTTTTTTATCGCTTAGTCTGCACGACAGATATCATCATCTACGGCAGTGCTTTCTCTTGGCCTGCCAGCCCGATCTATTTCAGATTCTCCTGAGCAATGGCTCTGTCTGCCCTTGCCGCACGCCACGGTGCGGGATTGAGCGCCAGCCGCAATGCCTCCAGAAAAAAACGCGTGCGCGCCGCCCTCTGGTGGCGGGGCCCAAGCAGGGCAACAACAGGAGCATCAGGAGAAACCCACTCTGGCATAAGGTGAACAAGATTCCCCGTGGCAAGGGCATCAGCCACATCCCACTCTGAGCGCAAAACTATCCCTAGGCCTGAAAGGGCCCACGCCAGAATCACATCGCCGTCATTGCACGACATTCCCTCAGCAAGACGCACAGCCAGATTATTGTTGCCGGGCCCGCAGAAGCGCCACATGGTAACATCTTCGTCGTTTTCACGCAGAATAAGACAATTGTGTTTCACCAGATCCCTGGGCGTTTCTAGCGTGCCATGTTGCCGCACATAATCGGGCGAGGCACACAACAAACGCTTGTTGGGTGCGAGCTTTACCAGTTGAAACGGGTGCGTGGGCATTTCACCAATATGAACAATCAAATCCCAGTAATCCGACCTCAGATGCACCGGGTTGTCTGACAGATTCAGGGTGATAGTAACTTGTGGATGCAGCCTGCTAAAGGCTTCTACCACTGGTGCAAGATACCTGCGCCCAAACCCTGTGGGCCCTGCAATATGCAACTGGCCAGAAACAACGCCTTTTCTTTCTCGCAACTGCTCAGATACGCTATCTATATCTCGCAAAATTCGCTTTGAAGCATCCACCAGAAGTTCACCTTCGTCGGTGAATATGATTTCTCCTGTCCCCCTGTCCACCAGATGCACCCCAGTACGGGCTTCCAAAGCCCTCAGCCGCTGTGTAACAGCGGGCGGAGTAACATTCAAAAGCCTGGCAGCGGCAGCCAGAGATGAAGATCTGCTGAGAGCCGAAAGAAAGATCATATCATCTGATGTGAACATTAAGATCCACTTAATATGGGATTTACCATTTGTAAATTGAATTTTTACTTTTAGTCACCTACTAATATAGTATCAGAATAAAAGAGGTTACCATGCATACCCATTATACGACACCGCAGGCAACTACCCGGGCTGAAACCTTTTTTGTTTCCGACCTTGATACCCCGTGCCTGCTTCTTGATGTATCGCGAATGAACGGCAATATCAGGCGTTTGCACACGCGGCTTGCCGCAAAGGCTGTTGCATTTCGCCCCCATCTAAAAACTGCCAAGTCCATTGAAATCGCCCGCCGCATGGTAACCGGGGCGCACGGCCCAGCAACGGTGTCTACGCTCAACGAGGCAGAGGCTTTTGCCAGCGCTGGCATCACAGACATAACGTATGCAGTTGGTATTTCACCACAAAAACTTTTGCGCGCTCAGGCCTTGTTGCGGAAGGGCGTCAACCTGACCGTGCTGCTCGACAGTGTGGAGCAGGCCGAGGCAGTTGCCGCCGCCTCACAACAGGATGTTACGATTCCGGCGCTGATAGAACTTGATTGCGATGGCCACAGATCGGGTGTGCATTGTGACGACCATGAGCAACTGCTCGCTATTGCCCATACATTAAATGCTACTGGCAACCTGCGTGGCGTGCTGACCCATGCGGGCGAAAGCTACACCGCCACCAACCGCAATGCCCTTATCGCAGCTGCGGAAAACGAGCGGGCTAGCGCGGTTAAAGCCGCAGAAATTTTGCGCCATGCTGGGCACAGCTGCCCTGTGGTGAGCATTGGTTCCACCCCCACAGCACTGTTTGGCGAGAACTATGACGGAATCACCGAGGTTCGCGCAGGCGTGTTTGCCTTTTTTGATCTTGTTCAGGCAGGGCTAGGTGTGTGTGCGCTGCAAGACATTGCCGTTTCAGTTCTGGCAACGGTTATCGGGCATCAGCGTGAAAAAGGCTGGACTATCATAGACGCTGGATGGGCCGCGCTATCGTCTGACAGAGGAACAGGAGCGCAGCGCGTTGATCAGGGCTACGGGCTGGTCTGTGATCTTGAAGGCAACATTATGCACGGTCTTTTTGTGGCCATTGCCAATCAGGAACACGGCATCATTGCCAGGCGGGCAGGTTTTCAGGCAAGCATACCCGACCTGCCCTATGGCACAAAGGTGCGCATTCTTCCCATCCATGCCTGCGCCACGGTTGAGCAGCACGGCGTCTACAATGTCATCGGCGCAGATAAACAGAAAATCGCGGCCAAGTGGACGCGCCTGAAGGGTTGGTAGGGGGTACGCATGCTTTATGTATCTGAAGAAACAGCTAAATCTGTTGTAACAATGGCCGACGCCATAGAAACAATGGAAGGGGTGTTTTGCGAGATTGGCCGGGGTGATGCCAAGGTGTTTCCTGTGGTCATGGGGCACGGCCCCAAACAGGGTACGTCCTTCAGCATGAAAAGCGGATTGCTGACCAACCGTAGCGTGCTGGGCCTCAAGGTAGGTAGCTACTGGCCAGAAAACCGCAAACAAGGGCATAATGCGCACGCTTCCACTACCCTGCTGCTTGATCCGCAAACTGGCTATGCCAAAGCGCTTGTGGGGGCCTCGCACATGACAGCCCTGCGCACTGCCGCAGCCGACGCCGTTGCTGTTCGTCATCTTTCACGGCCCGACTGCGCAACCCTTGCGATTTTTGGTGCCGGCCACCAGGCATGGTACGAGCTTTTGGCCATTTGCGAAGTCAGAAAGATCAGGCAGGTTTTTGTAACAAACAGATCAAAAGAGGCCGCAGCCGCATTTGCCAGACGTATTCGCGAAGAGCTCTCCCTGGAGGCAAACGCGGTGGATGCCCCTGACGCAGTTCAGCACGCAGATATAATTGTTACAGTCACTGCTGCCCGCGAGCCCCTGTTTTCCGCAGGTCTGGTGCGGGCGGGAACCCATATTTCTGCAATGGGGGCAGACGGTGAGGGCAAACAGGAACTCGACCCGGTTTTGTTTGCAAAGGCCAATCTGTTCGCCGATGTAGTGGAACAGTCAATAACCGTAGGCGAATACGAAAAAGCATTCAAAACAGGCCTGATAGACAAAGAGCACATTACACCCTTTGGCGAGGTGCTCAATGGCCGGGCCGGGCGAACAAACAACCAGCAGATTACAGTTTTCGACAGTTCAGGTATGGCTCTGCAAGATATTGCCATCTGTGCACTGGCTCTCGAAAATGCACGTAACATGGGCATGGCAAAAGAAATTTAGCTGCCTTTTGAAATATGAATACATTTTTAGCCATTATGAAAACACACGACGGATAAGGAGGGCAAAATGCTTAAGAATGCTAAATTAAAAACAAAAATAATTGGCATTGTCTGCATGTTGCTGGCGTTTGTCTGTATCGGCTTTGGCGTGGCCTCGTACCGAACATCAGCAAACGCAATTGAAAAACGGGTCAATGAATCCCTTCCTCAAATTGCAGAGGATGCGGGTAAACTTATAAACGCAAGGCTGGGCGTGTACTTTGTTGGTATTGATACCGCAGCAAACCGCCTTGTCATACGCAGCATGGATTGGAGCAAGCAGCTTCCGGCGCTTAAAGAAGAAATGTCGCGGCAGGGTTTTATGGAAATGGGCGTTGCCACGCCCGATGGCAAAACACGCTACACCGATGGCACTACTGCTGAACTTGGCGACAGAGATTACTTTAAAAGCGCCCTTGCAGGCAAAGTTGTGATGTCTGATGTTGTTATCAGCCGGGTAACGGGCAAGCCAGTTATCATGATGGCTGCCCCAATCACCGTGGATGCCCACGTCGTTGGGGTTCTGCTTGCCAGACTTGACGGACAGCTTCTTTCAGAAATTTCAGACAAAGTTAAATTTGGCGACATTGGCTATTCTTACATTATCAACGGCAAGGGTGCCTTGATCGCACACAGAAAGCGTGAATATGTCACAGATGCCCGCAACTTTTTAGAGGAAGGAAAGACAAACCCGGAATTCAGCGCTGTTTCCAAAATGCTTCAGCGCATGGTCAAGGGCGAAAAAGGCTACGACCTTTACGCCTTTGCGGGGGCAGAAAACTACTTTGGCTTTGCACCC
>SAAX01000114.1 GCA_009929215.1 Deltaproteobacteria bacterium | reverse complement strand
CAAAATACGCATTTTTCTGGCCTGACAAGGAAAAATCCTGTTTTTGAGCGCAGCGTACTCATGTACGTGAGCATCAAAAACAGGATTTTAACGCCGTCAGGTCAAAAAAGTCGGGTTTGCGTAAATGCGCTCGACAGGCTCACCCCGCGCCGCCAGACTCTTTCTGCCTTCCTGCCTTTATCCCCCTTCTACTCGCCAATGCCCTCATACAGGGCAGACGACAAATACCGCTCACCCGCATCAGGCAAAATAACCACAATGGTCTTGCCCTCAAACTCCGGCAGATCCGCTATCCGCGCCGCAGCAGCCGCAGCAGCGCCCGAAGATATCCCGGCCAGAATGCCCTCTTCACGCGCAAGCCTGCGGGCAAACTCGATGGCCTCGTCATTGCCCACGGCTTCCACCCTGTCCAGCAAGCTGACATCCAGCGTTTCAGGTATAAAACCAGCGCCGATGCCCTGGATCTTGTGCGGCCCAGGTTGCAGGGGCTTACCCGCCAAATGCTGGCTGATGACCGGGCTGGCCTCAGGCTCCACCGCTACAGAAACAATGCTCTTGCCCCGTGTGTGCTTGAGATAGCGCGAAATACCCGTAATGGTGCCGCCCGTGCCCACACCCGCTACAATGGCGTCTACCTGACCTTCGGTATCATTCCATATTTCCGGGCCAGTGGTGGCCTCGTGTATGGCCGGATTGGCCGGGTTCTTGAACTGCTGGGGCATAAAAAACGCGCTGGGGTTGGCAGCCGCCAGTTCTTCGGCCCTGCGTATGGCACCGGGCATGCCCTCCGCACCGGGGGTGAGCACCAGCTTTGCGCCCAGCATGGCCACCACGCGGCGGCGCTCAAGGCTCATGGTTTCGGGCATGGTGAGCGTAAGCTCGTACCCCTTGGCGGCGGCCACATAGGCCAGGGCAATGCCTGTATTGCCGCTGGTGGGCTCCACAATGCCCACGCCGGGGCGCAGCAGGCCACGGCTTTCCGCATCGGCAATCATGGCCGCGCCAATACGGCATTTCACAGAATAGGAGGGATTGCGGCCCTCAATCTTGGCCAGCACAGTGGCCTTGGAGCCCACTACACGGTTTAGCCGCACCAGGGGAGTGTTGCCGATAGAAAGGGGATTGTTCTGATAAATTCTGGACATACGCTTTCTCCTTGCCCGCCTAGGCGATGCTGTGTGCAATCCAGATTGTATGGTTAGCCGTGTCGGGCGGGCTTTGCGTCCTCTGGCCCGGCATTAACTACATTAACTCGACTGACTAAGTGATAATAACGGAACTCCTGAAAGGCAAGCCCTACGCGCCAAAAAAAATTTGCCCGCCCCATCAGGAGCAGGCAAAAGCGTGTCAAATGCTGAAATCGGGAATGTTGGCCGTTTGCGCATCCAGCAGGTCTTGCAGGGAGGTGCTGCCGTACACGTCTTCCAGAGCCTGCCTGGCGCGTTGCCACAGAGGCATGAACACACAGTCTGGCCCAAGCGAGCACTTGCGCGTGGGGCTTTCGCCCTCGCAGTCAGAGGGATGCACCGGGCCGTCAATAAAACGTATGACATCCAGAGCTGTTATCTGCCCAGCAGGGCGGGCCAGCAAAAAGCCCCCGGCCTTGCCGCGTCGGCTATCCACAAACCCGCCGCGCCTGAGCTGGTTGAGGATATTTTCGAGAAAACGCGGGGGAATGGCCTGAGCATCGGCTATTTCCTGAATGCGTGTGGGGCCGCTGCCCGTGCGCCGGGCCAGTTCAAACAGGGCACGCAGCCCGTATTGGCACTTGAGTGAAACGCTCATGACAATCCTTGCGGCAAGGGGATACGGCTGCTGCCAGCGCGGGCTGTTTGCAACACGGGCCGGGTTTCGGCGCAGGGCCGGGCATTAGCCAAAGCTTACGGTTTCACCCGGGGCCATTTCTACGCAGCGGCAAGCGAGCTTCATTCGCTCAAGCTCAACCTTGAAGCACGCCGCATTCTGGGCCAGCACAGGAAAGGTTCCCCAGTGCATGGGAATGGCCGCCTTGCAGCCCAGCAGCTTGCAGGCCAAAGCCGCCTGACGCGCATCCATGGTAAACACGCCGCCCACGGGCAGCAGGGCCACGTCGATGTCGTACAGCTGGCCCCAAAGCTCCATACCGCTGAAAATACAGGTATCGCCCGCGTGGTACACGGTGAGGCCATCGGGCATGCGCACAATATAGCCCGTCGGAGAGCCTGAATCGCTGGAATGGTAGGCCTGGGTCATGGTGATATCCACACCCTTGTGGGCCACGGTGCCGCCCATGTTGAAGCCGATACCGTTGATTATCTGCTCCTGTGGCACGCCCGCCTCGGCAAGCTTGCCAGCAGTGCCCACAATGGCCCCCAGCACAGCGCCGGTGCGGCGGCACAGGGACACGGCATCGCCCACATGGTCGGCGTGGTCGTGGGTTACAAGCACAATATCCACATCACCTGCTGCATCGGCGGTAACGCCCGCAGACGGGGCAAAAAAGGGATCAATAATCACCTGCGCGCCGGGTGCGCTGATTTTGAAAGCCGAGTGTCCAAACCAGGTTATGTCGCTCATGCTGCCTCCAGCGTAAGACAATGACAATGTTGGAAATATCTATGCAGATTCACAAAACGAAATGCGGCAGATATGGGGATTGCCCGCCAGAGCTATGCCTCGCCAGTCCAGCGGGCAAGAGAGTGTGCAAGCCCCACCTGATCAAAAATGCGGCCACAAAACTGCTCCAGCAGATCGTCCACACCTGAAGGGCGCAGATAAAAACAGGGAGAAAACGGCATCACCACCGCCCCGGCCTCGCGCAAGGCAAGCATGTTGCGCAGGTGGATGGCAGAGAGCGGGCTTTCGCGCGTGACCAGCACCAGTGGCAGGCGCTCTTTCAGCGCCACATCCGCAGCCCGGTGCACAAGATTGCGCGTGGCTCCGCTGGCAATGGCCCCCACCGTGCCCATGGAGCACGGCACAACCAGCATTGCGGCAGGGTCGCTGCCGCGCCGCCACCACGAGCCGCTGGCAGGGCCAGCGCCAAGGTCATCGGCGCCATATACGGTATGAGCCAGCGAGGTGAGCACATGGGCATCCGTGCCGCATTCTGCCTTAAGCACGGCCCGCGCGCCGTCTGAAACAACGCAATGGGTGCGCACCTGGGGCATGGCCGCCAGCAACCGCATGAGGCTCACGGCCAGCGGCATGCCACTGGCCCCGCTTACACCCACAAAAATATCGCGCATGCGTTCTCCACTTTGCAAATCATTGGGGCGCACGGCCCCTTGGGCATATTTTTACCGCAGATTGCAGCAGCGCGCAAACCTGCCACGGTACGCTGTAATGAGAGATTGCCAGTGCGCCGTAAGCGCTATCTTTGTGAACAGGAATAACCGCTGAGATGCAGCACGGAGGGGTTTGCACGCCGCATGTTGATTGTCTGCCGACCCTTTGCGCTTGCTCCGCCCATTGTCGAGGTTCCGGCTCTAGACGGCTGGCCCTGACGCGGCATTGGCTGCTGGCCTTGACAGCCGCCAGCACAAAGCATATCAGAAATGTTCTTATGCGCTCGTAGCTCAGTTGGATAGAGCGTTGGCCTCCGGAGCCAAAGGCCGTGAGTTCGAATCTCGCCGAGCGCACCAATAAAAACAAGCCCTTACAGCATAAATGCCGTGAGGGCTTTTACTCTTCCCCGCACCATTCCCCGCACGCAAGAGAAGTTGCGCCTACTGGCTGTGGCACTCTCACTTCTGCCCGGCAAGGGACAATGCCGCAACCGCCGCGCATACAAGGCCACAAAAAAACCCGGCCCATATGTTGGCCGGGAATTTCGTTTCAGGCCGTTAGGCGGTCACTGTGGGCTATTTTCTGGCCCGCTCAAGCTCATTCTGGCACTGCTCAACATAATTTCCCAAGGTATGCCTACGGTATGTGCCGCTCATATTTCGATTCTAAGGCGGTTTATTCTACAACCCGGCCTATGTGTCACAAGCGCGACCTTTGTGTGTCAGGCGGCGAATGTGGGCCAGTTTGTGCCATGTGGTGTTTTTTTATAGAACAGGCGGGCGTAGATGAGCCCCAGCCTTATTTCCTGCCGTGCAAAAAGAAAAAGCCGGGCAGTTTTCACCACCCGGCCTATGTACAGCACCCAATTGCCTACGCTTCTTGCGCCACGGCTGCCAGCCAATCAGCCTCAGACCGCAGTCCAGGGACCAGTAGCAGGCCATCAC
>SAAX01000061.1 GCA_009929215.1 Deltaproteobacteria bacterium | reverse complement strand
AATTCCCCTGCCATTTCAGCAGCACAATACGCGCACACGCAGGCGGTAATTTTCAAAATTGCGAAAGCCATACGCTCGCCGCTGGATCAACTTCATTTTTCGGTGAAATCCTTCTGTGATGCCGTTATTCCGGGTCTACACCAAAGACGGGGGCAAGCGGGTCTACACCAAAGACGGGGGCATAGCGCCTTTCTCTTAGCCTTTGTTTCAGTCGTTTGCTGGCTTCACCGCATCCGTTTTCCCCAGCGCCATGAGAGCCTTTCTCACCGCCCCACCTCGGGCTATCTCCATGGATGGTAGGCCGCTGGATGGATAATGTGATGATCGAACGTGTCTGACGGTCAGTAAAATGGGAGTGCCGCTATTTGCGGGAAGTTGAAACAGGCAGCCAAGTCCGTAAAATACTTAGAGACTTGTTTCAGTTCTATAACGAGCAGCGCCCGCATACAGCTTTTGACGGTCGTCGGCCAATGGAAGTATACTGTGAAAGGAATCCGATCTCAAAGGCGGCATAAGACAAACCGGGTTAGAGCTTACCAACGTCGGCAACCTGTCCAACTAAACCGGACCACCTCAGAGTCTAACAATTACACAAGAGGGGATGACTATGATCCATCGTTCAAAACTCACAGGAATCACCCTTTTCGTTTCATGCGTGCTGGTCATCTTGGGGTGGATAAACAATTCTGTCACTTTGGCCAAAGATATTGTGCCGGTTGGCGAAAAAATAGCTGTAGATGCCAAGGGACATGACATCTATCAGATAAGCGCCAACGGGATCAAAATAGGATATAAGTTGATAGGTGCAGGTGAGCCACTGCTGTTGATTACTGGACTAGGGGCAACCATGGAGAGGTGGGTGCCAGAATTTATCGAAGAAGCATCAAAAAAATATCAACTGATTCTCATGGACAACAGAGGTATGGGGTATACTACTGAGAATGGTCAACAATTTACGTATCGCCTTTTTGCCCAAGACGTTATTGCCCTGATGGATTCACTTGAAGTCAAAAAAACAAATGTACTTGGATATTCTCAGTCTAGTGTGACCACGCAAAATTTACTTCTTTACTATCCTGATCGCTTCAATAAAGCCATAATCCATGCCACTTCAATAGATGGGAGTGCCGTTGCAGCAGCTTTAAAGCACATGGCTTTACCTGATAATCCTACGATAAAAAAACAGCTTCAGGCAGCCATGACGTGGAAGGCTCCTTTGGAGAAAATGTCGCTGATTAAAAATCCAGTCATGCTGCTGGTTGGAACGGCGGATACTGTAGTGGGAACGAAGAGCTCGAAAACTCTTGCCAGCTTGATACCCGGAGCTTGGTTAGTTCAGTTCAAAGGTGGAACGCATCATTTGCAATATGAAGCCCCATCCGCCTTCACCCAGATTGTCTTGACCTTCTTGGCAATGGACGAGACGGTTCCTGCCAAGCAAAATCCATAAAGTAAGGTGGTCAGTGGGGTGGTCGTTGACCCTCCCCCTGAAAAATATGCTATTGAAAAGTGCCAGCCCGCAAGCTGGCACTTTCAGTATCTAGAATTTGTAGATAAAGCTCACGTTGACGTTCCAGGCGTCCTGTGTGCTTACGCCGCCCATACGCGTGCCGCTTGTGGTGGTGTAAGCGCCCCAAACGTCCTTGGATTGGTCAAGCCACAGGGCAATGTAGTTGGCTTCCACCAGAATCTTGAAGTTGTCGTACATCTGATAGGTAGAGGTAACGCCAAATTCCGCAGCGTAGTCGCGCGAGGTCAGGTACAGGCCGTAATAGTTGGCCGTGTTGAAATCGCCCATGCTGCCAGGGGTAACATCGGGGCGGAACATGGTGTAGCCGTCAGCATCTTTCTGCCCCTTGATGTACTTGGCCATGGTGGGGCTGTTGGTGCCGCCCAGCAGGTTGGCGTGGAAGGTATGCTTGAGCTTGTCGAGAAAGCTCACGTCCTTCACGCGCGCGCCCACGCCCCAGGTTCCCACAAATGTGGATCCCACCAACGTGTCTCGGCCAAGGGTGAGTGTGCCCAGCGTACCAAAGCTGTCCAGCCCGTTGGTGCTTTCGTTGTTGGCCTCAATGGTGGGCATGCGCTCAGAACCGTTTTTCACGTTGCTGTCGTCGCCGCTGGTGTACCAGCCATAAATGCCGGGAACACCCCAGTCCATGCTGTATTCTGCCAGCAGCGAACCGTACCAGCCCTTGCGGTTCAAGGTCTCCACGCCCGTGTCAGACTGCCCGTAGTTAAAGCTCCACGCCAGACGAAATGGATTCCAGGCCACGGCTTCACCCGTCAGCCCCGCCCAAAACATGGTGGAGTAGGCGTTGGCTATCTGCCGTCCCACCTTGCTGTTATTGAGGGCATATGCCGCAGGGGCAACGCCCAGCGCGCCAGCTCCGTCACTGTTTTTGCCGTAAAAATCATTGTCTTTGCGAAAGGTATTGCTGCCATAAGCGCCCACAAGACCCCAGGGGGTGATGTTGACGCCCTCAAAGCGCAAGGGGGCCGCAAAACCAAAAAGATCAAAGTTATCCAGATAGTTCTGCGGCGAATTTCCCGCTCCGGCCCAGTTGTCGTTGTAGGCGCGCGCCCAGAAACCAGTGAGCGAAAGGTGCCCGTTCACAGGCACGGAAACCGTTATGCCTGCGGTGTCGGCATCAAATGCCTGCGATGCTTCGGTCACAAAGTCGGGCATAAAAATTCGCTGAATGCCCATGCGAACCTTTACGTTGGTTTCGGGCATGGTCCAGTCAAGATAGCTGTGCTTGATCTTGATAATGTTGCCGTCCGCACCCAGGGCCGCGCCAGACTTGTTGCCATCCTGGCCCCAGTATTGCCTGCCAATCTCAAAATAGACGGTGCCGGAAAGCGCTTCTGATGCCACTGCGTCAAGCTGAAGGCGCACACGCGACTTGGCCTCAAACTGGTCTTCGTTGTACTGACCCCAACCGGTTGTGTGGTTGGCCGCCACGCCGTTGGCCGAACGCCCGCGCTCCATAAAATTGCCGCCGCCACCATACTCAAAATTCATTATCCAGACGCCCTTGGTCTTGAAGTCCACCGCATGCGCAGTGGTTGCAAGGCATGGCAGCAAGGCTGCGGCAGCCAGAAGCGATAAAACTTTTTTCCGCATCGTTCCCCCGATAAAGGCGTAAGATTTTAAGTGGACACGATTTGTGTATTCGTGCTACCAATTTTGCTTGTGACGGCAGTGCTATCTTTGCAAAATAAGTGCTACCACTGTCAACCCTAAATATGCCTCAGCGCATGGAGCGCAACATGCAAAAAATTGGTTTTCTGTTGGTGGCCATTATCTGCTGCCTGAACATAACCGCCTGCCAGAGCGATGAAAAATCTACTGCTCAGGCACAGCGTACTGAAATGGTTTACGCCAGCACCAAGGACATACGCATCATCAATCCCCACCTGTACTCTGGTGAGATGCCCGCGCAAAGCATGGTTTTTGAGCCGCTGGTGGTGAACACCGCCGATGGTATTAAACCCTGCCTTGCCGAAAGTTGGGAAATTTCGCCCGATGGCCGCGTGTACACCTTCCATTTGCGCAAGGGCGTTACCTTTACCGATGGCGCGCCCTTTGACGCTGCCGCCGTAAAGCTGAACATGGACGCAATTGTTGCCAATAAACAGCGGCATGGATTTGAAATGGTTAATGAAATTGAGAGAAACGAAGTAGTGGATGCGCACACCTACCGCCTTGTGCTCAAGCATCCATACTATCCCACCCTGGTGGAGCTGGGGCTTGTGCGGCCGTTCCGCATGATTTCGCCCAACTGCTTTATCAACGGCCAGACTAAGGACGGTGTTTCTGGCTATGTGGGCACTGGCCCCTGGGTGCTGACAGAACACAAAGACAAGCAGTACGCGCTGTTTACGGCCAATAGAAACTACTGGGGTGTCAAGCCCAGGCTTCAGGCCGTGCGCTGGCGCGTCATGCCCGACCATCAGACCATCATGCTTGCCCTACAAAAGGGTGAAATTGATCTTGTCTTTGGCGCAGATGGCGACATGCTGAACATGGACGCCTTCAATGCGCTGCAAAAGGAAGGCAAGTACGCAACACTTATCAGCAAGCCCATTGCATCGCGGGCCATTCTGCTCAACGCGCACCAGCCTGTTACTAAAGACCGCGCCGTGCGTATGGCTTTGCAATACGCCATTAACAAGCAGGCCATAGTAGACGGTGTGCTCAATGGCACGGAAACCGTAGCTGAAACGCTTATTTCGCCCACTGTTCCCTACTGCGACCTAGGCTTGCCTGTGCGCAATTATGACCCGGCCAAAGCCATTGCCATGCTTGATGAAGCTGGCTGGAAGCTCGGCACTGATGGGCTGCGCGCCAAGGACGGGCAAAAGGCCATAGTGCGCCTGTACTACAATTCGCAAAACGCGCAGGAGCGCACGCTGGCGGAATATGTGCAGAGCGACCTGAAAAAGATCGGCATTGAAATGAAGATCATCGGCGAAGAAAAACAGGCCTTTCTTGACCGCCAGCGCACAGGCGATTTTGAGCTGCAATACTCACTTTCGTGGGGAACGCCCTATGACCCGCAGTCCTACCTTTCATCGTGGCGTAAACCTGCGCACGGTGACTATCAGGCCCAGGTGGGCATGGAACGCAAGGAATGGCTGGATAAAACCATCACCCAGCTCATGATCGTGCCCGATGAAGCCACCCGCAAGGCTATGTACAGAGACGTTCTGACCTATGTGCATGACGAGGGTGTGTATATTCCCGTTTCATATTCGCGCACCAAGGCCGTGCATTCCAAGGCCTTGCAGGGCGTTGGGTTCGGCGTGTCGCAGTATGAAATTCCGTTTGAAAAAATGTATTTCGAGAACACACCCGCCCGATAGGCGCGGGCAAAGTTCAGGGGCGCGGGTTTGTGCAACCGCAAGGCCGCGCCCCATGCTCCATACATATGAAAGCATACATTCTGCGCCGCCTTCTGCTGACAATTCCGCTTTTGCTGGGGATTTCCTTTGTTTCATTTGTCATTATCCAACTCAGCCCCAGCGATCCGGCCGAGGTGGCAGTCCGCGTCAATGAAATCGAGCCCACGGAAGAAGTTTTGGCGCTCACGCGAGAACAGCTTGGCCTCAACAAACCTTTTCTGACACGTTATGCTGACTGGATGTGCGCCGTGGCGCATGGCGATCTGGGCAAACGCTATGTGGATAACAAGCCAGTTGCACAGGAACTGGCACGGGCCTTGCCTCCAACCCTGTGGCTTGCCCTGGTGGCAACACTGTTCATGGCGGTATGCAGCGTGGGCATGGCTTTTGTGTGCGCTGTGTACGAGGGCCGCACGGTGGACTACCTGCTGCGGGGTTTCATCTTTCTGGGCACGGCCACGCCGGGATTTTGGGCGGGTCTGCTGCTCATGTGGCTGTTTTCCGTCAAGCTCAACTGGCTGCCCACCAGTGGCATGCAGGGCGCAAGCTCGGTCATTCTGCCCGCAGTGACGCTCTCGCTTACCTATATTTCCACCTATGCGCGGCTGTTGCGCAACAGCATGGTGCAGAACAAGCAGAAGAATTCCGTGCTCTATGCCCGGGCACGCGGGCTCACGCGCGGTATGATCTGGCGGCATATTTTCCGTAATTCCCTGCAATCCACGCTCACCGGGCTTGGCATGTCGCTGCCCAAACTTATGGCCGGAACCTTTGTGGTAGAAACCATCTTTGCATGGCCCGGCCTTGGCTGGTTGTGCGTTACTGCCATTTTTAACCGCGATTTTCCCGTTATTCAGGCTTATGTGCTACTGATGGCTGTGATGTTTGTGGGCTGCAATCTGCTGGTAGACATCTTGTGCGCGGCCATTGATCCCCGCTTGCGCACACGGGGGCAGGCATGAGGGTGTGGCGGCGGCTGCGCAACGACCGGGTGGGCATGGTCTGCCTGTGCTTCTTGCTTGCCGTAGCGGCGCTGGCCTTGTGCGCACCGCTGGCAGCACCGTGGGACCCCGCGGCCATTGATGTGAGAAACAAGTTCGCGGGATACTCGCTGGCCCACCTCCTTGGCACAGACCAGTTGGGGCGGGACGTGCTTTCGCGGCTTATCTGGGGCGGGCGCGCAACCCTTGGTTTTTCGTTGCTGACCATGGGCATCACCCTTGTTATTGGCAGCGGGCTTGGCATCGTGGCCGGATTTTGCCGAGGCAAGGTTGATGAATGCATCATGCGCTTTTGCGATGTGATGATGTCATTCCCCAGCGAGGTGCTTATTCTTGCCATCGTTGGCATGCTTGGGCCGGGGCTGGGTAATGTGGTCATTGCCAGCGTAATCGCCAAATGGCCATGGTATTCGCGCATGATCCGCTCTGTGGTCATGCAGTATACAGACGTCAACTATGTGCGTTTTGCCCGCGTGGCGGGCTGCGGCATGTGGCACATCTTCCGCAGGCATCTGCTGCCGGGGGCACTGGGCGAAATTATCGTGCTGGCTACGCTCGATACCGGGGCGGTGATTTTGTCTGTTTCGGCCCTGTCGTTTTTGGGGCTTGGGGTGCAGCCGCCCACGGCGGAGTGGGGAGCCATGCTCAGCGATGCCAAGGATATCATGTCCATGTACCCGCAGCAGATGCTGCCCGCAGGGCTGACAATCTTGCTGGTTGTGGCGGCCTTCAACTTTTTGGGAGACAGCCTGCGCGACGCCATCGACCCCGCCCACACCACTTTACAGGGGGTGAGCCTGTGAGCCTGCCTGGCGGCGGTGGGCCGCAGGCGTGGGCTGATGCTGTGGCCGCAGTGCATAGCTCGGCCAACGTGTCCACGGTTCTGGACGTGCGCGACCTGCGTGTGGTGCAGCGCGTAGACGGGCAACCGCTTGTGCACGGCGTGAGCTTTGCGCTTGCCGCCGGGGCCTGCCTTGGCATTGTGGGCGAAAGCGGCAGCGGTAAAACCCTTACCTGCCGCAGTATCATGGGTTTGCTGCCGCCCACCCTTGCGGGCGAGGGCCGTGCGGTATTTAGCGGCATTGATCTTGTACACGCCCCGGCAGAACAGTTGCGCCAGATCAGGGGCAGCAAGATTGCCATGGTTTTGCAGCAACCCATGACGGCCTTTGACCCCCTGTACACCATGGGCGCGCAGTTTCGTGAAACTTTGGCGGCCCACGGGGCGTATTCCGCCCCACAGGCCGATGCGCTGGCCGTGGCCATGTTTGGGCGGGTGCGCCTTGATGCCCCGCACGAAATTTTGCGCAGTTATCCTCACGAACTTTCGGGCGGCATGCTGCAACGCTGCATGATTGCCCTGGCGCTGGCCCTTGAGCCACAGCTTATTATTGCCGACGAGCCAACAACGGCGCTGGATGCGGAAACCCAGTTTGAGGTTGTGCAGCGCTTTCAGGAACTGCGGGCACAGTGCAATACCGCCATGATATTTGTCTCGCACGATCTTGGGGTGGTGCAGCGTCTGGCAGATACTGTGCTGGTGATGAAGGATGGCCGCAGTGTGGAATACGGCCCTGCGGAAACCGTGTTTAACGCGCCGCAGCACGAGTACACACAGTACCTCATCCGCACACGGTTGGCCCTGACGCGGGGTTTTGAATCCATGCTGGAGTGCAGCCATGCTTGAAGTAAGGAATATCTGCAAAAGCTACGGCAAGGGGGGCCTGTGGAATCCGCAGCCCAAGCCCGTGCTGCATGATGTGAGTTTTCGTATTCCGGCTGGCGCAACAGTAGGATTGGTGGGTGAGAGCGGCAGTGGCAAAAGTACCCTGAGCCGCATTGTGCTGGGGCTGGAACGTCCCGACAGTGGCACCGTGCTGCTTGAGGGGCAGGCTGTGCCCCTATGGCTTCGGGGGAATCCTGGCCGCATGAGCGTGGTTTTTCAGGATTACACCACCTCGGTCAATCCGGCTTACAGCATACGCAGCATCATTCGCGAGCCTCTGCTGGCCTGTGGCCGGGGCGCAGACTCGGACAAAGCCGTGCTGGCGCTGATGGACCGCGTTGGGCTTGCCCCAAACCTTGCCGACCGCTTGCCACATGAGGTCAGCGGTGGCCAGTTGCAGCGGGTGTGTATTGCGCGCGCTATCGCCACAGATCCCCGCTTTGTGGTCTTTGACGAGGCCATAAGCTCGCTGGATGTTTCGGTGCAAACCCGTGTGCTTGATCTGTTGCGCGAACTGAAAGGCAACATGACCTATTTTTTCATTGCCCACGACCTTCAGGCCGTAACTTACCTGTGCGACGACATTCTCTTTATGCATCAGGGTCGTATTGTGGAGCAGGCCGCAGGATCAGGTCTGGCCGGTGTTTCGCATCCCTATGCGCAAAAACTGGTAAGCTCGGCCATTTTGTTTCGCTCGGCCTGGAATGGCTGAGCAGCGTCAAACCGATAAAAAGCAAGGAGCATTTATGAGCCAATACACCGCAGATACCGCCCAATCCCAGCCGGATATTTTGCCTGTTTCTGGCTTTGCGCTCACTGGCCGCATAGAAAAATACTGGTCGCGCAGGGCTGTAAGCTACGGCGAAATACGGCGGCACGAGCTTGCCTGTGACAAAAAATCCCTGTGGGTGGCCGAAATCCTGCCCCATTTGCCCGTTGGTGGCCCGCTGCGCATTCTGGATGTGGGTACGGGAGCAGGATTTTTTGCCATTGTGCTGGCGCAGTTGGGGCACAGCGTTTGTGGTGTGGACATGAGCCAGGCCATGCTGGACGAAGGTGCTGCTCTTGCGCAACAGGCCGGGTACGAGGTCACGTTTCAGCGCATGGACGCCTGTTGCCTGGAATTTGAATCCGCAAGCTTTGACGCCGTGATTTCGCGCAACCTTACCTGGACCCTGCCCGATGCTGCCGCAGCCTACCGCGAATGGAACCGCGTGTTGCGTCCCGGCGGCGTGTTGCTGAACTTTGATGCTGACTACGGCTCGGTTTCTTTTGTGGACCTGGCGGATCAGCATGTGGGCATAAATGACGACATGATGCTTGAGTGCGAAAGTATCCGCCGTCAGCTGCCGCTCAGTGCGCAGTCGCGGCCAGAATGGGACATGTACGCCTTGCGCAGCGCAGGTTTTTCGGCCTGCTGGTGCGACACCGACCTGAGTCCCCGTATCTATACCCACCGCGATGAGACCTACAATCCTGTGCCCATGTTTGCCCTGCGTGCGGTCAAGTAGCAGTAGCAGAGTGTTCAGTTATACGGGCTGAGGGCGAGTATCTGCCGTGGCGCGGAGGAACAACAGATGTGCATCACCAATAGCAAGACTGGGACAGCAAGCTGTGAGTCATCACAGTACCGGCAGGAATCGGACGCACTGGGCACAGTGGCCGTACCCGCTTCTGCCTACTGGGGCGTGCACACGGCCCGTGCTGTGGCAAATTTTCCCCTTTCGGGGCGTGCGGTCAGGCCGCAGCTTGTGCGGGCACTGGCCCTGGTCAAGCTGGCGTGCTGTCGCGCCAATGAGGAACTTGGCTATCTGCCGCAGGCAGAAGCACAGGCCATCGCCGGGGCCTGCCGTGAGGTTGCCGAGGGCGGTCTGGCTGAAGCCTTTGTGGTGGACGCCCTGCAAGGCGGGGCCGGAACCTCCACCAACATGAACGTGAACGAGGTGGTCGCCAACCGCGCAGAGCAACTACTGGGAGGGCGGCTGGGCCAGTATGCCCGCATTGATCCCCTGCGGCATGTGAATCTGCACCAGTCCACCAACGATGTGTACCCCACGGCTGTGCGGGTTGCCGCCATGTTTTTGCTCAAGGATCTCGAGCAGGCCATTGCCGCTTTGCAAACGGCGTTTCAGGAAAAGGAACTGGCTTTTCGGCATGTTCTGAAGGTTGGGCGCACCCAGTTGCAGGATGCCGTGCCCGTCACCCTGGGTATGGAATGCTCAGCTTGGGCCGAAGGCCTCTCTCGTGACCGCTGGCGGGTGTTCAAGTGCGCCGAGCGGCTGCGTGTGGTCAACCTTGGCGGTACTGCGGTGGGCACGGGCATAACCGCACCGCGCAGCTATATTTTTCTGGTTGTGGAAAAGCTGCGTGAGGCCACGGGGCTGGGGCTTTCACGGGCAGAGAACCTCATGGACGCCACCCAAAACTGCGACCCACTGGTTGAAGTGTCGGGCATTCTCAAGGCGCACGCGGTCAATCTGTTTAAAATATCCTCAGATCTGCGGCTGCTGGCATCTGGCCCAAGGGCCGGAATTGGCGAGCTGCGGCTGCCAGCCGTGCAGGCCGGTTCAAGCATCATGCCGGGCAAGGTTAATCCCGTAATCTGCGAGGCCGCCGCACAAGCCGCACTGCGGGTAATGGCCAACGACAGCGTCGTGGCGCAGGCCGCCTTTTTGGGGCAGCTTGAGCTGAATGCTTTTATGCCTTTGCTGGCAGATTCGCTGCTGGGTAGCCTGTTGCTGCTGACCCAGGCTTGCCGCATGCTGGCCGAAAAATGCGTGCAGGGTCTGGAGGCCGACGAGGTCGCCTGCGCCCGCAACCTTAACAATTCACTGGTCACGGTCACGGCTCTTGTGCCCGTGCTAGGCTATAAGCTTGCGGGCGAAATTGCCGCGCAGGCTCACAGCACAGGGCAAAGCGTGCGCGCCGTGGTGCTTGAGCAGGGGCTGCTGGAAGCGTACGAGCTAGACAGGCTGCTCAGTGCCGAGGCCGCAACGGCCCTTGGGCACAGGTAGGCGGCTGGCGGGTAAATAACGCAAGGAGTTTTTGCCATGAACGAAACGCCTAAAAGTCTGCGCCTGCACATCGGCATCTACGGTCGGCGCAATGTTGGCAAATCTTCCCTGCTCAACGCACTGGCGGGGCAGCAGGTTTCCATTGTTTCCGACACGCCCGGCACAACCACAGACCCGGTGGAAAAAACGCTTGAGCTCGCGCCCCTTGGGCCGGTGGTTTTTATTGATACTGCGGGCATTGACGACGTGGGCGCACTGGGCGAACTGCGCAAAGAGCGCACGCTCAAGGCACTTGAGCGAACAGATGTTGCCCTGTTGGCTGTGGAGCCTGGGCAGTGGGGCGAGTACGAAGATTTTTTTGTGGCCCAGCTGCGCGAGCGCAAGATTCCTTTTGGCGTGGTCTTTGGCAAGAGCGATCAGGCTGAACCCGCTGCGGTGCAAACTTCTGGCCTGGAAAAGGGCGGCATCCGCTGGGTGAGCGTTTCTGCCCTTTCAGGCAAGGGCATTGGGCAGGTGCGCGAGGCACTGGCGGCTCTTGCGCCAGAACACTGGTTTGCAGAGCCGCGCCTGCTGGGCGACCTGCTGCCAGCGGGCGAGCTGGCTGTGCTGGTGGTTCCTCTTGATCTGGGTGCGCCCAAGGGGCGGCTGATTTTGCCGCAGGTGCAGGCCATACGGGATATTCTCGACAGCGACGCCTCGTGCATGGTGGTGAAAGAACGCGAGCTGGGCGCGGCTCTTGCCCGCCTGAACAGGGAGCCAGCCCTTGTGGTCTGTGATTCGCAGATTGTGCTCAAGGCCGTGGCAGACACGCCGCCGCATATTCCACTCACTACGTTTTCCATTCTCATGGCCCGGTTCAAGGGGGATCTGACAGCCTTTGCCCAAGGCGCGGCTGCCATCGACAAGTTGCAGCCCGGTGATGCCGTGCTGGTGGCCGAGGCCTGTGGGCATCACCCCTCGGCAGACGACATCGGGCGGGTAAAGATTCCGCGCTGGTTGCGGCAATATGCCGGGGGCGACATACGTGTGGACAATCTGGCTGGGCGGGACTTTCCTGATGATCTGAGCCCCTACAAGCTGGTTATTCATTGTGGCGCGTGTACGTTTAACCGTCAGAGCATGCTTGCGCGGCTGGCGCAGGCCCACGCGCAAGGCGTGCCCATGACCAACTACGGCTTGGCCATTTCACATGTGCAGGGGGTACTGCGGCGGGTGCTTGAGCCCTTTCCAGCAGCATTGGCGGCATTTGATGTGGCGCGGGAGAGTTCTGTTTAGCCTGATTTATTCATTAAATCAGGTAATTGTTCCGAGACAAACCCAGTTGACTGAATAAAATGTTGCTACGTTATTGACAAAAGTGCTACCGTAGCGCAATCTGCTCAAAGCAATATGCACCCGCCCCGCCCCGAAAGGGTTTATGAGGCAAGACGGTGTGCGGAGATGCTGCCTGTTTTTATGGGGTTGTTGTTTTTATTTGGTGTTACTTTTTTTAAAAAAGTAACACAATATTCCGCGAACGAAACTCGACATCACCCTGCGGGCAACTGGTTAACCGGCTGGATTATAGCGTCAACTGGCACAGGACTGGATGGTAAGGCATGCGCCGTGAAGAAATAATAGAACTTCTTTTTGAAACGCCCTTTGAGGCGCTTTGCGAGCGTGCTGCCCGTGTTTTGGAAGAAGAAAAAGGCTCACATGTGCATGTGCGCGGCCTCATTGAATTCTCTAATGTGTGCCGCCGCAACTGCCGTTACTGCGGCCTGCGGTCCGAGAATGCAAATTTGCGCCGCTATACGCTTGATAAGGCCGAGATCATGGCCGCCGCAAAAAATGCCGTTGCCATGGGTGCGGACACCATTGTGTTGCAATCGGGCGAATCGGCCATTGAACCCATGTGGCTGGCAGATGTGGTGGATTGTTTGCGCGGCGATCTCAACGTGCCCGTTACCCTGAGTGTAGGCGAGCATTCGCGTGCCGCATACGCGCTGTGGAAAGAGGCGGGCGCAGTCCGTTTTTTGCTCAAGCACGAAACAGCCGACCCCAAACTCTACACGGCCTTGCATCCGGGGCATGAGCTTGCCGAACGCATCAGCTGTCTGCGGGTGTTGCAGCGGCTGGGCTATGAAATTGGTTCTGGCTTTATGGTGGGGCTGCCCGGCCAAAGGCCGGAAACGCTGGCAGACGACATTGTTTTATCACGCAGGTTGGGGGTTTCCATGTGCGGGGCCGGGCCATTCATTGCGCAGCACGATACGCCCCTTGGCGGGTATCCATCGGGCAGCGCGCAGCTTGCACTGCGGGTAATGGCCGTCATGCGTATTGCGATGCCCTGGGCAAACATACCCGCAACTACGGCGCTTGCCACTGTGGACGCTCTGGGTGGCCAGCGCAATGGTCTGCTGGCGGGGGGCAACGTGCTTATGCCCTCATTTACGCCGCCAGCCTACGGCAAGCAGTACCGCATTTATGACAATAAAAACCGCGTGGACATGCTGGGCGCACGCAAGGCCATTGAGGGCGCGGGGCGCAGCCATAGTCTTGCTGATTGGCAGCCGCCAGCTTCTCACGAGCCCATTGCCAGGGCTGTTCCTGCTGTTTCCAGCGTGTCGTGCATGCTGGCCGGATAAAAAATTGCTGCATTTCTGCATCAATGGGCTGGTGCAAACGCGCCGCCGTGGATAAATCAACCTGTTACCGCCAGGAGGCTGTAATGCCGCGCATTGAAATGGAACACATCGCATACGAGCTTAATGTGCCCCCCCAGGGCGCGGACGGCGACAAAATGTTTTTTGTGCAGATTGATCCCGAAAAATGCATCGGCTGCGATTCCTGTCAGGAATACTGCCCCAGCGGCGCCATATATGGCGAAACAGGTCTGACGCACAAGATTGCCCACCCCGAACCATGTATCAACTGCGCCCAGTGTCTTACCCATTGCCCGGAAATGGCCATCTACGAAGTGCAGACCTGGGTTCCCGAGCTGCAAAAAAAATTGCAGGACAAAAGCGTCAAGTGCATTGCCATGCCCGCGCCCTCGGTGCGCTACGCCCTTGGCGAAGCCTTTGGCCTTGCCCCCGGTAGTGTCACTACAGGCAAGATGCTGGCGGCCCTCAAGCAGCTTGGATTCTCAAATTGCTGGGACACGGAATTTGCTGCCGATGTCACCATATGGGAAGAAGCCTCGGAATTTGTGGAGCGCCTTGGGGCCAAGCGCGATCTGCCGCAGTTTACCTCATGCTGTCCCGGCTGGCAGAAATATGCCGAAACATTTTATCCCGATCTGCTGCCGCATTTTTCTTCGTGCAAATCGCCTGTGGCCATGAATGGCCGCCTTGCCAAAACCTATGGCGCTGAAAAGGCCAAGTACGATCCCAAAAGCATCTATACGGTTTCCATCATGCCCTGCGTGGCCAAAAAGTATGAAGGTCTGCGCAAGGAATATGCAGAGCACGACCTGCGCGACATCGACGCAACCCTCACCACGCGTGAGCTGGCCTACATGATCCGTCAGGCGGGCATTGATTTTAACAAACTGCCCGATGGCCAACGTGACAGCCTCATGGGCGAATCGACCGGCGGCGCAACCATCTTTGGCGTGTCTGGCGGTGTTATGGAAGCAGCCCTGCGTTACGCCTACCAGGCCGTAACCGGCAAGCGCCCTGAATCGTGGGATTTCAAGCAGGTGCGCGGCCTCAAGGGCATGAAGGAATACACCGTCACCATCAACGGTATTGAGCTGCATCTGGCAGTTGTACACGGGGCCAAGCGCTTTGCCCAAGTGTGCGACGAGGTGCGGGCGGGCAAGTCGCCTTACCACTTTATTGAATTTATGGCCTGCCCCGGCGGCTGTGTGTGCGGCGGTGGCCAGCCCATTATGCCCAATGTGCTGCAAAGCGCGGAACGCAAGGCCACAAGCCTGTTTGCCAGCCTGAAGCAACGCCTTGCCAACACCCAGCCCAAAGCCTAGAGGAGCACGCCATGTCTATTATTGCCACCACTCGACGCGGATTTTTGAAGGGAGCGTGCATCCTCTCCGGCGGTTTGCTGCTGGGCGTGCGCATGGCCAACAAAGCTTACGCTGCGGCCAAGGATTTTAAAGATTACATGGGAGACCGATCTGCCGCTGTGTACAACGCCGATTCGGCCTTTCCCAAGCGCGCAAGCCAGGACAACGCCCAGGTCAAGGCTCTTTATGATTCGTGGCTGGGCAAGCCCCTGAGCCACAAGTCCGAAGAAAATCTGCACACCAAATGGTTTGACAAATCACAAGGCCTCAAGGCTCTTACGGCTTCTGGTGAATACCCCAACCCTCGCCACAAGGAGTTTGCGGGTACCACCTATCCGTACGAATAAAGCCCGGCCTTTGCCACCTGAGGGACCCCAAGACCCTTAGGCCAGACCCACGGCCGACACGGTTTGCCCCCCGTGTCGGCCAATTTGAATGCAGGGCTGGGCATGCCCATTTATTCAGGTCATAAGGCAGCCCGCATACAGCACACCTCGGCCGTTCACCTACGCAGTGGACAGCCCTTATGAATTATTTTTTTGATTTTGGTGAGATATCCAGTGGCGGAGCATGCCGCCAGCAAAAACGTCAAGTTTGCAGCCTGTATTTTCTCTGTTTGTGAAAAAACAATTCCCTCGGGATGTTTTTCACCGCCTGCCTGTCGAGTTCTCTATGCCAATATGGCTGGTCACCCGCCCGCACCGCCTGAGAGTATGGGTCTTGCCGGAGGTTTTTTTATGTATAATCCCCAGTCGTTGCGCGCAGATGAATTTATTGACCACAGCGAAGTGCTCGACACCCTGAGCTACGCGGCAGAGCACGCGCGCGATGTAGAGCTTATTGACGCCATCATTGCCAAGGCCGCCCTGAAGAAAGGCCTGACCCACCGTGAAGCCTCGGTGCTGCTTGCCTGCGAACTGCCAGAAAAAGTGGAGCAGGTGTACAGGCTGGCCAACAAGATCAAGCACGACTTTTACGGCAACCGTATTGTCATGTTTGCGCCGCTGTACCTTTCAAACCACTGCATCAACAGTTGCGTGTATTGTCCGTACCATTCGCAGAACAAAAATATCACCCGTAAAAAACTTACTCAGGAAGAAGTGGCCCGCGAGGTCGTGGCCTTGCAGGACATGGGGCACAAACGCCTTGCGCTTGAGGCGGGCGAACACCCCACCATGAATCCCATTGAGTACATACTTGAGTGCATCAAGACCATCTACAGCATCAAGCACAAGAACGGGGCCATCCGCCGGGTAAACGTGAACATAGCGGCTACTACGGTAGAAGAATACACAATGCTCAAGGATGCGGGCATCGGCACGTATATTCTGTTTCAGGAAACCTACCACAAGCAGAGCTACGAAAAGCTGCACCCCGCAGGGCCAAAGCACGACTATGCCTGGCACACCGAAGCCATGGACCGCGCCATGCAGGGCGGCATTGACGATGTGGGCCTGGGGGTTCTTTTTGGGCTGGAGGGCTACCTCTATGAATTTGCGGCCCTGCTCATGCATGCCGAGCACCTCGAAGCCGTGCACGGCGTTGGCCCGCACACCATCAGCGTGCCGCGCATACGCCGCGCCGACGACATCAACCCCGACGTGTTCGACAATGGCATCAGCGACGAAACCTTTGCCCGCATTTGCGCCTGTATTCGCGTGTCTGTGCCGTACACGGGCATGATTGTTTCTACCCGCGAGAGCAAGGCCGTGCGCGAAAAGGTGTTGCCGCTGGGAATTTCGCAGATCAGCGGCGGCTCACGCACCAGCGTGGGCGGCTATTATGAGCCGGAGCCGGAAGAAGACAATTCTGCGCAGTTTGACGTGAGCGACCGCCGTACCCTGGACGAGGTGGTGCGCTGGCTCATGGAGCAGGGACATGTGCCGAGCTTTTGCACGGCCTGCTACCGCGAGGGCCGCACCGGCGACCGTTTTATGAGCCTGTGCAAGAGCCAGCAGATTTTGAACTGCTGCCACCCCAACGCGTTGCTGACCCTCAAGGAATATTTGCAGGACTACGCCTCGCCGCAAACCCGGCAGATGGGCCTGACCATGACAGAAGCGGAGTTGGACAAAATCCCCAGCCCCAAGGTGCGCACGCGCGCGGTGGAATACCTTGCCGCCATTGAAAACGGTCAGAGGGACTTTCGGTTTTAAAAATAACGCTCGGCAAATCCAAAGCAAAAAGTTGAAGAGTGGCGTATCGGCAATCGGCTGATGCGCCATTTTTATTGCATGTGCCACCAGCATGACCGCATCGTTATAATCACTTTTGCTGATGCAAGCATATCTTTTGCCAAGGCACTTCCAGAATCTGGTTTTATGAATATTCATCATAACCATGCCGCCTCTGACATGTTACATCTTTGCCAAAGGTCGAGATGCAGCTGGACTGCGAGTTTGCTCTTGGCACGCTTTTGGCATTGCTCTGGCGGCTATTGCTTAATTGTGGTCGGAGAAAACTATTTTGAAGAGGGTACTCAGGCCGGATTGATTTTTGTGTTTTTAGGATCTGTCTGATATTTGCAAGTTACTGTTTGGCTGTTTTTCTTTTCGTAACTGTGACAGTTATAAAAAGATGACTGCTGATATCTATGCAGCAGCAAGAGGAGTGCACTCAATATTTCAGTGAAATGCTTGTGTCGGCTGTGGAAAAACTGATTTCTGTGTTAACATAAATACTAACTCACGGAGTAAGCATGTTGAAGAAAATTGCTTTGGCCATGATTATGTCTGTTTTCTGTGCAGGGTTTGCCAATGCGGCACAGGCTGATTATGTTGAAAAAGGTATTGTAACTGTTATAGATCTTGGGGCAACATCCTGTATTCCGTGTAAAATGATGGCTCCTATCCTTGAAAAATTGAAAGAAGACTATAAGGGGAGAGCGTCTGTTGTCTTTATTGATGTTTGGAAAAGTCCAGAGATTGGTAAGGAATTTGGGATAACATCAATACCGACACAAATTTTTTACAACAAAAAAGGTCTTGAAGCGCAAAGGCATGTGGGCTTTCTTGATGAAGAAAGCATGAAAGCAATTCTTGATCAGCTGCTTGCGGAACAATGATGTTTGATCAATTTTTATTGACCATTAATGCCTGGATGGTGGGCGAGTTTGCGTGGGCCATGGTGGGGGCCTTTTTGTGGGGTATTGTCAGCGTGTTGTTCAGCCCATGTCACCTGGCGTCTATCCCCCTGATTGTTGGTTATGTGGCAGGCCAAAATACCCTTGTCGACGGCAAAAAAGCTGCCGGGTATGCCATTATGTTCAGCACAGGGCTTTTCATTTCAATTGCCATTGTGGGTTTTGTGTGCACATGGCTTGGCAGAATGCTTGGTGATATTTCTCCGCTGTGGGGAATTCCTATTGGTGTTCTTTTTGTATGGTTGGGGCTTAGCCTGATGGGTATACAATTGTGCACGCTGCCATCAGGTCGGTACGGCAATATAAAAATGCGCGGCCACGGTGGGGCAATTGTGTTGGGCTTATCCTACGGGGTGCTTTCCGGGGCTTGCACTTTTGGCTTTATTGCTCCAATACTGGCAATGGCAATGAGTCACGGCCAACAGGTTAAAGGGCTCACACTGATTCTCAGTTTTGCCATTGGACATTGTTTGCCCATAGTGGTTGCGGGTAGCTCGGTCGCTATAGCCCAGCGCCTTCTTTCGGCAAAAGGAATGCAGTCGGCGACGGTTTTTGGGCGAAAGCTGGCTGGTGGGCTGGTTATAGCTATTGGGCTGTATTTTGTTGGCATTGCCATAGCCAGCTTGCGTTAACTTGATGTTGCCAACCCCACTGTGCAAGAATAAGGGCTGTTGAAGCTGTTATGAAGCTGAACCAACGATATGTCGCTGCACAAGCAAAAATATTCAAAGCTCTTGGTCACCCAAGCAGATTGACTATGGTTGTTGCCCTTCAAGAGGGTGAAAAATGTGTGTGCGAATTGCAGCAGATGGTCGGTTTTGACATGTCAACAATATCCAAACATTTGGGAGTTCTTAAAGAGGCAGGAGTGGTTTCAACAGAAAAAATTGGTACAAGTGTGTATTACAAGCTTACCTTGCCTTGCCTGGAGACATTTTTGACATGTACCGGCAAAATCATTGAATCCTCGGCAATCAAGCAAATCGGACTGCTGGAGTGATTGCTTTTTTGGTAAACTAATTTGGCAATATTGCCAAATAGCCAAGCATTTTGATTGCGCGGCTGTGTAATATTTACGCAGCCACATGGTCAGGTGAGTATTTTTTGACCACTTGGCTGGCCGTGCTGCACACAAAGGGATATTATTCTAGAGAATTTAACTGGAGGTTCCATGAAAAAACTTCTTGTCCTTGGCCCGGGCTGTCCCAGATGTGAAAAGTTGAAAAAAGACACGGAGACTGCCGCTAGCGAACTTGGAATTGCGTTTGAAATAGAGAAGGTTGGCGACATTTCAAGTATGCTTAAGTATGGCGTTATGAGCACCCCTGCTCTTGTAGTGGACGGCGAGGTGAAGGTGGTGGGAAAAGTGCCTTCCATCGCAGAACTTAAACAAATACTGGCATAAGCCCAAAGGAGAGGATGAGCATGAGCATGAGCGCATCATGTGCGTGTGGTGGAGCACCAAGTTTGCTGTTTGCTTGTTCGGGAGCCGCAGATGTGGGGGAAATCGCTGATCAGGCTGTTCGCCTTGCTTCAAAAAATGGCGTTGGCAAAATGTTTTGTCTGGCAGGTATCGGGGGCAAGGTATCTGGCATAGTAAAAAGTACTGAAGCCGCTGCAAAAATTGTGGCTGTTGACGGCTGCCCGCTCAATTGCGCACGCAAAACACTTGAGGAAGCAGGCTTTGCAAATTTTGCCCATATACAGCTCGGTGATATGGGGTTTGCAAAAGGGCAATCACCTGCAACAAGCCAAGCTCTGGGTGTTGTTGCGGACAAAATCAAAACTGTCTTGCAGGGCTCTTAATTGGGCAAGGTTTTGCACAATATTGTGAAGCCCGGCTGAATCAAAATTGCTGCTACGCCAGCCATAAATTATGAGCAAATGTCGAATGGCAGCACTGCTCTTGAAATATGTTGCGCTTGGCAGTCAACCATTGAATTTTTGTATAAGAAGATGATCGGGCCCTCCCGATCATCTTCTTTTAGGTCTGCCGTGTTACGTATTTGCGTAAGGCTTAGGTAAACAGCCAGTTAAACATTGCTTACTGGTGCGCTATGCCTACGTGGCCTGCGGGCGTTTAACCTTAAACCATATGGCATATAGTGCTGGTAAGAAAAGTAAGGTCAAAACTGTGCCAACCCCCACGCCGCCAATAAGAACAAAAGCTAGCGCTCCCCAAAAGCTGGAGAGAGTGAGCGGAATGAATGCAAGCATTGCGGCTATGGCCGTTAATATAACTGGGCGCGCGCGCCGCACTGTTGATTCCACAATGGCTTCGTAATCGCCTAACCCCTCTGCAAGATCGTGGTGGATCTGATCGACAAGAATGAGCGTGTTGCGCATGATAATGCCTGCCAGGCCAATCAATCCCAAAATGGCGTTAAAGCCAAACGGTTGGTGAAATAGCAGCAGCGTGGGCACAGCGCCGACCAAGCCAAGGGGGGCCGTGGCAAACACCATAAACATTGTGGAAAATGAGCGAACCTGAAGCATGATAAATGCCAGCATGAGCAGCGCCATGAGAGGAAAAAGTTGCGCCAGCGCTGTATTTGCCTTGGCACTTTCTTCAACAGACCCCCCAGTTTCAATACGATATCCGCTCGGAATGGTAGCCTTTAGTTTTGCCAGCTCCGGGAGGATTTGCATCGTTACATCAGGGGGTTGCACGCCATCGATCACATCGCCCTGAACCGCAATATATAGCTCGCGGTTATAGCGTTTCAGCAGGGCATCCTCCATGCGCGATTCAAAATGAGCAATCTGGGATAGGGGGATTGAATTGCCATCGCTGGTGGTCAACGTGATATTTTTTACATCTTTGAGGCTGTTGCGCTCTGCATCTGGGGCGCGAACCACCACGTCAACCGAACGGGTACCCTCTCTCACCTGAGTAGTAGGCACGTCATTCAAAATAGCCTGCAATTGTAGGCCAACCTGTTGCGGAGTAAGGCCAAGTAAGCGCAGCCGATCCTGATCGAGAACCAGGTGCTGGCTAGGTGTGCGCATTCCCCAGTCCAGATGGACATCCATCAAGTTGGGATTTTTAGCCATAATCAAGCGTATTTCTTGGGCAATACGCTGAATTTCTGCAACATCAGGTCCAATTACCCGAAAAAGAACGGGGTATGTAACTGGCGGCCCAAAGGTGAACTGTTTAACCCGTACACGGGCCTCGGGGAATGCTCCAGAAGCAAAGAGTTTACGGAGCCTGGTTTTGAGTGCTTCCCGGGATTTGGGCCCTTCGGTAACAACGACGATTTGGGCGTAAGCGGGATTGGGAAGTTCCGAGTTCACAGTCAATATGAAGCGTGGAGTACCGTGACCAATGAAGCTGGTGACAGATT
>SAAX01000060.1 GCA_009929215.1 Deltaproteobacteria bacterium | reverse complement strand
GACTAGTTCCGGCCCCGCCGCAGCAACCATAAGGCCGCACACGGCCAACAACCGCGCAGGCCCGCGGCGGACAGACCGGGGTTAGGCAGCAGATCTGGAGGCGACATGACGAAGAACAGCGAAAAACCCCTGGTAGTGGGCCTTGCGGGATTTGGTACGGTGGGCGGCGGTCTTGTGCGCCTGCTCGACGAAAACGCCGACCTTATCCGCCGCCGTTGCGGGCGTGCCATCGTGCTCAAAAAAGTGCTGGTGCGCAACGCCACCAAGGCCCGCAGCGCCCAGCTGCCCGCCGGAACAGAGCTGACCACAGACTACCGCGCCCTTACGGATGATCCCGAAATCGACGTGCTGGTGGAGCTTATCGGTGGTATCGACAACGCCCGCACCATCATCGACCGCGCCCTCGACCAGGGCAAGCACATCGTTACCGCCAACAAGGCACTGCTGGCCGAAGAAGGCCTTGCCCTGTTCCAGAAGGCCGACCGCAAAAAGCGCATTCTGCGCTACGAAGCCAGTGTGGCCGGGGCCATCCCCATTGTGGAGACGCTGAAGGAAAGCCTCACGGGCAACCGCATCGAGTCGCTCATGGGCATTCTTAACGGCACCAGCAACTATATTTTGTCCGAGATGACCAGCAACGCCATGGATTTTGACGTTGCGCTCAAGCAGGCCCAGCAGCTGGGCTATGCCGAGGCCGATCCCACGCTGGACATCGACGGCCACGACGCTGCCCACAAGCTCATCCTGCTTATCCGTCTGGCCTACGGGGTGCACTATCCCTACACAGCCCTTTCGGTGCGTGGCATTCGTGGGCTTTCGGGTATGGATATCCGCCTTGCGCGCGAATTTGGCTACCGCATCAAGCTTATCGGTCAGGTGCGCGAGGTGCGCGGCGACAACAACGAGGGCGAGGAGAATATCCGGCTTGAGGCTGGCGTGTTTCCTGCCCTTGTGTACCACAAGTTTTTGCTGGCCCGCGTGGGCGGCGTGTACAATGCCGTGCGTGTGGATGCCAATGCCTCTGGCCCGCTGTTTTTCCACGGGCGCGGCGCGGGCGACCTGCCCACCGCCGGGGCCGTGCTTGGCGACCTGCTGGCCGTTGCCCGCGACGAGCGGCCCAACAACACCGGCTTTGTCACCAAGGAACTGCCCAAGGCCTCCATTGTGCCGCCGGAAGAATGGCGTTCGTGCTACTATGTGCGCGTCATGGTGCAGGACACCCCCGGTGTGCTGCGCGACCTCTCTGGCTGCATGGCCGCCGAGGGCATCAGCATGGCTCAGGTTATCCAGAAAAGCGACGAAGGCAACGGCGTGCCGCTGGTCTTCATGACCCACGAAACCACGGCCCGTGCCATGAGCGACGCACTCCAGCGCACCATGGACGCAGGCCTGCTCAAAGAACCTGCGGTGTACTTCCGCGTTTTGGGAGGAGCATGATTCTTTTTGACGAACCTTATGTCTCGCCGGAGCTGCTCGACTATGCGGCAGCCCGGCGGGAACCGGTGCTCGACAATGCCGTGGCGCGGGATTTGTCCCGCGCTCGCGCGCTTTCTGGGGCTGAACCCCTCAACCTTGTGCCCGAAGCCGAATTTGCGGCCCTGTGCAGGGCGGGCGAGGCTGGCACAGTGCCCCCGCGCATCTACACCTGTTCCGAAAATTCGCTGGCCTGGGTGTGCGAGCATGTGGACAACCCCCAGCTGGTGGGCAGCATTGAAAAGCTCAAAAACAAGGCCCTGACCCGCGAGCTGCTGCGTCCCCTCTACGGCGATTATTTTTACCGCAGGCTCAGCCTCGACGCCCTGCGTGTGCTGCCCTTTGAAGAACTGCGCCTGCCCTGCGTGGTCAAGCCATCCGTGGGCTTCTTCAGCCTTGGGGTGCGCATTGTGCGCGACCGGGCCGACTGGCAGGCAGCGCTTGCCGCCATTGAGCACGAGGCCGCAAGCTGGCGCGAACAGTACCCCGACAGCGTGGTGGACAGCGAAGACTGGCTCATCGAGGAATACATCGACGGTGACGAATTTGCCGTGGACGTGTACTTTGACGCGCAGGGCCGGGCTGTTATCTGCAATATTCTGCGGCACGAATTTGCCTCTGCCTCGGACGTGAGCGACCGTCTGTACTACACCGGCGCTTCGGTCGTGCGGGCACACCTTGCGGAATTTGAAGACTGGTTCAATCAGGTCAACGCCCTGCTGGGGCTGCGGAACTTTCCCACCCATGTGGAACTGCGCCGCGACGCGCAGGGCCGCATACGGCCCATCGAATTCAACGCCCTGCGTTTTGCGGGCTGGTGCTGCACCGACATAACCCTGTTTGCCTGGGGCTTCCATTCCTACGGCTGTTTTCTGGACGGCCAGCGGCCAGACTGGGATACGATTTTGCAAGGGCGCGAGGGCAAGCTGTACACCCTCATTGTGCTCAACAAGCCCGACAACTGCCCGCCTGTGCAGCACTTTGACTACGAGGCGCTGTGCAAGGGCTTTGGCCGCGTGCTGCACGTGCGCAAAAGTGACTTTACGCGTTATGGCCTGTTTGGGTTCCTCTTTACTGAAACGCCGGAAAACGCCCGGCAGGAGCTGGACAGCATAGCTAGCTCGACCCTGCTGGAATTTACAAGCTGAGGCAGCCGTGGAACACCTTGAAATAAGCACCCGCAGCCGCTGCGAGATGGTGAATATTACGGCAGAACTGCGCGCCCTGGTACACAGCAAGGCCGCCGATGGCCGCTGGCAGAGCGGAGCCCTGGCCCTGTTTTGTCCCCACACCACCTGCGGGCTTACGGTCAATGAAGGTGCAGACCCCGACGTAAAACGCGACATGCTGGCCTTTTTCAGCCAGCTAGCCCCAGAGCACGGCGATTACCGCCATGCCGAGGGCAACAGTGATGCCCACATCAAGGCCACCCTGCACGGGCCATCCCTGTTGCTGCTGGTGGAGAAAGGCGAGCTGTGCCTTGGCACCTGGCAATCTGTGTATCTGTGCGAGGGCGATGGCCCCCGCCGCCGAACCCTGTGGCTGCAATGGCTGAAGGCAGAAGAGTAGCAAGGGCGTTCAGCTGCCTGCGGCCCGCTCATATACGGCCCATAAGGAGCACCGTTCATGCCCCATGACATAAATCTGATTCTCACACTTGCGGGGGGGCTTTCTGCCGCCCTGGTTCTTGGATTCATCACCCAGAAACTGCGCCTTTCGCCTCTTGTGGGCTATCTGCTGGCGGGCATCATTGTGGGGCCGCATTCGCCCGGCTTTGTGGCCGATGCCTCCACAGCGGCCCAGTGCGCCGAAATTGGCGTTATCCTGCTGATGTTTGGCGTGGGTCTGCATTTTCATCTCAAAGACCTGCTGGCCGTGGGGGCCATTGCCACGGGCGGCGCTGTGGCGCAGATTTCGCTGGCAACGGTGGCCAGCATGGGCCTGCTGCACCTGTTTGGCTTCAGCTTTTTTTCTGGCGCGGTGTACGGCATGGCCATTGCCGTGGCCAGTACCGTGGTGCTTACCCGGGTGCTGGCCGACAACCACGACCTGCACAACCCCACTGGCCATGTGGCCCTTGGCTGGCTGGTGGTAGAAGACATATTTACCATTCTGCTGCTGGTGCTGCTGCCCTCGGTGCTGTCACCGGGGGGCGAGTTCTGGAGCGCGCTGGGCATGACCCTGCTCAAGTTGGGGGCGCTCACGGTCTTTACGCTGGTGGCCGGGCAAAAGCTGATTCCCATCTTTTTGGGCTATGTGGCCCGCACGGGAACCCGCGACCTGTTCACTCTGGCCGTGCTGGCTCTGGCCCTGGGCATTGCCGTGGCGGCTGCGGAATTTTTTGGCGCTTCCATGGCCCTGGGCGCGTTTTTGGCGGGCATGGTGGTGGGGCAGTCTGAATTCAGCGCCCGCGCCGCCGCCGAGGCGCTGCCCCTGCGTGATGCCTTTGCGGTGTTGTTCTTTGTATCTGTGGGCATGCTCTTTGATCCGGCCTCGCTGGCGCAGGATTGGCCCCTCATGCTGGCAACGCTCTTTGTCATCATGGTGGTCAAGCCCATTGGGACACTGCTGATGACAAGCCTGTTCCGCAAACCCGCCAAGCTGAGTCTGCCCGTGGCGGCGTCCTTGGCGCAGGTGGGGGAATTTTCGTTCATCCTCGCGGGGTTGGGCATCAGCCTGGGCGTTTTTGACCAGCGGGTGAACAACGCCCTTATTCCGGCGGCCATTATTTCCATCACGCTCAACCCCATGCTCTACCGCAAGGCCAAGCAGCTGGCCCAACGTTGGGAAAAGCGCAAGCACGGCGACCATGCCGGGCACGATGCCTGTATGGTTGTGCCGGACGAGGGCAACCGGCCCCGCGTTGTGGTGGTGGGCTACGGCCCCGTGGGCCGCAGCTGTTGCAGCATTTTGCAGCACAGCAGCGTGCAGCCCGTGGTGGTAGAAATGAACATCGACACCGTGCGCCAGTTGCGCGCCGATGGGCTGCCCGTGGTGCACGGCGATGCCATGCAGGCCGAGGTGCTGCGCGAGGCCGGGCTTGAAAAGGCCGAGGCTCTGCTGCTCACATCGGCCAGTATTTCTGCTGGCGAAGTGGCCCAGATAGCGCGTGCCGTGAACCCGCATGTGCGCATATTGGCTCACACGGCCTTTGTGAGCGGGGCCAGGGCCCTGCGCGATGCCGACGTGGATGCCGTGTTCAGCGGCGAGCGCGAGGTGGCGCTGGCCATGGCGGAATATCTGCTGCGTGATGCGGGCGCGCCGGAGGCGTATGTGCAATCCGAACTGGAACGTGTTCGCGAAAAGCTCGACTAGTCTTTGTTTAAAAAGCGTCTTTTGCCCTCTGGCGGCGTCAGTACTGCTTTTTGCTCCAGTCGAGTACCTAAGAGTACACTCCTTGTGCAAAAAGCAGTTCTTCCTTGCCAGAGAGCAAAAATCCTCTTGCGTGAACCGTGACTGCCGTCCCTGTAGGTTTCTGCCTGAAACGGGCCTTTTCCTTGCCAGAGGACAAAGTCCATCTTTTTAAACCCGCATTGACGAAATAAAAAAATAGCCTGTAAAAGGTCGTCTTACCCCGCAGTAAACCAGCGCCCGGATTAACGCCATGATCATCCACATAGACATGGATGCCTTTTTTGCATCGGTAGAGCAGATGGACGACCCCTCCCTGCGCGGCAAGCCCGTTATTGTGGGCGGCGAGCAGCGGGGCGTGGTTTCCACCTGTTCGTATGAGGCGCGGGTTTTTGGCGTGCATTCTGCCATGCCCATGGCCACGGCCCGCAGGCTCTGCCCGCAGGCCATTGTGGTGCGGGGGCGGTATGCGCGTTACGCCGAGCTTTCGCGGGCCATCATGGCGGCCCTTGGTGAATTTTCGCCCCTTGTGGAGCAGGCCAGCGTGGACGAGGCCTATGTGGACGGCACAGGGCTTGAGCGGCTTTTTGGCTCGCTGGAAGAGCTGGTCATGCGCATGAAGGAGCGGGTGCGCGAGGCCACCGGCGGGCTCACCTGTTCTGCCGGGGCTGCGCCGGTGAAGTTTCTGGCCAAAATCTGTTCGGACATCAACAAGCCAGACGGCATGTTCATACTGCGGCAGGAAGAAGTGGACGACTTTTTGGACACCCTGCCCGTGGGCAAGATTCCCGGTGTGGGCAAGCGCATGGTGCAGAGCCTGCAAGGGCTGGGGGTGCGCACCGTGGGCCAGCTGCGCCGCTACAGCCAGGATTTTATGGTGCGCAAGTACGGCAAGTGGGGCGGCGTGCTCTACGAGCGTGTGCACGGGCGCGACCCGCGCGGCATCGAAACAGCACGGGCCGCCAAGAGCGAAAGTGCGGAATGCACCTTTGGCGAGGACACCCGCGACCGTCAGTTTTTGCAGCGCATGCTGCTGGCCCATGCCGAGCGCGTGGGGGCCTCGCTGCGGCGGCACGGTTACCGGGGCCGCACAGTAACACTCAAGGTAAAGTATACGGATTTCAGCCAGATAACCCGATCGCGCACCCTGCCAGAGGGCATCAACGCTACAGAAACCATCTTTGACGTGGGCTGCGACCTGCTGCGCGAGCTGCCCCTGCCGCAGCCCGTGCGGCTCATCGGCCTTGGGGTTTCTGGCTTTGACGCACCCGTGGCCCAGCTGTTGCTGCCGGGCGCGGTAAAGCCGGTGACGCAGGGGCTCGACCCGCAGGTTGAGGCGCGTCGGCAAAAGCTGGATGCAGCGCTCGACGACCTGCGCAGCCGTTTTGGCAACAAGGCCGTGCAACGGGGGCGGCTGTTTACACCTGCGGAAAAAAAGAGTGCCGCGTCAGCTAGTGATGACGACGGCACTGAAAATTCTGGCGACGGGGCAGAGTAGTCTGTATTTCGGCTAGCTCTGCCGCACAAACAGGGCCATGTATTCCTGATTGCCCTTGGGCCCCTTGATGGCAGCGGGCAGCACTCCCTTGCATTCAAGGCCCAGATTGGCCTGGGTAAAGAGCAGTATCTTGTCCACAGCGCGCTGGCGGGCGGCTTCGTCGCGCACAACGCCTTTTACTGTTTCGCCGGGGCCAAGCTCGAACTGCGGCTTGATAAGCGTGGCCAACATGCCGCCCGGTTTGAGCCAGGGCATGCACGAGGGCAGCACCAGGGTGAGCGAAATAAAGGAAACATCGGCCACCACCATATCGACCATTTCGGGTATCAGGCTCTGGTCGGCATGGCGCAGATTTACGCCCTCTAGGTTCACCACCCGTTCGTCGGCGCGCAGGCGCTCGTGCAGCTGGTTCTTGCCCACATCCACCGCATAGACGCGGCTTGCGCCTCGTTGCAGCAGGCAGTCGGTAAACCCGCCGGTAGAGGCCCCGGCATCGAGGCACACATAGCCAGTGACATCAAGCTTGAAATGCTCAAGAATGGTCAGCAGCTTGTACGCGCCACGGCTCACGTAGCGTTCCGGCTCCAGCAGGGCAAAAACCGTATCGGCGGCAAAAGGATGCCCCGGCTTGGGAACAACCTGCGGGGGTGCGCCGGGTACGGTCTGCTCCAGTATGATCTTGCCCGCCATGATCAGGCGGCGCGCCTGCTCACGGCTTTCGGCAAGGCCCTGTTCAAAGACCAGCTGGTCGGCGCGTTGTCTGGGTAGTTTTGGCATGGGGGTCTTATAGCTGCTTGCCGCCTTGACCACAAGCCAAGGCATCGCCAAAGGAATTTGTTGGCATAGTCGGCTGAAAAGACATATGAAATTGCTACAGAAGGGGCGGCCGCACTTCCGCACAAGGCGGTATGCGTTACGCGTGCCGTGCCATTTATATCTAACCCTGCCCGGCGCACTTGCCAAAGCCGCAAAAGAGCGCTATATAGCTTGCCCTTGTGCGGCACTACGCCGCGCCAAGGGTAAAACGCGCGGGCGTCCGCAATGCTTGTAAAGCCGGATTATGCCGCGTTCACGAGGTAGCTGCCATGAAAAATGATATCCATCCCAAAGTGTTCAACGCCACCATCACCTGCGCTTGCGGCAATGAAGAGCACGTGCTCTCCACCAAGGCCGAACAGGTCAACGTGGAAGTTTGCTCCGCTTGCCATCCTTTCTACACCGGCAAGCAGCGTTTTCTTGACACCGCTGGTCGTATTGACCGCTTCCGCAAGAAGTACGCCAAGTTTGATCAGCAGTAAGCAAGGGTCGGGCCTTTACCGGGATTCCAGCTCTGGCATGACGCCCGAAAGTTCGCGGCGGGCAGGCTTGCAGCAAATCGCGCCGCGCGCCAAGCGCGCGAGCGGTATGTTGCGGCTTGCCCTCGCTCTTTTGAATGCGGAATGCGCCCCGGTGGGCGGGCAGGCCGTCATGGAAGGCGTGATGATGCGTCACGGTGATGTCTACGGGCTGGCAGTGCGCCAGGCCGACGGCGTCATTCGTGCCATGCGCTGCCCGTGGTTTTCGCTTACCCGCAGCCCCTGGCTCAAAAAGCCCTTTGTGCGCGGTTTTCCCGTGCTGCTGGAAACCCTGGTCAACGGCATCAAGGCGCTCAACCGTTCGGTTGAGGCTGTGGCGCAGAGCGAGCAGGAAGAAATCTCTGGCTGGCATCTGGTGCTCACGCTCATCATGGCCTTGCTGATGGCAGTGGGGCTTTTTGTTGTTGTGCCGCATCTGCTCTCGCTGGGCATGATGTGGCTGCGCGTGGGCGGCGATGTTGAAGGGCTTTCGTTCCACTTGTGGGACGGCTTTTTCAAGTGCTGCATCTTCATGGGGTATATCAAGGCCATTTCGTATGTGCCTGATATTCGCCGTGTTTTTCAATATCATGGGGCAGAGCACAAAACTATCCACGCCTATGAGGCCGGTGGTGATGTAAACGCTGCCGCCGCCATGAGCAAAAGCCGTTTGCACCCGCGCTGCGGAACCACGTTTCTGCTGTTTGTGATCAGCATTTCCATAGTGCTGCACGCGGTACTGGTTCCTTTGATGCTGAGTATCTACACGCCCCAGGGCGGGGTAGCCAAGCACGCCCTGACCATCGCCGTCAAGCTTTTGCTGATGGTGCCCATCAGCGCCTTGGCTTACGAGCTTATTCGCTACGCGGCCAAGCTGCCCGAAGGCTTTTGGGCAACCGTTTTGCGTGCCCCCGGTCTTGCCTTGCAGCGTTTGACCACCTACGAGCCTGATGAAAGTCAGGTACAGGTGGCTCTGGTGGCCCTGCGTGAAGCCCTTGGCCCGGATGACGGCGCTCGGGTGCGCACGGTAGACTACACCACAGAATAGCTTTTTTTGTCGCCTGGCATGGGCAATTGCGGTATGCGTGCCGCGATTGCGGCTTGGCATGCGGCAAGCAGAGCGTTGAACGGCCTTGCGGCTGGTGCGCTCGTCATATCCGTTTTTTCCGCCCACAGCGTGTTGGAGACACCATATGTTCGCCAAATTGGAAGGTCTGGAAAAGAAGTTCATCGAGCTGGAGCACTCCCTGGCCGAGCCGGACGTGTTCAACGATCAGGAACACTACCGCAAGCTCACCAAGGCCCACGCCGACCTGCGCGAAATTGTGGAAATGTTCCGCCGCCACAGGGCCTTGCTGCAAGAGCAGGCTGAAAACAAGCAGCTGCTGCGCGACGAAGACCCCGAAATGCGCGCGCTGGCGCAGGAAGACCTGCACCGCATTGAAGCCGAGCTGCCCGAAGTGGAGCAGGAGCTCAAGTTGCTGCTGCTGCCCAAAGACCCGCTGGACGAAAAGAACACCATTCTTGAAATCCGCGCCGGTACGGGCGGCGAAGAAGCGGCCCTGTTTGCCGCCGACCTTTTCCGCATGTATTCGCGCTTTGCTGAAGTAAAGGGTTGGAAGGTTGAGCTCATGAGTGAATCGCCCTCTGATTCGGGCGGCCTCAAGGAAGTTATCTGCCTTATCAGCGGCACCAAGGTGTACAGCCAGCTCAAGTTTGAGGCTGGTACGCATCGTGTGCAGCGCGTGCCCGCCACCGAGGCGCAGGGCCGCATCCACACCTCTGCCGCCACCGTGGCCGTTATGCCCGAAGCGGAAGAAGTGGACGTTGAAATCCGGCCCGAAGACCTGCGTATTGATATTTACCGCGCTTCCGGCGCTGGCGGCCAGCACGTTAACAAGACGGAATCGGCGGTGCGCATCACTCACCTGCCCACCAATACCGTTGTTACCTGCCAGGACGAACGCTCGCAGCACAAAAACAAGGCCCGTGCCATGAAGGTTCTGGCCTCGCGTATTCTGGCTGCCGAACGTGAGCGCTACAATTCTGAAATTTCGGCTGACCGCAAGTCGCAGGTGGGTTCGGGCGACCGTTCCGAACGCATCCGTACCTACAACTTCCCGCAGGGCCGCTGCACCGACCACCGCATCAACCTGACCCTGTACTCTTTGGAGCGCATCATGGAAGGCGAAATTCAGCCCCTGGTGGAAGCCCTGAGCACGGCAGCGCAGGCCGAGGCGCTCAAGGCCGCAGCCACGGAATAATCAGCTTCAGCTATCAAAATCATCAAAAAGCCCGCATGTCATAACGATATGCGGGCTTTTTGCGTCAGCAGGGCGGCGTGCGTGCCGGGCAGCGGCTAGATAGCCTTTTCGGGCGGGCGCAGCATGCCCTCGCGAATGATAAAGGCAATTACAGCTTCAATGCCCGCGCCAGAGAGCATTTCGGTGAGCACATAGGGGCGCTCGCCGCGCATGCGCCGGGTGTCGCGTTCCATCACATCAAGCGAGGCGTGCACCATGGGCGCAAGGTCAACCTTGTTGATGATGAGCAGGTCAGACTTGGTGATGCCGGGGCCGCCCTTGCGCGGAATCTTGTCGCCGCCGCTCACGTCGATAACGTAGATGGTCAGGTCGGCCAGCTCGGGGCTGAAGGTGGCGGAAAGATTGTCGCCGCCGCTCTCTACCAGCACCAGTTCGAGCCCCTCGTGACGGGCCTGAAGTTCCTCGATGGCCTGTATATTCATGGAGGCGTCTTCGCGTATGGCGGTGTGCGGGCAGCCGCCCGTTTCCACGCCGATGATGCGGTCAGACTCAAGGGCATTGTGCCGCAGCAAAAATTCTGCGTCTTCGCGGGTGTAGATGTCGTTTGTGACAACGGCCATGTTGTAATGCTTGCGAAGACGCATGCACAGGTGGCGCAGCAGGGCCGTTTTGCCGGAACCCACCGGGCCGCCGACGCCCACTCGCAAACAGGGTCTGTTGGTCATGTCGTTAACTCCTGAAAAGTCGGGAATATTGGCGTTCGTGGCTCGCGCTGCACAGGGCAAGCCCCGGCAGGCTCGAGCCAATGTCTTCATCGGGCAGGGCCGAGGCCTGAGCCACTATTTGCGGCACTGCGGGCATAAATTCCAGCAGCAGAGTTTGCGCAGCAGTCTGCCCCAGCGGCACGGTTTTGCAGGCCACCGCCACCTGATTTTGCAGCCAGCTCCACACATAGGCGCAGGCCGTATCTGCCGCAGCGCGGTGTTGTGCGGCGGGGTCGCAAAAGGGCTGCATGCTGCGTGCGTGCTGATCAAGCATAACTGCGGCCACGGCAAAACAGGCTGTGTAGCCGATGTTTGCTGGCAGCGGCCAGCGCGGCAGCAGGTTTTGATCGTGCAGAATGCGCCGCAGGGCGCGGCCCATCTGGATTTCTTCCTGCCACAGTTCGCGGCTTTCACGCCCGGCAAGCATCAGGGCATTCCAGCGGGCAAGGGCCATTGTATTGCCGCTGGCTGCCGCAGCGTGCATGCGCAGCAAAAGCGGCAGGTCGTTGCGGGCCAGACCCAACCGCAGCACACCCCACAACCAGCGGCGTACGCCCTCGGCAGTGCCAGCGTGGCCGCGTTCCACCGCTGCCGCAAGGCCCTGCGACCAGGCAAAGCCCCCCACGGGCAGTGACTGCCCGGCCAGATAGAGCAGGGCCGTGAGGCCAAAATCTGGCCCCTGCCATGCGCTACGGCCACAGGCGCGGCCTTCATGTTGCCCATGCTGCCCGTGAGCACAGTCGGCCAGCATTTCTGCATGCTCTTTGGCCCTGTCGTGTGGGCTGCCCGCTGCCTGTTCAGCCATGACTGTGACCGTGCCCGCCGTAGGCTCCGCCTTCGGGCACAAAGGGCTGGCTTTCGTGGCGCAGGCGCAGGCCAAGGTTTTCTGCCAGTTCTTCCAGCACATGGTCGGGCATAAAGCGCAACCATTTGTGGCCCAGTTGCAGGGCCGCATGGCGGTTGCCAATGTGGTAGCAGGCGCGGGCCAGAGTTTCCCAGTTGGGGGCAATGCACGTTACCACAGGTTCTGCCGCGTTGCGCACCACGGCCAGCACTTCGCCAGCCCGCAGAATATCGCCCTCGCGCAGTACCTGCCCGCGCGTGAGAAACAGGCCAGCCTCCTCGCCGCTGTCCAGCCGCAGGCGCTGGCGGCATTTGCCGCGCTGTTCCCAGGTCAGGGTGAGGGTGGCCGTGGGCTCCAGATTGGTGCGCTGCCCCATGTTTTCGGTAAATTCCAGCATGGCCGCTCCTTTGATTGTTGTCTGGAGGAAGATAACTTTGAGAATGTGCGTTCTCAAAGTTTCAAGACGCTCACTCCGGCGTCTTACGGCACAAGTAAATTGTGCCTACGCCTCCGTGGCGGACGTCAGCTTGCGCAGCCGTTTGAGCAATTTCATATGAAATTGCTCAAAACAGAAAATAACGCTGCGCCAGGGGCAGAACCTCTGCCGGTGCGCAGGTGAGAATTTCGCCGTCAGCGCGAACCTCGTAGGTTTGCGGATTAACAGAAATGGCGGGCGTTGCACTGTTGAGCAACAGGTCGCCCTTGCAGAGTGTGCGCGTGCCACGGCAGGACGAAAGCCCGCGCAGCAGGCCCAACTCGCGCAGCCGCCCCTCGCCGCCGTTTTCCATGAATGCGCGCGAAACAAAGCTCAGGCTGGCCGCAGCCGCAGCCTGCCCCAGTGCGCCAAACATGGGCCTGTAGTGCATGGGCTGGGGCGTGGGTATGGATGCATTGGCATCGCCCATGGGCGCGGCGGCGATCTGCCCGCCCTTGATGACCAGCGAGGGCTTTACGCCAAAGAAGGCGGGCTTCCACAGCACAAGGTCGGCGAGCAGGCCGGGGGCCACAGCGCCAATGGCGTGCGAAAGACCGTGGGTGACGGCGGGGTTGCAGGTGTACTTGGCCAGATAGCGCCGCACGCGGAAGTTGTCGTTGCCGTGGCCACGGTCTTCGGGCAGGGGGCCGCGCTGCACCTTCATCTTGTGGGCGGTCTGCCATGCGCGGGTGATGACCTCGCCCACGCGGCCCATGGCCTGCGAGTCGGACGAAATCATGGATATGACGCCCATGTCCTGCAAAATATCCTCGGCGGCAATGGTTTCGCGCCGGATGCGCGAATCGGCAAAGGCCGCGTCCTCAGGCAGGGAGGGGTTGAGGTGGTGGCACACCATGAGCATGTCCAGATGCTCGTCCACGGTGTTGACCGTGTAGGGCCGGGTGGGATTGGTGGACGAGGGCAGCACGTTGGGCAGGGAGCAGGCCCGCAATATGTCGGGCGCATGGCCGCCGCCAGCACCTTCTGTATGGTAGGTGTGGATGGTGCGGCCACCAAAGGCTGCCAGCGTGTCTTCCACAAAGCCGCCCTCGTTGAGCGTATCTGTGTGGATGGCCACCTGCACATCGTACTCGTCAGCCACGGTAAGGCAGGTATCAATGGCCGCCGGGGTGGTTCCCCAGTCTTCATGCAGTTTGAGGCCGCAGGCCCCGGCCTCGAGTTGTTCGCGCAGCGCATCGGGCAGGGCGGCATTGCCCTTGCCCAAAAAGCCAAAGTTCATGGGCAGGGCGTCTGTGGCGGCCAGCATGCGTTCCAGATGCCAGGGGCCGGGCGTGCAGGTGGTGGCGTTTGTGCCCGTGGCCGGGCCCGTGCCGCCGCCCAGCATGGTGGTGATGCCGCTGGCAAGGGCTTCTTCCACCTGTTGCGGGCAGATAAAGTGGATGTGCGAATCCATACCGCCAGCGGTGAGCAGGCAGCCCTCGCCCGCAATAATTTCTGTGCCGGGGCCAATGATCACGTCCACATCGGGCTGCACATCGGGGTTGCCAGCCTTGCCGATGGCGGCAATGCGGCCATCACGAATGCCCAGGTCGGCCTTGATGATGCCAAGCGCCGCATCCATGATTATGGCATTGGTGATGACCGTGTCCATGGCACCATCGGCATTGCTGATCTGGCTCTGGCCCATGCCGTCGCGAATGACCTTGCCGCCGCCAAAGCACACTTCGTCTCCGTAGACGGTGTGGTCGCGCTCAATTTCGATCCACAGTCCCGTATCGGCAAGGCGGATGCGGTCGCCCGTGGTGGGGCCGTAAAGTTCGGCATACTGGCTTCTGGGAATGCGGATCATGCTTTTTCCTCCCTGGGGGCGTTGGCATCCAGCGGCCCCATGATCTGACCGCGAAAGCCGAACACGCGCCGCCACCCGGCGTAGGGTATAAGGCGCACATCGCGCTTTTGGCCCGGTTCAAAGCGCACGGCGGTTCCGGCGGGTATGTCGAGCCGCATGCCGCGCGCGGATTCGCGGGCAAAGGTAAGGGCTGGGTTTACCTCGTAAAAATGGTAGTGCGAGCCCACCTGAATGGGTCTGTCGCCGGTGTTGGAAACCTCCAGCACAACCTCGCGCCCTTCTGAAAGCGCGTTGAGGGTTATTTCGCCCTCTGCAATATAAAATTCACCGGGAATCATGCCTCCCCCTTACGTCTGCGTGTGTTTGCCGTGTGCGTGGGCCGCGAGTCTGCGTGGCCCGCCGCCAGATTACAGAATGGGGTCGTGTACGGTCACAAGCTTGGTGCCGTCAGGAAAGGTGGCCTCCACCTGAACCTCGTGGACCATCTCGGGCACGCCGTCCATAACGTCCTCGCGCGTGAGCAGGTTGCGGCACGAACCCATGAGCTCGGCCACACTTTGGCCGTCGCGTGCGCCTTCAAGCACCGCAAGGCTGATGTAGGCCACGGCCTCGGGATAATTGAGCTTGAGGCCACGGGCCTTGCGCCGCTCGGCCAGCAGGCCTGCGGTAAAGAGCAGCAGTTTGTCTTTTTCTCTGGGCAAAAGTTCCATGATGCCTCCAGTATATGCGGTATGCCGCACAGGTTCCTTGAATCAAAAAGCTCCGTACCAGATGCGCGGCATGTGCGGCGGGCAGCCGATAAGCGCAGGGCGCAGCAGGTTCCATGCTGTGATCAGCAGATTGCGGGCTTTTTCCATGTCTGGCCCAAGATAGCGCACAAGAAGCACGCCGCCGCGCATGGTTGCTCCGGCCCGTTCCCCGATGAGGGCAGAAAGGGGAACGGGCGCGGCATGGACGGAAGTATCGGTTGCCGCCGGATCGGATCCGGCTGGCGCATCGTCAAAATTTTCAGCAGGCGCAAGCATGTCTTGCAGGGCGGTGCAGCAGCCTTCCAGCGCGGCAAGATCGCGTTCGGCCTGCTCTGCTTCGTCCTTGGCCGACTCGCCGGAAGCGCTTCCGCGCCCCACGGCAAACAGGGTGGCCGACACCGCATGACCGCCCAGGCCGCACGCGCCCAGTTGCAGGGCGTCGCCGCCTTCAAGGCGCAGTACTTCGTGCAGCAGGGGCACGCCCTCACGGCTCACGCACAGGCTTTGGCGCACGCTGCCGGTGGTGAATGTTTCCCCGGCGGCAGGGCGGCCAAGGCAGACCATTTCCCAGCCAATGCAGGCGCTGGCGGCATCGAGCTCAACCGAGGTACGCATCTCGGCCCGTGCGCCGTCGTAGACAATGGTTTCGCGCGGCAGCCATTCCAGCACACCGCCCGTAACGTACAGGTCGTTGGTTTGCCGCTGGGCAACGTTGTGCGCATCGGCGGCGTAAAACTTGGAGGCCGAGGGCGCGGTGAGCAGGGCGTGCGCACCTTGCCCCAGCCGCACGTCAAGGCTCAGGTCGTCACCGCTCACAAGGCCGCCCGGCGGATGCAGCAGGCAGCAGTGGCAGGGCTGGGAGGCTTGCGCCCGCCCGGCGGCTTTTGCGGGTGCTGCCTCTGGGTAGAATGGCCGCTGCACGCGCAAAGGCCCGTGGAACCGCATTTTGGCAAGCGTGGTGCGCCCCTGCCGCACGGCAAAGTCCAGCTCCATGCGCGCGCTCCAGCGCCGCTCTGCCGTAAAGCAGTGGCCGTGGAGAGCCTGCGCGGCGGTTGGGGCAGTGGCGCTGTGGGTCATGCTGTTTCCTTGTACGCTGGCTGCGGCATCAGACGCTCAAAAAGGCTTTGACCGTGGCATCGTCAAGGCCGTGCATGTCGCCCTGCGAAACGATATGCCCACGGTCCATGATCATGTAGGTATCAGCCATGCGGCGGGCAAAGGGAACCTTTTGCTCCACCAGCAGTACGGTGAGGCCCATTTCTTCGTTGAGTCTGCGAATGGTGGTGGCAATGTCGCGCACGATATTGGGCTGGATGCCCTCTGTGGGTTCGTCCAATATGAGCAGGCGCGGCTCAAGGGTGAGGGCGCGGGCAATGGCCAGTTGTTGCTGTTGCCCGCCGGAAAGGTCACCACCCCTTCGGTGCATCATTTCGCCCAGCACCGGGAAAAAATCAAAGATGAATGCGGGTATTGTCCGGGCCTTGTCCTTGCGCATGGGCAGCGAAAGTTCCATGTTTTCGCGCACCGTGAGCAAGGGGAATATTTGGCGGCCCTGTGGCACATAGCCTACGCCCAGGGCCGCCCGTTGCTCCACAGGCAGCGGAAGCAAGTCCTTTCCATCCAGAAAAATATGGCCGGAGCGCGCGGGCAGCACGCCCATGATACATTGCAGCAGGGTTGTTTTGCCCACGCCGTTGCGGCCCATGAGGCAGGCGCACGAGCCCGCTCTTACCTCAAGGTTTACATCGCGCAGGATGTGGCTTTCGCCATAATACTGGTCAAGACCTGTAATTTGCAGCATGAGGCACCTCCTGGAGCTGTCGGCTCTGAAATGCAGTGCGGCGGGGCGGTATCGGCAGGCGCGCGACTACGCAGCGCCCAGCGGCTCGCCCAGATATGCCTCGACCACAGCCGGGTGGTTCTGCATTTCGTCCATGGTTCCCTCGGCCAGCACGCTGCCCTGATGCAGCACGGTGACCTTGTGGGCAATGGCCCGCACAAATTCCATGTCGTGCTCCACCACCATGATGCTCTGCTCGCCCTCAAGGTCGTGCAGTAGATCAATGGTGCGGTCCATTTCTTCGGGGGTCATGCCCGCCACGGGTTCGTCCAGCAGCAGAAGCTGGGGTTTCTGCATAAGCAGCATGCCGATTTCGAGCCACTGCTTTTGCCCGTGCGAGAGCTTGCCAGCCTGCATGCGGGCCAGTTCCGTCAGGCGAATACGGTGCAGCACTTCTTCGATAAACGTCTTGTCGTTGGCAGAAAGGCGCGCGCAAAAGGTGGGCCACGCCCGCTTGTCGCCAGCCAGCGCCAGCTCCAGATTTTGCAGTACGCTTAGCGCCTCGAACACAGAGGGCTTCTGAAACTTGCGGCCAATACCCGCCTGGGCAATGGCTACTTCGTCCATCTGCAAGAGGTTGCAGGTGCGCCCAAACCATGCCGAGCCCATGTCTGGCCGGGTTTTGCCGGTGATGACGTCCATCATGGTGGTTTTGCCCGCGCCGTTGGGGCCGATGACGCAGCGCAGCTCGCCCTTGTCCACATAAAAGGTCAGGTCATTGAGCGCCTTGAATCCGTCAAAGCTCACGCTGATTTTTTCGAGATACAGCGCAATGTCGGGCTTTGCCATCATGCTGCGCGGGGGCCGGGCACGCTGCTTCATGGGGCGTTTGTCAAAGGGGGCGTGCGATTCTTCGTAGGCACGCGCTGCCTCGGCCACTTCCTCAAGGCTGCGGCCGTGCAAAATATCCTGCTGCGTCTTCATGCGGCGCCTCCTTCACTGGCCGTATTTGCGGGTGCACCCTTGGCCGTGCCGCGTGCGGCGCGGTTGCGCCACTGGTCGGGCAGACCGGCCAGACCCTGCGGCAAAAAGATGGTCACCAGCACAAACATGCCGCCCAGGGCAAACAGCCATGCTTCGGGCAGTACAGCCGTGAACCAGGTTTTGAAGGCATTGACCGCAAATGCGCCAAGCACCGCGCCATAGAGCCGCCCGCGACCGCCAAGGGCCACGCAGACCACAATTTCGATGGAGTTGAGGGGTGAAAATTCGCCGGGGTTGATGATGCCCACCTGCGGCACATATAGTGCGCCGCCAATGCCCGCCAAAATGGCGGAGAGGGTGAACACCGCCACCTGATAGCGCTCCACCCGGTAGCCGATAAAACGGACGCGGCTTTCGGCATCGCGCACGGCCACGCACACGCGGCCAAGACGCGAGGCGGTCACGGCCCTGCACAGGCAGTAGCCCGCCATGAGCGCAAGGGCCGAGCAGGTAAAAAGGGTAGTGCGCATGCCGTCTGTTTGCAGTTCAAAGCCCAGCAGGGTCTTGAAATCTGTGAGGCCGTTGTTGCCGCCAAAGCCCATCTCGTTGCGAAAAAAGGCCAGCATGAGGGCATAGGTCATGGCCTGGCTCATGATGGAAAAATACACGCCAGAAACCCGCGATCCAAAGGCCAGCCTGCCAAACACATGGGCCAGCACGCCGGGCAGCAGCACCACCAGCAACAGGGCCACCACAAAGTATTCGCTGCCCTGCCAGAACCACGGAAGTTCCTTCCAGTTCAGAAACACCATGAAGTCCGGCAGGTTGGCATTACCGTACACGCCCCGCGCGCCGATCTGGCGCATGAGGTACATGCCGAATCCGTAGCCGCCCAGGGCAAAGAACGCGCCGTGCCCAAGGCTCAGCACACCCATGAAACCCCAAACAAGATCAACCGAAAGGGCCAGCAGGGCATAGGTAAGGTACTTGCCCAGCAGGGTGACAAGGTAGCCCGGCACGTGCAGGGCATTGCCCGCAGGCAGCAGGCTGCCCACAACCACCAGCGTGCAGAGCACCGCCGTAACTGCCAGGAAGTTGCGTGTGGGCGCGTTGAGCAGCCTTTCGCGTTCAAGGATATCACTGGCCATTTATGCCTCCACCGCACGGCCCTTTTGCGGAAACAGACCGCGCGGGCGCTTCTGGATGAACAGGATAAGGCAGACCAGAATGATGATTTTTGACAGCATGGCCCCGCTGGCGGGCTCCAGAAACTTGTTGGCAATGCCCAGCGCCAGCCCGCCCGTAAGCGTGCCCCACAGGTTGCCCACGCCGCCAAACACCACCACCATGAACGAATCCACAATGTAGGTCTGGCCGAGGTTTGGCCCCACGTTTGAAACCTGGCTCAGGGCCACGCCAGCCATGCCAGCCACGCCAGAGCCAAGGCCAAAGGTCATGGCATCCACGCGCGAGGCACGCACGCCCATGCAGCGGGCAATGGCGCGGTTTTGCGATACGGCGCGCACTTCAAGGCCCAGCCGGGTGCGGTGCATGGCCATGTGGATGAGGGCAAACACGCCAAGGCAAAACAATATGATGTACACGCGGTTGCAGGTAAGGCTGAAGTGCTGGGTGATCTGCCATACGCCGCTCATGAAATCGGGGTTTTGCACGGCCCGGTTGAGGGGCGAGAACACGGTGCGCACCGCCTGTTGCAGCACAAGACTGATACCGAATGTGGCCAGCAGGGTTTCGAGCGGGCGGCCATAGAGAAAGCGGATAACGGTTTTTTCCAGCAGCACGCCCATGCCGCCGCTAACCACAAAGGCAGCGGGCACAGCCAGAATGAGCGCAAGGCCGGGTTGCCCGGGCAAGAGCTGCTGCATGCCCCAGGCCGTGTAGGCCCCAAGCATGATCAGCTCGCCGTGGGCCATGTTGATAACGCCCATGACCCCAAAGGTGATGGCAAGGCCAATGGCCGCCAGTACAAGAATAGAGCCAAGGCTCGTGCCGAAAAAGAGCATTTCAAAAAACTGCCCCCACTGGGCAGAGACACGCTGGGAATACAGGGCGTCTTGTGCCGCCTTGGCAACGGCGCTGTCGGGTGATTCTGCCAGCGCGCGCAGGGCGTTGAGGGCTGCGGGGCTGCCGTTGTGGTTCAGGGCGCTGACGGCTGCAAGCTGGTCGCAGCGCACGGCGGCAGGGTCGGCGGCCACATACAGGGCCAGGGCCGCGCCAAGGTTGGCGCGCACGGCTTCGTCCTTTTCTCCCAGCAGCAGTTTTTGCAGGGCATCTGCCTTGAGGGGCGGGGTGGGGCCGTCCATCAACGCAGCCGATGCCTGACGACGCTTGGCCGTATCTGTAGATGTAAGGGCCTGCGCGTTGAGGATATCGGTAATGCGCTGGCGCTGGCGATTGCTTGTGCCTACTTTACGCAAGGTGTCTGCGGGCTGGGCTGCGCCAAGTTCTCCCGCTGCTGTCAGGGGCCGCGCCTGACCGGCATTGTCGCCCACAAAGAGCGTACCGGCGGCGGCATCGGCCAGCAGGGTATTGTGCAGCAGGGCCTCCAGCAGTGTTTCGCGCAGTGGCGCGGCAACGGTGCTGTCATCCTTTTCCAGCGCGGCAATGGCCGCATCTCTGTCTGCCACCTTGGGGCTTACCAAGGCCTTGAGCAGATCATCTGGCAAAATGGATGGGGAGGCCTGAACCGGGGACGCGGAAGGAGTCGAAACCGCGCCCCCGGCATTCCCGTCCGGTTCCGGGCCGGACGCCAGTACTGCGGGAGGCAGACTGAAAATTATGAGGCAGCAGAGCAAAAGCGCCGTGCGCATGGGCTTATCCTTTAGTCTGGTCTGCGGGGCTGTGCGTGCGCTTCCGGGCAGACGTGCCGTGGGGGGAATGCGGGGGCCGCAATGGCCCCCGCTGTACATTCAGGCTTGGGTGCTTACTTGGAAGCGCCGCCGCACTTCTTGGTCTTGGTATTGTAGTTGCCGCAGTTGATGGGGTCGGTCCAGTCGCCGATGAGATCCTTGGATTCGGGCAGATAGTGCGACCATGCTTCGCCGGGAACCACAGAAGGCGTTTCCCAAACCACCTGGAACTGGCCGTCGGCCTGAATTTCGCCGATCAGCACGGGCTTGGTGATGTGGTGGTTGGGCAAAACCTTGGCCATACCGCCGGTGAGGTTGGGGGTTTCGAGGCCCACAATGGCCTTCAGAACCTTGTTCACATCGGTGCTCTGGGCTTTTTCCACAGCCTTCACCCACAGGTTAAAGCCGATGAAGTGGGCTTCCATGGGGTCGTTGGTGACGCGCTTGGGATTTTTGGTGAAGTCGAGCCACTTCTTGATGAATGCCTTGTTGGCAGGGTTGTCCACACTCATGAAGTAGTTCCACGCGGCCAGATGGCCCACCAGGGGCTTGGTGTCTATGCCGGAAAGTTCTTCTTCGCCCACCGAAAAGGCCATGACGGGAATGTCGGCGGCGGTGATGCCCTGGTTGGCGAGTTCCTTGTAGAAAGGCACGTTGGCGTCGCCGTTGAGGGTAGAAACCACGGCGGTCTTTTTGCCCGCGCTGCCAAACTTTTTGATTTCAGCAACAATGGACTGCCAGTCGGCATGGCCAAAGGGGGTGTAGTTGATAAGGATGTCTTCCTTTTTCACGCCCTTGGAGATCAGATAGGCTTCGATGATCTTGTTGGCGGTGCGGGGAAACACATAGTCCGTACCGGCCAGCACCCAGCGCTTCACGCCAAGGTCCTTCATCAGGTAATCCACAGCGGGGATGGCCTGCTGGTTCGGGGCTGCGCCAGTGTAGATGACGTTGCGCGAGGATTCTTCGCCCTCGTACTGCACGGGGTAGAACAGAAGGCCGTTGAGTTCTTCAAACACGGGCAGCACAGACTTGCGCGAAACCGAAGTCCAGCAGCCAAACACGGCGGCTACCTTGTCCTTGCTCA
>SAAX01000113.1 GCA_009929215.1 Deltaproteobacteria bacterium | reverse complement strand
AGCACAATACGCGCACACGCAGGCGGTAATTTTCAAAATTGCGAAAGCCATACGCTCGCCGCTGGATCAACTTCATTTTGCGGTGAAATCCTTCTGTGATGCCGTTATTCCGCGTAAAACGGAACATCCGGGCCACTTCTTCGCGCCAATTATGCAACGTCTTGCCCAAGGTGCGCAACGGCGCGAATGGCGTTTTCAAAGTGGCAGTACCGCTCCAACTAGCGGAGTTGCTTTTTAAAGGCCTTTATGTCGGCTTCGCTGACTTTAACTGCCTGTTGCCAAGAGGAGTAGTCTATAGTTATGCTGTTATAGGCAAAATGTACGTCACTGGTTAAGTTTAATGCCTGGAGTGAAAGGCAGATGCATATTGTCCTTATCTCTGAATGCGCCCGGCAATCGATTTCAAAGACACAAAGAATTTTAGATAGCTATGCCATAAGGGCAGGCATCCGTACCTGGATTACGCCAATAACTTCTGAAGGTCTGGCAGAGTTGCACGCTGCCCTGCGCAAAACCGCTACCCGCAATACGGCAGTGGCCTGTTACCAGAATGATGGTCGCCGCCGTATGCGTTTGCTTTGGATTGTGGGCGCGCGCGGAAAGTTTTCTGCCAACGGGGCGGTCGCTGTGTGCAAGTCGCGGTGTTCCGGCCCGCAAAATACGGAAACCCCAGTCTGGCTTCGCTGTGTTTGCTTGTTGGCGCAAGCTGCGGCCCTAGTTCATGATCTGGGCAAGTACTCAAAATATTTTCAGCAAAAGCTGCGCACGCCACAAACCTTGCGTGATGATGTGCGGCATGAGTGGATATCCGTCTGCTTGTTGCGGGAGCTGCGTCAGGGCAAAAGTTGGCAAGAGGCATGGCAAGTCTTGCAAAACCCCGAGGCGCTTAAGCGGGCCATAAATCGCCCGCCCAGCTACAAACGCTGCTTTGCTCCGGCCACAGCTATAGAGGCCATTGAATTTCTTGTCGCCAGCCACCATCGGCTATTTGCTGGTGACAAGGGCGGTGGGGGCGTGCCGTCAGTCCTCGATTCTCATGTTCGGTCAGATGCTCTTCCGCAAGAGTACTGTCAGCCCTACGAAGCCTTGCCCGAAGATGTTTGGAAAAATTATCAGCGGCTTGAATCTAAGCTGGAAAAACTAGCTGGCGCATATCAGGGCGAGCAGTACACATCGTTTTGGTGGGCATGCCTTACTCTGGCCCGCGCTGCTCTGATTTTTGCCGATCATACTGTTTCCGCAATAGAATACTCCGCAGGCCTCACTAAAGAAGCAAGCGCAGCCAACACCCGATTTGCCGGGGAGACTCGCCAGCTCAATCAGCCCTTGCCCTGGCATCTGCATACAGTCGCCCATGTGGCGGCCAGTGCCGCATGGCGTATGGGGCAACTTGCGCAGGGCAGGGGGAGCATTCTTGAGGGACTGCAAGAATCGTCTGTGGCGTCAATTCTTGATCCTGCGGACGAAACTTCCCGCTTTCACTGGCAAAATTGTGCTGCCGATGCCTTGAGCCGTTGGCGGCAAGAAAATCCAGATTCCCCCTGCCTTGTGTTCAATATGGCGGGAACAGGCAGCGGCAAAACACGGATGAACCTGCGCGCGGCCTGCATTCTGTCGCGCCAAGACGCGCCACGCTGTTCCATTGCGCTCAACCTGCGCAGCCTGACCTTACAGACGGGGCGTTCCCTGCAAGATGATCTCGGTATTGTGCCTGCCGATATGGCAACTGTTATCGGCGATGGCGTCACGCAAAGGCTTTTTGACTGGAATCGTCAGGCCACCTCAGCGGATGACTTGGATGCCGACGAGCCGGAAATCATCTGCAGCGGGGATTCCGGCCCCTTGCCCGTCTGGATGGAACCTTTCTGGCGCACAGACAGGGAAAAAACTGTTGTTGGCGCACCGTTGCTGGTCTCAACCATTGATTTTCTGGATGCTGCGGGCTGCCCGCAGCGTCAGGGCCACCACGTCAAGGCGCTGTTGCGGCTCATGACGGCAGATCTGGTGCTGGACGAAATCGACAGCTACGATCCCGAAGCTCTAGTGGCGGTCTTGCGGCTGGTGCAGCATGGCGCGTTTTTCGGGCGCAACGTTGTCTGCTCTTCGGCCACGCTGTCCCAATCTACGGCAGAGGCCATTCACTCGGCCTGGGTTTCGGGCCAGCAGCTTCGGCAGCATCTGACGCAACAACCAGGCGGTGCTCCCCGGTTCGGCATTGCCTTTATTGATGACAGTCTGGCCCCCAAGGTGCTGGCTTCTGCCCCTGATAGTGCAGCCTTTGCCCGGGAGTACGCCTGCCGGATGCAGGACATGACGGCCCGCTTGCAGCAGTTCCCCTGTCTGCGGCGGGCTTTTTTACAACCTGTCGAGCCCACCACTCAGGGCTTTCAAAATGGTGTGCTCGACGCTGTCCTGCGCCTGCATCAGGAAAACGCCTGGAAATTTTCGCCAGACAAGGGAATATCCTTCGGCCTCGTGCGCATGGCGCATATCAATGATGCCATCGTCACCGCGCGCAGTCTGGCCCAAAGCCTGCCCCACGCCTATGTGGCCTGCTATCATGCTGGTGATTGGCGCATCAGCCGGTTCCACAAAGAACGTCGGCTTGATTATCTGCTGACCCGCAAACAGGGTAATGCCCATATTCTTTCAGATAAAGAAATCCGCACTCTTGTGGCTCGTGTTGCCGATTCGCAGGATGTGCTCTTTATTGTTGTGGCTACGCCAGTGGAAGAAGTTGGTCGGGATCATGACTTTGATTGGGCCGTCATAGAACCTTCCAGTGCGCAATCCATTGTTCAGGTTGCAGGGCGCGTAAACAGACACCGCATTGTTCCCTATGGCAGCAGCACTGCGCATAATGTCGCCATACTCCAGTATAACTTGAAGCACTGCAAAAACTGCGAGCAAGGCAAGCCAGATACTCAGGCCTTTGTGAATCCCGGCTACGAAAAAAAGGGGGCCGCCGCTGCGTATGCAAAGCATGATCTTGCCCGACTTCTGCCCTGGCAAGGGGAAGAACTCGGCATTGATGCCCGGCTGCGGCTCGGCGGCGGCAGCCGTTTTGCCAGCGCCGATGACAAGGCCATAGCCGAGAGGGTGACGCCGTATTTTGGTGTGGACAGTGATGGCAATGATGGGCTGTTTAACCAGACGCCTGTTGATGCATTCCGCATGGCGTCCACACCTTACGAGCAAACGCCCCTGCGTAACAGAAACGGCCATAAGCAACTTTGGCGGACGCAGTTGGAGGACGGCAACTGGACCTATTTTGAGTGGAAAATGGATGCCCACAGCGCAAGCTGGGTGCGCAACGAGCATGAAATGAGCGCAGAAAAGCCCCCCCAAAATGCATGGCTGGCTCTTGAACCGCCAGCAATGGAAAGCCTGTGCCACGAGGCGGGCATTTCGCCAGATGAAGGCCTGCAAGCAGAGCTGACCGCTAACGACAACGATACGTTTATATACAATCTGGGTTTTGGCATCAGGCGAAAAAATTGAAACCAACCGCAAACGCGGGTGAAAAGGAGCGTCATGGACGATAAATGGAAGTCATACCCTCCCAAAACATACCAGAAAGAAACAGAGAGTCTTGTCCATTTTAACTCTAAAACCGTCAACTCCAACGCAAGTCTTGTGGGAATCAGGCTTGGGGCGGATGCAGCCGTGGATCTGCCCTATATCTCTTTGCGCACGCTCCTTGGAAGCGGCCTTTCCTTTCCGCTGGATTATGCGGAAGGCGGGGCGAGCAAGGCAGGAATCGTCAAGCAGATCAATCAGGTTCTTGCCGATTCGCCAGATGCCGCTGGCGCGACCGCAGAGGAAAAAAAGGCCATTGTTGCTGGCGTTAACGCCGCAAACGCTTCCGGCTACAGCACCGGCACGGAGTATGTGGATCATCGCCTGCGGCAGGTGCTTGTTCCCAAAAAAGATGCGCCGGGCGGCTATGTAAGCATGACCCCCATAACGGCAAGCAGCGTTTGCCCACTGTTTTTTACCAAAGAACACGGTCTTGTGCCGCGACATAACGAGGCCGCGAAGGCTGAACCGGAAGGCCCACGGCGCAAGCTGCGACAGGCCCAGTTCGGCATCGGCGGCTCCAATCCCCAAAACATCGGCAGTCTTGTGCGTTCCATGCAGCGGCCCCTCATGGTGGCTGCGCCAGGGGCTTCTGCGTCAACGCGTGATGCCTTTTCCTTGTATCATAAAGGCTTGCCGCTCAATGTGCATACGCCGGAGCTTTTCAGACAGGCAGTGCAAAAGTATGTGCATTTTCGTGAAGCAATGCTGAACCCGCATAGTGACGATGCCGCAATCACGCTCAAGGAAAGAGAGCA
>SAAX01000059.1 GCA_009929215.1 Deltaproteobacteria bacterium | reverse complement strand
GCCCTGCACACCCTGCTTGAGGCCGGGCACGTCAACCTTTCGCGCGAGAGCGGGCTGGACGACGACGTGATTGATGCCACAGAGCAAAGCCTGCTGCCTCCGCCGCCGCTTCCTTTCAGCCTCAACCAAGACCAGAACACGGCACTTGAGAGCATGCTGGAAGCCCTGCACACAGATGCGGCGACCTCGCGTCTGCTGTTCGGCGTAACCGGCAGCGGCAAAACAGCCGTGTATCTTGAGCTAGCCAAGGCCTGCCTGGCCACTGGCAAAAGCGTGATGCTGCTTGCACCAGAGGTGGCCCTTGCCCACAAGCTGCGGCGCGACGTGACCTGTGCCCTGCCCGATGCCCCCCTGTTCTTTTACCACGGCTATCAGTCGCCAACGCGGCGCGAGGCCACATTCCGACAGCTGGCGCAAACTACAGCCCCCTGTGTGGTTGTGGGCACGCGCTCGGCCCTTTTTTTGCCCGTGCCGCACCTGACCTGCATTGTGCTGGATGAAGAGCACGATGGCTCGTTCAAGCAGGATGAAAGCCTTGCCTATCAAGCCAAGGAAGTGGCCTGGTTCAGGATCGCCCAAACCAAGGGATTGCTCGTCCTTGGTTCGGCCACTCCCGACCTCAAAACATTTTATGCGGCGGAAAACGGCCATCTGCCCAAGCTGGTGCTGCCCCGCCGCGTGGGCGGGCGCGACCTGCCGCCCGTGGAGCTGGTGGACATCAGATCGCTTTCGCCCGCATCCACCAGCATGGATGGCCTGCTGGCCCCCCAGACAGAAGAAGCCCTGCGCGAAACCATTGCCCGTGGCGAACAGGCCGTGGTGCTGCTGAACCGGCGCGGCTACGCGCCACTCATGTACTGCCTCGACTGCAACCGCACCCTGCGCTGTCCCCACTGCGAAATCGGCCTTACCTACCACAAGGGGCTTGAAAAACTTGTCTGCCATTATTGTGGCTACAGCCGCCCCTTTCCCTCGCCCTGCCCCGAATGCGGCGGCATGAACTTTTTGCCCATGGGCGAAGGCACAGAAAGGCTGGCCGAACGCCTCAGCGTGCTGGCGGGCGGGCCCGTGCTGCGCCTCGACCGTGACAGCACCCGCCGCCCTGGCCGCATGGAAGAAATACTGGCGGCATTTTCTCGGCAGGAGGCTCCCATTCTTGTGGGCACGCAAATGCTCTCCAAGGGCCACCACTTTCCGCTGGTTACCCTGGCCGTCATTGCCGATGGCGACCTTGGCCTCAACCTGCCCGATTACCGGGCCGCAGAACGCACCTTTCAGCTACTTGTGCAGTCTGCGGGGCGCGCTGGCAGGGGTGAAAAGCCGGGACGTGTGCTGATTCAGACGCGCGATGTAAGCCACTACTGCTGGCAATATGTACGCACTGCCGATTACGAAGGTTTTTATCAGGCAGAACTGGCCCGTCGCAAGCTGCGGCGCTATCCCCCCTTTGTGCGGCTTGCCCTCATACGCATTTCATACGGCATGGCCGAACAGGGCGGCGCGGCGGCACTTGGCGATCTGGCTCAGGCCCTGCGCGGCAAGACCGCAGAACTTGGCGTGCAGATGCTTGGCCCTGCGCCCGCTCCACTTGCTCTGCTTAGAGGTCGTAAACGCTTTACATGCCTTCTAAAGGGCCAGGACTGGCAGGCCATCCGCTCACTGTATTTTTTTGCCCTGGCGCAAAAAGCTTCAAAACACCTGCGACTTTTTCTTGACCTTGATCCGATAAATATGTTGTGACACTCCATTACTGTTGTCGAGGGCGGCCCAACAGCCGCGACTGTTTCTGCGACACAACAATCGTACCAGCGTACTAAGGTATGCCGGGATGGTCTGTTGTGCGCCTTTTTGCAGCCTTAGCGGAGGAATTGATGAAGGTTTTTCGTGCGTTATGTTTTGCGCTGGCCCTCGTGGTTTGCTGCTCACCCGTGGCCAGGGGTGAAGGCTTCGCCCTCAACGAATGGAGCGCCAGAGGTGTATCATTGGCTGGCGGCATGGTTGGCCGTGCCAACGACGTTTCTGCCATTGCCTACAACGCCGCTGGCATCACCCAGCTGCCCGGCACACATTTTATGGGCGGCTTTGCCCTTATCAGCCCTTCTGGCAGCATCACCACCGAATCGGGCGGCCGGGAAACCAATACTTTCACCAAACCTGCGCTCTGGAATGCTCCCCACGCCTATGCCAGCCATCAGCTGAGCGACAACGCCTGGATCGGTTTGGGCGTTTTTTCGCGTTTTGGCCTTGGCAACAGCTTTGCTGGTGACTGGGTTGGCAGAAGAAACGTGTATGACATTGGCATTCAGACCCTCTCGTTTGTGCCCACCCTGGCCCTCAAGCTCAACGACACGGTTTCCGTCTCTGTAGGCGTTGAAGCCATGAACGCCCACATGTACATGGGCAACAAGGTTCCCACACGGACTGGTTCACAAGTTTTTGAAAACGACATGCAGCTTGAGGGCTACGGCTGGGGCTACGGAGCCCACTTTGGCCTGCACATGCGCCTCAACGACCAGTGGTCTGTGGGCCTTTCGTACAAAAGCCAGATGACCCTGAATATTAACGGTGATGTGGAATTTGCCTATCAGGGCAACAATGCCTACACCTCACCACCGTTCAACCAGCACCTCCCCCAGGCCCGCAACTGCGGGGCAAATACTGTTTTGCAGCTGCCCGATTCTGCCGCTCTGGGCATTGCCTACAAGCCGCTTGACAACCTGAGCTTTGAACTGGGTACGGTATGGACCCGCTGGTCTACCTACAATGCCCTGAACATCTATATGGACAACGGCTACAACTCCATCAACAATAAAGAATGGCGTGACGGCTGGAACTTTAACGCCAGCGTGGAATACAAGCCCCTCGACTGGTGGACCCTGCGCGCGGGCTTTTCGTATGAAACCCCGGTGGTCAACGAGCGCCACGCCGACTTTATGGTTCCCACCAATGGCCGCCAAACCCTCAGTGTTGGTACTGGCTTTAACTGGAACAACTGGAACCTTGACCTTGCCTACGCCCACCTGTGGATCAATTCGCTGGACTACGGCAATACGGACGCCTCGGGCATTAATGCCCGCAATGGCATCAGCACTGGGCACTCCAAGGATGTTTCGGCCAATATCTATATGCTTTCTTTGAGCTATTCATTCTAGACAGAGCGTTGCTCTCAAGCAACTTACTATAATTCCAAACTCTGCCTGACGGCCAACGCGCCGCAGAAAATGGATGCCCGACTGTTCCTTGCAAACAGCCGGGCATCCATTTTTTATCCCTGCATGCGAATTATCTGGCAAGAATAACGTAAAAAACAATAATGTAACACATTAAAACAACATCAATTATACATTACAACAGCTTATAATATAGAAAAAATATTGACATTTTCTAATGATTGTTTCAACTTTAAAGCTGCCTTCTTTTTTGAAGGAAAGTACCTAGGAGGACTGTCATGAAACGCTTTATTCTTGCGTTGGCGCTGGTGCTGAGCTTGGCCCTGCCCAACATTGCCGCTGCCGAAGGCAACGGTATGTATCTGGCCCCCAAATTTTTGATGAGCTTCCAGAACTCTGGCCAAATCGAACGCTCACGCGCTCTTGCTGGCTCGGGCGTTGACCAGTACAGCCAGTTCACCCTTGGTGGCGCCCTGGCTGTGGGTTACGACTTCTGGCCCCAGCAGATGCTGCCCCTGCGTGCCGAACTGGAATTTGCCCTGCGCGGCAACAACGAAAAAACCTGGAGTGACGGCGGCGCCGCCATCAAGCAGGTTAAGGGCACCTGGAACAGCTCTACCCTGTTTGCCAACCTGTTTTGGGATTTCCACAACGATTCCATCATGACCCCCTATGTGGGTGCCGGTCTTGGCATGGCCTTCAACTATGCGGGCTATGACTTTACCGACAACGCTGGCAACAAGTTCTCTGGCGACGAACGCTTCACCAACTTTGCCTGGAATGTGGGCACCGGTGTGGCCTTTAACATCAACGAACACTTTGCCATCGATGCTGGCTACCGCTTTGTGAGCCTTGGCTACAACGACGTTAAGGTTTCCTCTGGCGGCAACAACTACAACATTGGCAATCGCCCCTACAACAACGAATTCATGCTTGGCCTGCGCTACGGCTTCTAGCCGCTACACATAGCCTGTGCCAAATGTGCAGGAGTATCTTCTGCCGAATGCTTACATGTGCTGTGGACGTGGAGTGTGGCTCTAGCCACCCAAGCTGCTCTGCGCCCAACACGAACAAAAACCCCGGTCTTTGGCCGGGGTTTTTGCGTTGCATGCCCCAAGTTCATAGGGGGGCAAGGCTAAGCCCCCAAACTTAGGGCACAAAGCCTAGTAAAAGTCTTGATTTTCATTTAATTCAGTAGGTTTTGAAAATCTGCTGAACAAATTCATCCCATAATAAAACCCGCTAAAAGGCTGAAAATTTCTTTTTCCCCCTTGACAATCTGCCTTCCCTTACAGTGCGCATGGTTCTGTGCTCTCAACTTGAAAAACGTAGTATAAATGAGAAAAACAGAGGAAATACAAATCGTATTTGTGTAAAACTTTTTTTATATCATGTGCAAAAATAACCATGATACCAGAAAAGTGTTGCTGCTTAAGGATATTCCCCTAGGGGGCTGCTGGCCGCATACCTAAAAACAACTACTATTCAAGCACATTAGATACAGCAAGGCTTGAGGATAAGAAAAAGGCCCCATGTCGTAAACGGCTCATAATCATCAATTGCCCCAAATTCAGATTTTGGGCTACAAGGCGGCATGCGCGAACAATGGTCGGAAATTTCTGAAAATCTCAAGAAAATGCTGCATTCTGGCGTTTTCAAGGTCTGGATTGCACCCTTGCAGGCACAAGTGCATACGGGGGGGCTTTTGCTTACCGCGCCCAATGCCTTTGTGGCCAGCTGGCTTGAAGGCAAGATGCTCGCTACCCTGCGCGAGGCTGCCGCCCCGGTGCTGGGGCTTGAGCCCGCCGCTGTGGATGTGCGTATTATTGCAGCCACCGATGTCAACCAGGCCGCACCTTCTGCCCTGGCAGCAGACACCCAGCCTGTGGCCAATGGCCAGCCCCCTATGATCATGCATGGCGCACCAGCACAACAATCCGCACCAATCCAGCTTGGCGACACTGCCTATCCGGCTGCCACCAACAAGAGCAAGGCCGATTCTTTCGCGCACGCCTCTGCTGTTCTGAGCACGGCATTTTCCGGCCTAGCGGCTGGCGCTGCACAGCCTGTGGCCTATCAGGACACTGCCACTCCGCCAGCTTCCCTTTCTGCTGCCAGGCCCCAGCTACAGGCCACCCTGCCCATAAGCAGCACGCCTGCTTATCGGCTGGCTACCAACTGGCGCTATTCTTTTGCAGATTTTGTTGTTGGCCCCACCAATAACATGGCCCTTGCCGCCGCCCAGGATGTAAGCCGCAGCAGTGGCTGTGTGCGTACCCTGTTTATGAATTCTGCCCCCGGCCTTGGCAAGACCCATCTGGCACAGGCCGTTGGCCGCGCCATTGCTGAGGAACGCAGCGGCGCACGCGTTGGCTACCTGACCGCCGAAGATTTTGCTTCTCGTTTTGTGGCTGCCCTGCGCACCCACGACATTGAAAATTTCAAATCGCGCTTCCGCGACCTGGACGTGCTTCTGCTTGAAGACGTGCACTTTCTTCAGGGCAAGGAAAAGATGCAGGACATGGCCCTGGCCGTTGTCAAAAGCCTTCAGGCCAAGGGCGGCAGGGTTATCTTTACCTCATCCTTTTCGCCCCGCGACCTGCAAAAGGTTGACAGCCAGCTGGTTTCGCATTTTTGTTCGGGTATCCTCACCGATATTGGCCGCCCCAACGAAGACATGCGCCGCCATATTCTTGAGCGCAAGGCCAAGAGTTATCAGGTTCTTTTGCCCGATTCTGTCTGTGAACTACTGGCCTGCCGCCTCGACGGCGACGTGCGCCAGATGGAATCATGCCTCAACAGCCTGATATTCAAGGCGCGTTTGCTCAATTGTGGGCTTAATCTCGATCTGGCCATGGAAGTATTGAGCCAGTACACCGAGATTTCGTGCGGCCCCGATCTGCCCACCATCGTGCGCCTTGTGTGTGAAAGCTATGGACTCAACGAGCGCCAGCTCAACTCGCGTTCGCGCCGCAAGGAATGCGTGCTTGGCCGCAACACGGCGTACTACCTTGCACGCAAACACACCGAACTCACCCTTGAAGAAATCGGCGAAAAATTCAACCGCCGCCACTCTACGGTCATCAAGGGCATCACCAGCGTGGAACGCGAGCTTTCAAAGGAATCTACGCTTGGCCGCCAGATTGCCAGAGCTGTAAAACTTATCGAACGTAATGCGGGCATGGGCGCGTAACGCGCCCTTTAGCCTGTACCTTTGCCGCCCACCCACATTGCCCAATCCCTTCTGATCCGCAGTTGCCTGCGGTTTTTTAACGCCCACGCTCCAGACACATCACGCTTTTGCCAAAAACCGTGTATTTATTGATACATGCAGGTGCGCCCCGTATGTTTGTAAATACGCGGGACAATCTGCTGCTGCCAAACCCGGTGGCCTGTACACATTTGCCCCGCAAACAGGACGGGGCATGCTGGAAGTACACATACAACTTAACCGTGGCACGTTTGAGCTGCAATTGGGCTTTCACCTGCCCGAATGCGGCATTGCTGTTATTTTTGGCCCATCCGGTTCGGGCAAAACAAGCCTCATCAACTGCATAGCCGGGCTGGAAACTCCCGATGCGGGCCACATTGCCTGCCACGGCGAAACCTGCTTCGACTCGGCACATGGCATAAATCTGCCGCCAGAAAAACGCCGCCTTGGCTATGTTTTTCAGGATGCACGCTTGTTTCCGCACCTCACTGTGCGCGACAATCTGTGCTTTGGTCAGCGCTTTCACGCTGGGCAGCAACCTTTAACCGCGCCCAACATTGACGACATGGCCGACCTGCTCGACATTGGTTCACTTTTGCACCGCCGACCAGCCCACCTTTCAGGCGGCGAAAAACAACGCGTTGCCATTGGCCGCGCCCTGCTTTGTCGGCCCCGCCTCATGCTCATGGATGAGCCCCTTTCATCGCTGGACATGAACCTCAAGGAAGGGCTGTTGACCTACATTGCCCGCATTCCCCACCAATGGAATGTGCCTGTGCTCTACGTCACCCATTCGCCGCAAGAAACCCAGGCTCTGGGCAACAGCATGCTGCTTATACGGCATGGCCACCTTGAGGCTCAGGGAGACGTTGCCCCCACCCTGCGCAGAGCTCGCCAGATGGGCCTGCTGCCCAATATAACACTAAATATGTCAGGAGCCCCGTATGAAGCCTCTTGCTTTGTCTGACCGTATTTGTCTGCTACTGGCGCTGGCCGCCCTGAATCTTTTTTTTGCTCAGGCAGCCTGTGCAAACGGCCCAGCCATTACCACAGGCCTTGGCTACAAGCCCATGGTGCAACAGTTGTGCGCAGCATATGCCGCGCAGACAGGCACGCAACCCACAGAAATGTACAGCGGCAACATCGGGCAGATTATAGAGCAGGCCAAGGCTGGCAGTGGCGTGAGCATTATTTTTTCCGAAAAAACCTCGCTGCAGGAATCTGGCCTTGCCTTTGCCGCCTACCACCCGCTGGGAGAAGCCGTGCTTGTGCTGGCCTGGCGCAAGGGGCTGCATCTTACCACACCGCAAGACCTCGCCAAGCCGGAATTTGCCAAAATAGGCTACCCTGATGCCAAGGCAGCCATTTATGGCCGCGCCGCGGTGGCCTTTATGAAGGGCAACAATCTTTTTGAGCCGCTCGCGCCCAAGCTTTCCATGCTTTCAACTGTTCCCCAGGTTTTTTCCTACCTCGTTTCGGGCGACCTTGACGCAGCCTTTGTTAACGAGGTCGTAGCCCGCAAGCAGGGCGACAGTGTGGGAGGCTGGATGGTGGTACGTGAGGGCTATACGCCGCTGTTGCTGGTGGCGGGCGTGGTGGCAGGGCAGCAAAACGATGCGGGTGTGCGCTCTTTCTTGCAGTTTCTGAACACACCCGAAGCACAGCAGATACTTGCAGGCAGCGGCCTGCGCCCGGCCCGTGCAGCCGAATGACCTGTGGCGCGCCCTGTGTGCGCCCGAATTCAGCTTTTCTGTCCTGCTTACCCTGAGGGTATGCCTGGCCTGCCTCGTCCTGCATGCCATCACGGCCATTCCCCTTGCCCGGTTGGGCATGACAAAAAAACCCTTGCTGCGGCGCGTAGTCAACTTTGTCATCACGCTTCCGCTGGTTTTTCCGCCCATGGCCATGGGCTTTTTGCTGCTCATGCTTTTTGGCCGCAATGGCTGGGGCGGCGTGGTTCTGCAACAGGCCTTTGGCGTGAGCCTTGTCTTTTCGCAGGGGGGCATCATTCTGGCCGCATGGCTGGCGGGGCTGCCCCTGGTCATCAAGCCCGTGCAGACTGCCCTGGCAAATCCTGATCTTTTGCGCTTTGAGCAGGCGGCGCGTGTTTGCGGCGCATCACCCTGCAGATGCTTTTTTTTGGTCACACTGCCGCTCATACGGCACGGCCTGGGCGCGGGGCTGCTGCTGGGCATTACGCGGGCCATGGGCGAGGTGGGCATCAGCCTGATGCTGGGCGGCAATATTGCCGGTCGCACCAACACCCTCTCCCTTGAAGTGTTCAATGCCGTTTCCACCGGAGAATTTCAGCGGGCGGCCCTGCTCTGCTCCATACTGGCGATCATCAGTCTTTTGCTGTATCTTGGCATCGAATGGTGTCAAAAACGGTCTTTTTAGGGCACTGCGGGATTGAGAGGCCATTCTCTGCAAAGCATTGCTCCTAAATCATATTTTGCCCTACTTTTTCAGGAGCAAGTCATGCACTTTGTCTGTTCCGATTCTTGGCTTGAAGGGCTGCTGGCAGACGACTGCCCCGGCCTTGATCTTACCGTTGAGCTGCTGGGCATCGGCGCAGCCCAGGGAATAATGCGCTTTGCCCCCAAGGGCGACTGCGTCATCAGCGGCGTTGAACAGGCAGAACTGCTGCTACGCAAGTGCGGCCTTAGCGTAAGCCGCACCGCCGCCAACGGCCAAAAAATTCAGGCGGGCCAGCCCTGCCTTACGGCCAAGGGCTCAGCAGCGGCCCTTCACCGTGGCTGGAAGCTTGCCCAGACCCTTATGGAATACATGAGCGGCATTGCCACCCGCAGCGCGCAAATGGTGGAGCAGGCCCGCACAGTAAACCCCGGCGTGCGGGTGGCTGTTACACGCAAGAATTTTCCCGGTGCCAAGGCAGTGTGCCTCGAGGCCGCCATGGACGGCGGGGCCATTGTTCACCGTCAGAATCTCTCGGACAGTATTCTTATCTTTGATCAACACAGGGCTTTTTTGCCCGCTACGCCGCAGGCCTCGCTGCGCAGCATTGCAGCCATGATGGAACAACTGCACGCCCGCGCCCCAGAGCACAAGATAAGCGCCGAGGTCGATTCGCTCGAGCAGGCAATACTGGTGGCAGAGGCGGGCATAGATATTGTGCAGTGCGAAAAATTTGCCTGCGAATTGTTGGCTGAAACCGTGGGCTCGTTGCGCGCCATACGCGACGACATCATCATTCTTGCCGCTGGCGGCATTAATGGCGAAAACGCCGCCCACTTTGCCGCCACCGGCGTGGATGTGCTGGTGACCAGCTGGCCGTTTTTTGGCAAACCGGCAGATATCAAGGTTATTATGGAAAAAATTCCTACTGACCCACAATAGCGGAGCACACCATGCCCTTTGTCAATATCAAGGTAACGGGCGGGGCCGAGGCCCCCACAGCAGAGCAGAAGCAGGAGCTCATCAAGGGTGCCACAGAGCTTTTGCAACGGGTGCTGAACAAAAACCCCGCCACCACGGTGGTTATTATTGAAGAAGTATCCACAGACAACTGGGGAATAGGTGGCGAAAGCGTCACCGTGCGCCGCCGTAAGCAGTAGCCCCCACAACCGCCACACAATAGCAACGGCGGCCCTCCAGCTACAGGTATGAACCTGTGCGGGGGCCGCCGTATATTTTAACCGCTGCGCGTGAGCCGCGTTACAACCAGGTCACATCCAGCGCCTTGCGCGGCGGCCTGAAATGTGGGGCAAGCAGGGGAAAGCCCATCATCTGTGCGGCATACACCTGCTCATGCTCCTGCACACCAGCAAAGGCACGCAATTCGTGCGCTGTGGGATGCGCCATAGCAAAACACACATAGCCGCCCCAACAGCAGCCTACCTTGTGGGCATTGGCCAGCAGTTCAAGGTATGCGGCAGCAATGGCGGCATCGGGCGCGCCCCAGTGCCCCTTGGGCGCAACAATCAAGGCAAGCTGAGGGGCATTGCGGCAAATCACGTCATAGCCAGAATCCCAGGTGCGCACCAGGCTCTCGGCGTGCACGGCCTTGGCGTTGGCAGGGTCAACCTCTGAAAGTTTGCGCAACCAGTCTATGACCAAGGTTGCCAGCCTTTCTGTCTGCTCGCGCGATTCAAGCACAATCCAGCGCAATTCCTGCGCGTTTTTTGCAGTTGGGGCAAAGCGCGCGGCCTCAAGCAGCTTCGTAAGCGTTTCGCGCGGAACGGGCTTGTTTCTGAAAGTGCGAACCGACCGCCGCGAATAAACCAGCTCCTCTGCCTGCTCTGGCGTGGGCATGTTTTGCGGTTGCAGGGGCTTGCTGTCCTGCGAGGAAAGGCCAGGGGCAGAACAGGCATTGGTCGGGCAAAAGGCCATACACTGTCCACAGCCAATACACACCTTGACTTTATGCGTCGCCATGGTGGGCAACTCGCCTACCTTGGCATCAATGATCTGGATGGGGCACACCTTGGCGCAAATGCCGTCTTTGCGGCACAGGTTTGCATCTACGGTAAATTGATTCATACGCTCCCTGGCGTCAGAACACGTGGTCTGAACTGCTCATTGGCTACACCGCAAGATTGCCCTGCGGTTCGTGGTGTTAGGGTAACTAAACAACTGCTCAGCGGCAGCCACTGTTCAAAAAATACTGCAAGCCGTGGCAAAAGGCAAAACTCTGGCTCAAGGGCAGCCGGGCAGATCAATCTCAAAGCAAACCGACAATAAATTCAATACCAGATAATCACCACCCACGCAGGTGCACGACTCGGTGGCATCACACTCTCCCAGGTCATTAAATTTTTTGATCAATTACAATAAAGCCCTGTGCTTCAATGATTTCAGGGCCATACCCTTTCAGCATTAAAGCTTGAGAATATTTTCTCATTTGTGAAATTTATCTTCTGGAAACTTGTTTTTTGGGTGTCAGCATGGTAGTATTAATGAAATTTTTTTTGGGCAAATTTCCGCCAAAACACGTCACCACTTTTTACAAATGGTGACGTCCCCATTTTTATCCATTCTGCACAGCAAGTTAGTTATCTAAACTTTTTTTGCGCGCTGCCGATAAGATAAGCAAACTATTGCATATGGAGATACCTGATGCAATTACGCGCTAAAGTATGCGTCCCTATTGCCGCAATAACACTTGCCATTGGCATATGTTGTTATTTTATCATTCAAAAACAATTTGAGAATCTTAACGACACCAATATACAAAACCTTGTAGAAACAAAGACATCGCAGATGCAGCAGGCCATTAATCTTTGCAGCGCGCAGGCCATGCGCATGGCTGCCCTGATGAGCCGCATGCCAGAAGTTGAGGCCGCGTACAAAAAGGCCATGGAAGGTGACATCAACGACGAAAACAGCGCCGCCTCACAACAGGGGCGGGAAATGCTGCGCAAGTCGCTAGCTCCCATGCTTGAGGGCTTTGCCGCTGTGATCGGCGAAAAGCCGCAAATCCACTATCACCTGCCCCCCGCGCGCAGCTTTGCCCGCCTGTGGCGCGACAAACAGACCAAGAAAGGCGACAAGTGGGTTGATATTTCTGACGATCTTTCGACCTTTCGCCCCACCGTGCTTGACGTGAACAAAAACGGCAAGCCTCTGAGCGGTGTCGAGATCGGCAGCGGCGGCTTTGAGATTCGCGGTCTGGCCCCGGTTACTGGCGTTGCGGGCAACCGCCTGGGCTCGGTGGAAGTACTGGTCAGCTTCAGCCATGTGCTAGAGGGGCTCAACTCTGGCGCCGGGCAATCTGCCATGCTGTACATGAACCTTGAGCACCTCAAGGTTGCTACAGGCCTGCAAAACAAAGATAAAAATCCTATAGTCGCCGACTCTTATGTGCTTGTGCGCGGCACCAAGGACGGCAAGCCCGAGGCGCTGCTGGACAAGGCTTTTCTTGATGCCGCCCGCAAGGGCTCTACCACCAAGATTGTGGGCTCTACCCTGCTTTCTGGCATGCCCATTACCGACTATCAGGACAAGCAGATCGGTATTCTTGTGTTCAGCACCGACCTTACGGAACAGCAAAACATCATGAGCCGCGCGGGAATCATCATTTCCGCCACATTCCTCACCCTGCTTATCGTGCCCCTGGTCATGATATTTGTTGTGCTCAGCCTTACGGTGCTGCGCCCTGTTCGCAGCATCCGCCAGACTATCCAGGAAATTGCCGAAGACCGGGCCGTGCTTGCCAACAGGCTGCAATACAGCTCTGGTGATGAAATTGGCTCTCTGGCCGCGTGGTTCAACAAGCTGCTCGACAAGATCGAAAGCATGCTCTCCGAAGTGCAGGGCTACAAAAACCTGCTCAATGCCGTGCCAGATCCCATCTTTGGCGTGGACGACGACTACAAGATTATTCTTGCCAACACCGCAACTGCAACCCTGCTCAATCAGGATATAGAAACACTCAAGGGCCAGCATTGCCACGACAAGTTCAATACTGTGGTTTGCCAGACAGAAAACTGCCCCATTGCACAGTCCAAACGCAGTGGATCGTCCTTTTTGGCCGATATTATCGACATCGGCTCAGAGGCCAAGCCCCATTTTATCCAGCCTGTGAGCGACGTGCTGCGCGACAACCAGGGCAACAGAATCGGTTATGTGGAAATCGCCAAGGACGTTACCAGCCTTGTGCTGAAAGAGCGCGAGATTGAAGAAACCATACGCCGCATGCATGAGGTCAACGCCTCCATAGCGCAAGCCTCACACAGCCTTGCCGATGCCTCTGCCCTCATGACCAACCGCTTCCACAAGGTTGCCGAAGGGGCCGACACCCAACACTGCCGCGCTCAAGAAACCGCCACTGCCATGGAAGAAATGACCTCTACCGTGCACGAAGTGGCCCTTAATGCAGCTGCCGCAGCCGGGCAAACCGAGGGCGCACGTCAAAAGGCCCAGGCAGGAGCTGGCATTGTTGATGAAGCCATTTCGGCCATTGCCGAGGTCAACAGCCACACAAGCGCGCTGCTTAACGAAATGGAATCGCTCGAAACCCACACCCAGGGAATTGGCAGAATACTTGGCGTTATTTCTGATATCGCCGACCAGACAAACCTGCTGGCCCTGAACGCCGCCATTGAGGCGGCCCGCGCGGGCGATGCTGGCAGGGGCTTTGCCGTGGTGGCCGACGAAGTGCGCAAACTGGCAGAAAAAACCATGCTTGCCACCAAGGAAGTGGCCGAGGCCGTAACCGCCATCCAGTCTGTGGCCCGTGGCAACATGCAGGAAATGCGCACCACGGTAGACACCGTAAACAGGGCCACAGACATGGCCCACCAAAGCGGCACTGCCCTTACTGAAATTGTTGAAATCGTAGGCAACGCCAGCAATAGCGTGCAATCTATCGCCACTGCGGCAGAACAGCAGTCTGCCACCAGCGAAGAAATCAACCGGGCCATTGTGGATGTAAAGCATGTGGCCGAAAGCACCAACAAGCTTACCAGCGAGCTGAATACCACGGTTGCAGAACTCTCGCACCTTGCAGAGCAGCTCAAGCGGCTTTCGCAATCCTGATCAGACTGCCCCAAACCTCTTTGCCCCAGCCCTGCGTAGCCTTACAGCTCGCGGGGCTGGGGCATTGTTGACCTTTTGGGCAAGATGCCCTAGGCACAAGGTAGGGCACAGCACGGCGTCTTGGGGCATCCACACACAACCCCGAGTTTCAAAATGGCCGGGCTGCTCCACTGCACTCAAGCGTTTGGCTGACGCAACGCGACCTTTGCCCGCAAGCCTATCAATCCCCGTGGCAAATTCGTGCCCGCACTAAGCTTCTTGCACTGTCCACAAGTCTTTGAATTATTGGTTGGTTATACAACCGAACACCAGATCAAGCAGACCTGTCACACCGCCACAACCACGTCTTTGAGGTTTATTGATGAAAAATGTCGAACGCCTGCTTCAGGGAAATGAATTCTTTCAAAAAAACTATTTCTGCAAGCATGAAGAAGAACTGCTGAACCTGGTTTCCAGCGGGCAGCACCCCACGGTGCTGTTTATTGGCTGCGCCGACTCTCGGGTTATTCCCTCGCTGATCACCAATACGCCTCCTGGGCAGCTCTTTGTGCTGCGCAATGTGGGCAACTTTGTGGCCCCCTATAAACCAGACGAAGACTACCACGCCATGGCCGCTGGCATCGAATATGCCGTAACAGCCCTGAATGTTGAAGAAATCATCATCTGCGGGCACACCCACTGCGGTGCCATTGCCGCCCTTTACAAGGACATCAACGACGAAGCCTTTGTGCACACGCAAAAATGGCTTTCGCTGGGCAAAAAGGCCAAAGAGCTGGCCAGCCTGGCCCTTGGCAAGGACGAAGAACAGGATAAACTGCTGCGCCTTACAGAAAAACTCTCCATTATTTTTCAGATAGAAAATCTCATGACCTACCCTTGTGTCAGCAACAAGGTGAGCAAGGGCGAATTGCACGTTCACGGCTGGCTGTACCACATTGAAACCGGCGAAATCAAATACTACGATCCGGACGAGCACGACTTTTTGGCGCTGAAAAAGTAGCGCTTGCACGTCGTCTGAGGCCCCTGTCGGGGCATTATCAGCAGCGGGCTCTCCAGCAATGTGAGCGCCCGCTATTTTTTTGGGCTGCCTGTCTACCCCTGGCTCTTCGCGCATCCCGTGTAAAATTGCACAAATAACGTATAAATTTGACATGATACACTTTTTTATTTTTCAAATTAAATCTTTATTTACACGCTTTTCTTTTTATATTTTAATGAAACATACTATAAAATTATTATTGCCGACAATTGCAAGGAATCATTTCCATGGATGATTGGTTATTAAAACAATTTATGTTGTGGAATGGTTCAATAAACACAGCCTGTTGTCTTATACAATACAATAAAAACAACAACTTTTCTGTTGTCACGTGCAACCCTGCGCTCGCTGAAACATTAAATAATGCTGTAGACTTCGCCTCACTTAAAAACTTTTCTGCCATAACTCACTATCTACAAAGCGTTTTTGAAAACAAAAAAACTGAAGAATGGACAGATTACAATGATAATCTGAACCGTTTTTTTAATTTCACATGCCAGTTGATCGAGCATGACGTGTATGCCCTGTGGATTACTGAGGCAGAACAAAAATCTACAGAAGTCCTTGGCGACATCCCCATTGGCATTATTCGCTTGAGGGCCATTGCCGGGCAAAACACATTGCATTGTTCATATATGAACCGAGAAGCGCGCAAAATGACCCAAACCCAGAGTCAATCTGCGGGCAGTGCATTTAAAGTCAGCCAGATCATGCAGATAGATGCGGCAGACGCAGCCAGCGTGGAAGAAACCCTGGCGACATTTATTGCAGGCGGTGACAAGCGGATTTTTGAATGCAGACTTGCCCTGCCACAGGGTCAAAACCTCTGGATTCGTGCCCACCTGGCCTGGATTGTGCCGCAAAGGCTGCTGCAAATTGCGTTTGCTGATGTTTCAAGCGAAAAGCAGACAGAAGCCCACAGCAGACAGAATCAGGCCCTGCTGCAAAAAATTCTCGACACAACACAGGCCGCCATTTTCTGGAAAGATGCCCAAAGACGCTTTATTGGCGTAAATAAGGCATTTCTGGAGTATTACGGTTTCGACTCAGCGCATGTATTGCTGGGAAAAAACGATGAAGACATGGGCTGGCACAGCTCCCCAGACCCCTATAAAAATGACGAACTGCGCGTTTTGCAGGGCGAAACAACCACACGAGTACCCGGCATGTGTTTTTGCAAGGGCGAAAACCGCCACATTGTCGCCAGCAAAAGCCCGCTTATGGATAATGGCAGAATTGTAGGCCTGGTGGGCAGCTTTGAGGATGTTACAAGTGAGGTTCGCCTGCGCAACGATGTGGTGGAGCTTAATTGCAAGCTACAGACAGCACTGGAAAAAGAACGCCAGGCCAACCAGGCCAAGTCAGATTTTTTGCTGCACATGAGCCACGACATGCGCACGCCGCTGACCACGATCATTGGCTATTCTGATCTGGAGCTGAAAAAACGGCTCAAGCCTGAACTTATCAGGGTTTTTTCCACCATCAAAACCTGCTCAAACTTTCTTTTGGGCATTCTTTCAGACATTCTTGACCTGCAAAAACTCTCAAACGGCAAGCTTGAACTCAAACCAAACATTTGCACAGCCTCTGCCACTGCCAAGAATATAGAATCCATCATTCGCCCACAGGCAGAAGCCAGAGATATCACGTTTGTAACGCACTTCAACTGTGCCGCCGCAAACTGCCATTCGCAGATCGACACGCGCAAGGTGCAGCAGATCATTGTCAATCTGCTGAATAATGCCGTCAAATACACCCAGCCCGGCGGCACAATCATATGGCACAATGACATAAGCGGCGAGGATGCCGAGAGCATTACCGTCAGCCATGTCATTTCAGACAACGGGCCTGGCATGAGCAAAGATTTTCAGGCAAACATGTACGCGCCTTTTACTCAGGAAAACGCCACCTCCAGCAGCGGCAGCGGGCTTGGCCTTGCCATTACAAAAAAGCTGGTGGACATACTTGGTGGCAGCATTACCTGCAACTCCTCACCCGGTAAGGGAACAACATTTACCCTGGTATTGCCGCACAAAAAAGCCAGTCAGGTGGACATTGATGCATACCATAGCAAAAACGCCCACCCTACAGACAGCACAAAACTCAGGGGCAAAAAGGTTCTGATCTGTGAAGACAACATTATCAACAGCGAAATTTTAAAAGAGCTGCTTGAGAGCGAAGGCATGGCCTGCGACATGGCCTTCAACGGTCAGGAAGCTGTGGATAAGGCCCGCACACAGCGCTACCACATTATCTTGATGGATATTCGCATGCCAGTTATGGACGGGTATCAGGCCACGCGTGAAATTCGCGCATTTGACCTTGAAACACCCGTTGTAGCCCTTTCTGCCAATGTTTTTTCAGACGAAGTGCAAAACGCCTTTGAGGCGGGCATGGACGATTTTTTGGAAAAACCCATTGTTATACCCAAGCTACTGGCGACCCTGCGCCAGTTTCTTTCCGAATCGGCCTGAGCCCTCGCGCCCAGCATGCCCCGTCTTTTATGCCCCCTGCGGGGTGCGCACACCCCAAAAATACTTGCCAGTTGTCAGCCCGTGGTTATGTTTACTTGTGCAGTCTGCTGAGCCGATAATGGCAAAGCAGATTTGAATGATATGATATTGCCCTATAGTGCCACAAGCTAACTGGCACTGAGCAAGCATTATCAGCAGCACTGCTTGCATTTTTTATCACAGCCCATAATGCTTTGCAGTTTTGCAGCATTTCTGTATTGTACAAATGGCAGATCACCAAGTGGTATATTTTGGCTATTGCTACAAACACATTTTCCTCCACAGTCACCCGGAGGCCAACTCTCTAGGAGGCCAATGATGACAGCCGTTAAAAGCATAAGCGCGCAGGCCCTGCGACAAAAAGACCTTAAGCAGGCGCTGGTTGTAGATGTGCGCACCCCAATGGAATTTGCAGAAAAACGCCTCGCCCATCCGACAACCCTTGCCCCGGTAACGGAGCTTGATCCGCACATGGTTGCCCTGCGCAGCGGGGCATTGCCCGAAACTCCCATCTTTACCCTGTGCGCCAGCGGCAAGCGTGCGCAAACCGCTGCGGCCAAATTTGCCAACGCCGGGTTTGCCGACGTAACCGTGATTGAAGGTGGCCTTGCAGCCTGCAAGGAAGCTGGCTTTGCCACTCTTGGGCAGGCTCTGCCCAAGACCGGCGAAACCTCGCCCACCCTCGACAGGCAGGTGCGCCTTGTGGCCGGGGCGCTCACGGCTCTGTTTGTTTTGCTGGGGCTCTTTGTGCACAAGGTATTCCTGCTCGGCGCGCTCTTTATTGGCTGCGGGCAGGTATTTTCTGGCCTTACCAACTGGTGCGGCCTTGCGCTGCTGCTTACGCGTGCGCCCTGGAACAAAAAGGGCTGCACTGGCGGAGCCTGCCCCATCGGCGCGGGCAAAAGCCCCGGCGCAAGCTGCCAGTAGTGCCATTTGCAAAGATTGCCAGAAACATTACACAAGCCTTTTGCGAAGGAGTTCACCATGTCTGCACCCAACGTGCGCGGGTTTTTTGATCCCGTTACCGCCACCTGGACATATGTGGTCTGGTCTGCAACCGACGCACAGCGCCGTTGCGCCATCATAGACAGCGTGCTCGATTTCGACCTGCACGCCTGCCATACGTCCACAACTTCGGCTGATGCCGTTATTGACTTTGTGCGCCAGCAAAATCTGGTGGTTGAATGGATTCTTGAAACACACATCCATGCCGACCACATTACCGCCGCCAGCTATATCAAGGAAAAAATGGGCGGAAAAATCGCCATAAGCAAACACATGCTGGACATCATCGCCACCTGGACGCCCATTTTTCAAACCCAGGAGGACACCCCGGCAGACGGCTCTGCCTTTGACCACCTGTTTGATAATGATGAAGAATTCACCATTGCCGACATACCTGCCAAGATAATCCACACCCCTGGGCATACCCCGGCGGACACCACCTATATTGTGGGCAACGCCGCCTTTGTGGGCGACACCATCTTTTTGCCCGATGTGGGCTCGGGCAGGTGCGACTTTCCCGGTGGCAGTGCCGAGGATTCGTATGATTCGTCACGCAAGCTCTTTGCCCTGCCCGACGACCTACGCATCTATGTGGGGCACGATTACCCGCCCGAAGGAGCACGCGGCCCTCAGTGCATGGCCACAGTGGTCGAACAAAAAACAGGCAATGTGCGCCTCAACCAGCAGGTTGGCAAGGCAGACTTTGTGGCCAGACGCCGCGCCGACGACACGGGCAAGGCCGTACCGCCGCTGATCTTGCCCTCGCTACAGGCCAACATGCGCACAGGCAAGTTTGGCAAGGCCGTCAATGGCACGCAGTATGTAAAACTGCCACTGAACCGTATGTAGCAATACCCGCCAGCACGGCAGAATCACCAAACCAGCAAGCCCCTCTGATACGCAAACCAGCGTGCCAGAGGGGCTAAACCATTTCAGAGTACTATCGTCACGCAGCCCAGCAGGCAGAGTGCGCCACGCTCCCTATTTTTTGCCTGTCTTCTTTTCCACCTTCTGACCATACATGGCCTGAGCCAAGGCTACGGCAAAGGGGCCAGCCATGCCCGTGGGCGTGGTGTTGGTCAAGACCACAAAGGATATGCCGCTCTCGCGATCCATAAAAAAGTGGGTTCCGTAAGCGCCGCTCCAGCTCAGGGTTCCTGCGCCTGCGCGGTATTCTGCCTTTTCAGGGTGCAGCAGCACGGCACCGCCAAAACCAAAGCCCCAACCAGGGGCCACGACCTCATTGGTTTTGTTCGCTGTGGCGCTCAGACGCTGCAAGAATATGGGGCATATCTGGTCGGTGGTCATGGCTGTGGTAGTTTCCGGCTTTAGCACTGGTGCACCGCCCGTGCGCAGGGCTTCCAGAAATTTCAGGTAGTCGGCAGCTGTACCCACCATGCCCGCCCCGCCAGAGGCATAGGCCTGGGCATCGAGCGCACGGCCAGGCTCATAGCGCGTGACAGACTCACCCCTGGGCACAACCTCTGTTTCTGCCATGCGGCGTGGTTTGCCATCGGCCCACAGGTAGGCGGCGGCAAGCAGTTCTGGCCGATCTGCCACAAAGCCTGTGGCTGTCATGCCCAGTGGCCCGGTAACATACTTTTTGACAACTGCGGGCAAGGTGTCGCCTCCAGCTCGGGAAACGACCTCACCCAGCACGTCAATGGCCAGCGAATACCGCCAGCCTGTGCCGGGCTCGTAATACAGGGGCACAGATGCAAGCCGCCAGATGTTTTCATCAAGCGTAATGGGCGGGTTGTCCAGCCCGTCCGAAACTTCGGCATGCGCCATGGGGCCGTTTGCCGGCTCCAAAAATCCATATGAAAGTCCGGCTGTATGCGTAAGCAGATGCCGAATAGTAATGACCGGATCAACCTTGCCCTGAAACGCGGGCGTAAAAAATGGAATCCAGCGGGTAACGGGGTCGTCCAAACCGATGAGGCCATGATCTGCCAGGGCCAGTGCGGCGGCACTGACAATGGGCTTGCTCATGGAGGCCAGACGAAAACGCGTATCAAGGCTCATGGCTGTGCCATTTTCTTGGTCGGCCATGCCCACGGCACGCTGGTACACCACATGACCGTTGCGAGCGGCCACCACCACTGCACCCACAATTTTTTGCTGCGCAAGGGCCTTGTCCAGCACGGCATCAAGCCGACTCGCCAGTGCGGCGTCTTCACCGGCAGCTATTGCCCGGCTCACCAGGCCGCTATGATTGCATGGCCATAAGCTCAAGCCCGTAACAAGTGCCACCATAAGCGCCACGGCACGCAGTCTGCCCGCAAATCTGCACCAGCGCATCAAGGATTTATTCATCCGCTCTCCCCCGGGCGCATACACCCGCACAATTATCGCCGATTGAGCCATTTTTATCGGCATATGTAAATAGCATCGGCCAATTGGCAAGCGCTTAACAAACATAAAGCATTTTCATATGATGCCTGACAAGCAGGAGGTCACCATGAATCCACTCTTTTCACCTATCAAGATTAAAGGGCTGACCCTGAGCAACCGCATTGTCGTGCCTCCCATGGATCAGTATTCGGCAGAAAATGGCCAACCCGGCAACTGGCATGCCATGCACTATGGCAACCTTGCGGTATCAGGTGTTGGCCTGTTGATTGTGGAAGCAACGGCAGTGGAACCGGCCGGGCGCATCTCGCCGCAAGACCTGGGCCTGTGGAATGACGCCCAGGAGGCCGCCCACAAAAGCATGATTGATACCATCCGCTCGTATTCGTCTACGCCTCTTGGCATTCAGCTGGCGCATGCGGGGCGCAAGGGTTCCACCGCCCGCCCGTGGGAAGGCGGCAAACCGCTGCCCGCCTCCCTGGTCGGGGAAACCCTGGTGATCAGTTATGCCTATGTCGAAAATTCGCCCTTCATTCTGATGCTGGTCAGTCCCAAGAGCGAGTTGATGGCCCAGTGGCACAAGACCAAGGTCAAGATCGCCATCTTCCTGGCCTGCACCGTGGCGATTATTCTTTTGGTGCTGCTCTGCGTGGTCACCTACCTGGTCAATGCGATCTATATTGCCGATCAGAAGCGGGTGATGAC
>SAAX01000112.1 GCA_009929215.1 Deltaproteobacteria bacterium | reverse complement strand
CCCACCGGGCAACTGAAACCGTGTATTCCCCCGCCCGCTGGCAAGCGCTTCATCCAGCGCCAGCAGGGTTCGGGCGCGGGCCTGACCGTGAAGTTGCCCCGCACTGTCAGCATCCTCGCCAGCATTTCCCCCCGCAGCGCGGCACAAATACCGCACCGCCCGCACATACAGGCGCAAACGGGCCGCAGGGTGCAAACCCGCCAGCAGCTTGGCTGGCAAGGTCAGCATAGGGCCGTCTTCGCCGCCCTCAGTCTGCGCCCCCCCCCCAACAATCCAGGGATGTACAGCCAATGCCCCATCCAGCACCATATTCCAGTAATCCTCGTCCAGGCGGGCCATCTGCCACAGATCGTGCACAGTGCGGTCGAGGGAGGGGTTCTCCTGCCGCAGCAGGGGCAGCACATCAAGGCGCAGACGGTTGCGTTTGTACTGGCGGCTCTGGTTGCTGGCGTCTTCGCACCAGTTTATGCGGCATTCGCCCAGCAATTTCTTCAGGGCTTGCGCGTCTGTTGCCAGCAGGGGACGCAGCAAACGGCGCTCGTCGTCACGGGCGGCCATGCCGCCAAGGGCGGGCCAGCCTGTGCCGCGCGTCAGACGCAGCAGCACGTCTTCGCTTACGTCTGCCGCATGGTGGCCAAGGGCGATAAAATCCGCCCCCAAGGCGGCGCGTTCCTGCTCCAGCAGGGTGTAGCGTAGCTTGCGGGCTGCGTCTTCAATACCGATTTTGCTGCTGGCTGCCAGCCCGCGCACGTCAGCTTGCCGTACATTACAGCCGATGCCCAGTCTGTTGCACAATTGCACTACAAATTCGGTATCTTGTGCGGATTCTGCCCGCAGGCCGTGGTCAACGCTCAGGGCGTGCAGGGTCAGGCCCAGACGTGGGGCAAGCAGATGCAGCACAAGGGCCAGCGCTGTGGAATCGGCCCCGCCAGAGAGCGCCAGCAGCAGATGTGAACCCCGCTCAAGGCCCAGGCGCAACAGGCAGAACCGCTCAACCTCAAGGCAAAGACGGGCCGCAGCGGGCGAAAGGTTTTGCAGCGTGGGCGAGGATTCGGTCATGGTGTGTCTGCCAGAAAATTGTGGGCAGAAAGTTGTGGCAGAAAGTTGTGGGCAGAAAACCAGCCCGGAACGATATATGCGTGGGCAACCGGGAGTGAGCAGTTGAGAACGGCCTTGAGGTTTTGTGCAGTGCGCCGCCCCAAGGCCGTATAAATTTGCGCCTAGGCCGGGTTGATGCCCAGCTCGGCAAGCAGATTTTCAAGCCATACGATCATGCGGTCGCGCAGTTCGGGCGAGGAGTAGTGCACGCATTCGCAGCGCATGCGGCCACGGGCGCGCACCAGCAGTTCTAGGCGCACAAAATTTTCTTCAATTTCCAGCCCCATAACGTGGGGGCCGCAGCTTTCCACATGTTCCTGCTGCACGGGCGAGAGCATATCGGCTGGAACCGGCAGCCAAAAAAGACCGTCCATGCCCGATGTCAGCTCCATCTCGGTGAGCGTTGTGGCCAGTTTTGCGGTATCTTCTTCTGTAATGTCGTCAATTCCGTACCAACGCATCAGTTTTCCTCCGACGAATAGGGACAGCCAGTTTTATCCAGATTGAAAATACGGCGCGTAATGCTGATGCGCGGGCCGTTGCCCTCTTGGGACATGCTGCCGCGCTTCAAAAACATGATTGGATCATGGTTGAATTTGCGCACCAGTGCACCCACCAGTGCCTCAAGCGCATCGCGGGTTTCGTCGTTCACCGGGCCCAGCCTTTTGAGGGTCTTGGCCAATTCCTCCTGCCCCATGCGCTCGCCGCGCTGGATCAGGTCAACAATGGTGGGCTGCACATCAAGGCTTGAGAGCCAGCGCGAGAAAAGCAGCACCTCCTCGTTAACGATATCTGCGGCTTTGGCGGCCTCATCGCGGCGGGTGGCAAGGTTTTCTTCCACCACTTCCTTAAGGTCGTCGATATCGTACAGATAGACGTTGTCGAGGCCGTTGACGTCGGGGTCGATGTCGCGCGGCACGGCAATGTCGATAAAGAACATGGGGCGGTTTTTGCGGGCCTTGAGCACGGCGCGTATGTCGCGCGCACGGATGATGGGCTCTTGCGAACCAGTGGAGGTGATGATGATGTCCACCTCGGTGAGGTGCTCGGCCATGTCGTCAAAGGCGATGGCGCGGCCCTTGAATTGCTGCGCCAGCTCCTGCCCGCGCGCCAGCGTGCGGTTGGCCACCAAGATTTCATCAATGCCCGATTGCAGCAGGTGCATGGCGGCCAGCTCGGCCATTTCACCAGCGCCCACCAGCATGGCCTTGTGGGTTTTCATGTCGCCAAAGATGCGCTTGGCCAGTTCCACAGCGGCATAGCTGATGGAAACCGCGCTTGAGGCCACGGCTGTTTCGGTGCGCACGCGCTTGGCTACAGAAAAAGCCTTGTGAACCAAACGGTTAAGAATCACACCCGTGGCGTGGCACTTGACCGCCTTGCGGTAGGCGTTTTTGAGCTGGCCCAGAATCTGCGGTTCGCCCAGCACCATCGAATCGAGGCTCGATGCCACCGAAAACAGGTGGCGCACGGCCTCAAGATTTTTGTGCACGTAGACATAGGGCCGCAGTTCATCGGCCTTGGCCCCGCGCGCCGCCGCCCAGTTTTCAAGCACCTGCCCGGCCACGTCGCCGTTGCCGGCGGCCAGCAGCTCCACGCGGTTACAGGTAGAGAGGATCACGCTTTCGCTCACCGCGCCAATACATGGCACGGCCCAATGCTCTTCATCGCAGTGGTTGACCAGGGCAAAGCGCTCGCGCACGTCCACGCTGGCAGTGCGATGATTCAGGCCGACAAGAAAGATATCACAGTCCATGGCTATAGCCCGGTCAGCGCCGGATGAATGCGTGGTGGGTTTCCATAAAGGTATTCACCACAATGATTGAAAAGAGGCACAAAATAAAAACAAAAACAGCTAGTTGCGCTGGCTTGCGGCCCTTCCAGCCCCTGGTGATGCGGTTGTGGAACAGCACCGAATAAAACAGCCAGATCACAATGCTGATAACTTCCTTGGGGTCGCCCGTAACCGTGCCGCCAAAAATTGGCTTGGCCCAGATAAGCCCCGAAACTATGCCCAGGGTGTACAGGGGAAAGCCCACCATGGTTGTGATGGCGTTGATTTTGTCGAGCATGGAGAGGGCGGGCATGTCGAGCCAAAATCCCTTCATGGTCAGCTTGCTCTTGATACGCCCTTCCATGAACAGAAACAGCGCCCCGGCGGCAAAGGCCAGCGCCAGCAGGGCCAGACTCAAAAAGAGCGCGCCAATATGCAGGGCGTAGAACGAGGTGTTGAGCGAGGCCGGAACCTGCACCACAGAGGCCAGATACGGGGCCGACATGGCAAACAGCATAAGGCCCAGAGGTGTGGCAAATACCAGCGGTATTTCTTGCCGCAGCTTGGCCCAGGCGGCAATGCCGCACAGCACCACAAACCAGGCCATAAGCTGAAAATACGCGCCAGCGCTCAGGCCGCCGGGCAATACCTTGTGAAAGCCCATAACCAGCATAAATGTCTGGCAGGCAAAGCCCACTACGGCCAGGGTGCAGCCGATTCTGCGCCACAGCAGGGTGCGCGCAACTATGCCCGCAAGGCCCGCAACACTGGCAGAGCCATAGAGCAGCAGGGTTACGGCGGTGGAAAATTCAGGGGAGATCATGGAGTAACTCCGCTATATTAGCGTGCAATGCGGGCGGCAGCTCCGCCTGCAAACAGCGTCGACAGTTTTCAAGGTCATTTTCTTCCAGCCACTGTTGCAGAGAAGAATCCGCCAGCTTTCGGAACAATCGGGAATTCTGCCCTGTATCTTCGCCCAAGGCAAGAACCAGAGGCCGCAGCCTCCCCAGCAGGGCTGCCATGCGCGAGCGCGGCTCAAGCCAGTGTTCAAGCTCGCCCTTCCAGCGCCGGGCCAGGGCAGGGCTTGCGCCGCCGGTCGAAAGCGCCGCCGCCAGCGGGGCATGACGCGCAACAGCAGGAACCTGAAAGCAGCCTTCCTCGGGGTTGCTGGCACTGTTGCACAAAATACCCGCCCCTGCGCACAGGGCGGCAATACGGCTGTTTTCTGCCGCGCTGCCCGTGGCAGCAAAAACAAGGGCGCGGCCTTGCAGGTCGGCCTGCGTGCAGCTGCGGCGCTCAAAGTGCACGCGTGGATCGCTCAGCAGGGCGGCCGCCTCGGTGGCTGGCTCTGCCAGATCAAGCACCAGCACAGAGGCCGGGGCGCAGGCCAGCAGACCAGAAAGTTTGCGCTGCCCCACCTGACCAAGGCCAACAACCAGACAGTGAATGCCCGTAAGCGAAATAAATATGGGGTAGAGCGGTGCGGGGGGCTGTGTGCGCATGTGTGATCCAAAGGGTGAAATAAGCTTGAGGGCCAGCATACAGC
>SAAX01000111.1 GCA_009929215.1 Deltaproteobacteria bacterium | reverse complement strand
TCAATTACGCTGCGCTCAAAACCTCGACGCTTCCTTTTCAAGCCACAAAAAGCGTATTTTGCAAATTCGCCCAACACCTCCCATCGCCTCCGCTCTGCTTCGGCGAGTTTAAGGAAGGCGACTCCACGACCAGCTTCTGATGACGGTCTGGGGTTTCTGCTCCGCGCGAATTATCTGCCTTATCGCGGATGACTGAACCTCGATATTGTCAGCTACTCCCATATCTAACACACAATTCCGCCCCGTTTGCGTTACTCCAACTATATGCGGACAATGCTCATCTTAATATTCTAGAATAATTATATTCCTTACCAGGATCCAGCCTAAACCCTCAATTATCAATATTTGTCAGATGCAGAGAGCACACTGCGAGGTCATTGAAGTAGACCATATGAGGCTGAAGCAGATTTTGATCGAAGCGCAAGCGTACTTTGGCATTTACGCGTCGCGGAGGGAGATCGGCTGAGCGAGCGCAGCGAGGGAAGGAAGCTCCCGCAGCACAAGACGCGTGCCCTCGCCGTTTTGCGGAAGCTGAAGACTTTCTTAGGGGGTGCTCCGGGGGGAGTGCAGAGGGGGCCGAGGAGGGGCACAGCCCCTAACAGGCCCCCTTTGCCCCGCGCCGGGGAGGCGTCCCAACCTCGCCAGAAGGCGAAACACCATGCCCGAAGGGCCATGTAAATAAAAAAACTCCCAAGCGCACAAAAAAACGAGCCTCGGCATCAGCCAAGGCCCGTTACAAACGTTTTTGCAAGATGGGGGGGCTTTGCCCCTAACTTACTCCGCTACCCCATATCTTCCGTCAGCACCATCTGGCGTGCCGCAGCGGTTTCATCAAGGCGGCGCACAGGCAGGTTGGTGGGCAGTTCCTGAAGGGACTGCGGATCAGCCTTGCCGGCGAGGATAATTTCCTGAAGGTCTTCAACGTAACCGTCCAGGGTTGCCTTGTCTTCCGTTTCCGTGGGCTCGGCCATGAGGCATTCGTGCACGATAAGCGGAAAATAGATGGTGGGTGCGTGGATACCGCGCTGCAAAAGGGCCTTGGCGATATCGAGGGCACGCAGACCTTCGGGGGCAGACGCCACGAACTCGTGCGCGCAGACACGGTCCTTGAAAGGAATTTCCAGCACGTTTTCGAGCTTTTTCTTGAGGTAGTTGGCGTTCAGCACGGCGTATTCAGAGGCGCGGGTGAGGCCCTCGCCGCCGAGGCGCAGCATGTAGGCCAGGGCTTTGATAACCACGCCAAAGCTGCCGTAGAAGGGGCCGATGGGGCCGATGCTCTGCGGCAGGTTGTAATCGAGGTAGAAGCGGCCATCGGGATGCTTTGCCACACGCGGGGCGGGCATAAAGGGCATGAGACGGTCGGTAACGCCCACGGGGCCAGCGCCGGGGCCGCCGCCACCGTGGGGGGTGGCAAGAGTTTTGTGCACGTTGAGGTGCACCACGTCAAAGCCCACATCGCCCATGCGCATCTTGCCCATGATGGCGTTCATGTTGGCACCGTCGTAGTACAGCAGGGCATCGACCTTGCGCAGTTCGGCCACGATGCGGGGCAGGTGCACTTCCATAAGGCCAAGGGTGTTGGGGCAGGTCATCATGAGGCCCGCCACGTCTTCACCGTGCTCGGCAATGGCGGCCACAATGGCTTCGGGGTCTACCATGCCATCGCGCGATTCGATATTGATGGTGTCAAACCCGGCAAGGGCGGCAGAGGCGGGGTTGGTGCCGTGTGCCGCATCGGGGATGAGCATTTTTTTGCGGTTGCGGCCCTTGGCCGCGTGGTAAGCGGCAATGAGCTTGACGCCCGTGAATTCGCCGTTGGCCCCGGCCATGGGCTGGAAGGTAAAGGCCTTCATGCCCGTGAGCTCGCAGAGCAGGTTTTCTGCTTCGTACAGGCATTGCAGAGCGCCCTGCGCGCAATCCTCACCGCCCTCAAGCTGGGCCATCATGGGGTGCAGTCGGGTAAAGCCCGGCAGCGCCGCCACATATTCCATAAACTTGGGGTTGTACTTCATGGTGCAGGAGCCAAGGGGGTAGAAATTGGCGTCCACGCTGTAGTTGAGCTGCGAAAGCTGGGTAAAGTGGCGCACCACTTCGAGCTCGGAGCATTCGGGCAGACGGGGTGCGTTTTTGCGCAGCAGGTCTGCGGGCAGCATGGCAGAGGCCTTGGGAGCGTCGCTGTTCAGGCAGTAGGCGGTGCGCCCAGAAACGGATTTGGCGAAAATGGTTTTCACAGCATACCTCCCATGATTTCGGCCAGCTTGTCTATCTGGGTGCGGTTGTTGGCCTCGGTGCACGAGAGCAGCAGCACGTTTTCCATGCCGGGATAGTGCTTGCCCAGCGGGTAGCCGGGCACAACGCCCTTGGGCGTCATGGCCTTTACCAGCTCTGCGGCGGGCTTGGGCAGGCGCAGGGCCACTTCTGAGCCAAAGGGAGCGTTGTTGAGCAGTTCCACACCCTTGATGGCGGTGAGGCGTTCCACGGCGTAACGGGCCAGGGCCATGTTGTTTTCTGCCACGCGGGCGAGACCTTCGGGGCCAAGCAGGCTCATGTGGATGAGCGAACGCAGGGCGCAGAGGGCCTGGTTGGAGCAGATATTTGAGGTGGCCTTGGCGCGGCGGATGTGCTGCTCGCGGGCCTGAAGGGTAAGCACGTAGCCGGTTTTGCCGTCCACATCGGTGGTGCGGCCCACAATGCGGCCGGGGAACTGACGAATATGCTCCTTGCGGCAGGTCATAAGGCCAAGGTAGGGACCGCCGAACGAGAGGTTCATGCCCAGGCTCTGGCCCTCGGCCACGGCCACGTCGGCGCCCATTTCACCGGGGGTTTTGAGCACAGACTGCATGACCGGGTACACGGAGATAACGCCAAAGGCTTTTTGCGAGCGGGCCTTGGCGAACAGGGCCGTGTAGTCGGCCACTGCGCCAAAGAAGTTGGGGTTCTGCACCATAACGGCAGCGCAGGTGTTGTCCACGGCGGCCATGAGGGCGTCCATGTCGCTGCAACCGTTCTTCTGGGCCACGGTCTTGATTTCAAGGTCGAGGCTCGAGGTGTAGGCGGCAAGCATGTCGCGCCAGATGGGGTTAACGGCCTCGTCAATCACCAGCACGCGGCGGCGGGTGGCACGCACGGCCATCATGGCTGCTTCAAAAATGGCGGTTCCGCCATCGTAAACCGAGGCATTGCCGCAGTCCATTTCCATCAGACGGCTGACAGCGGTCTGAAATTCAAAAATGGCCTGAAGCGTGCCCTGCGAGCATTCGGCCTGATAGGGCGTGTAGGCGGTGTAAAATTCGCTGCGGCCAGAAAGGGCGTCCACAGCCTTGGGAATATCGTGGTTGTAGAAACCAGCACCCAGAAAGGAAACATGACCGGGGCAGTTTTTGGCTGCCAGCTCTTCAAAATATCCGCAGACGGCGGCTTCGCTCTGGCCCTTGGGCAGATCAAAGCTCTGGGGGCGCATGCTGGAGGGGATGTCGGAAAAAAGCTCATCCAGACTGCGCACGCCAACTACGGAGAGCATTTCATGCAACTCTTCCGGCGTATGGGGAATGTATGGCATACTAGCTCCTTGCCGCCGGACGCGTTGTACCGCTTGTGCGACGGCAGCCGCTGTGAAAGGGACTCCGGCTGGAGCCCGTCGTTGTACAACGCTGCTCCAGCCGGTGCGAAAGAAAAAATTTCAGGCTGTTACACACTTGGCGCAAAAATTTGCGGCGGCGCAGTCAGCCCAAAATCATACATGGGTAACGCTGTTAAACTGCGCTACCCGTGTCAAACGGCATGCCGTGGATTTTCTGTTCCGGCAAGGAAGACGATTTTTTTATGCAGGGAGTGTACTCTTAGGTACTCGACCGAAATAAAAAAATTGTCTGACGCAGCCGGAAGCGAAAAGACACGCGTGCCGGATTAATGTTTTTCAGTGGCGCAATGGGCCTCGTAGGCAGAGGCGTCCAGCAGGCCGCCGGGCTTGTGGGCCAGCTTGACGCGCACAATCCAGCCCTCGCCAAAGGGATCGCTGTTGCAAAGTTCGGGGGTGCTTTCCAGAGCTTCATTGACGGCGATCACCTCGCCAGCCACGGGCGAAATAAGATCGCTGGCGGCCTTCACCGACTCAACCGAGCCGAATTCCTTGTCTTCAGCAAGCTGGTCGCCCACGGGGGGCAGTTCCACATAGGTGATGTCGCCAAGCGATTCCTGGGCAAAGCTGGTGATGCCGATAACGGCCTCGTCACCCTCAATGCGTGCCCATTCGTGGCTGGTGCTGTACAGAATATCGGCAGGATTGGTAGCCATGTGCAAACTCCTGAAAAGATAGGTTCAATCGTTATAAAAATACGCCGTCCGTCTGCGGGGGCTACCCGCGTAAAGCGACGACCAGATCAGGCAAGCTTTTTGCGCGCTGTTCCCTCTGTGTAAAACGGCGCATCAACCCGTGTGGCGGGCAGCTCTGTTCTTGCGGCGCGTACCAC
>SAAX01000058.1 GCA_009929215.1 Deltaproteobacteria bacterium | reverse complement strand
CTTGGTACCCGGAGCGGGACTTGAACCCGCACAGCCTTGCGGCCGAGGGATTTTAAGTCCCTTGTGTCTACCATTCCACCATCCGGGCGTGTTTTGCGCGTGGCAAGCGGCGCGGGCCGCTGCGGTTGATTTGGTCTTGAGCCGTTTTTAGGCGGCTGGAAATTGTCCCGCTTACAGAGCAGCCCCGGCCTGTCTTACTGCAAATCGCCGGGGTAGCCAATTAGTGCGATTTTCGCCGCCTCGTTGCGCTGGCTCGTTGTCCTGCTTTCTTGCTTCTGCCCCCTGCGTATCCCTATTCTTCTTCCCCGTCCTCATTGTCGCCTGCGGCGGCATCCCGATCTTCTGCCGAGGTGATGCGCCATGTTTTGAGGCTGGCTGGCGGGTCAAAGGGAACCGGGCGTTCTTCTTCCTGCCATTCGCCAGGTCGCACCCAGAAAACGTGCATGGACTCAAAATTCTTGTCTACGCACAGCAGTCTGCCGCGCACACCTTGCGGCAGAAGCGCGGCAATTTCAAGGGCAATTTTGCGGTACACATAGAGCCGATGCGTTTCAAAAACGCACTGGAACATGAGGGCATCGCCCAGCGGGGTAAAGTCAAGGTGGGCAGCCCCGGCCCGCTGGAGCAACTGCTCAACATCGCGGGTCAGGTCTTCTTCCACTTCAAGCAGGGCCTCGTAGGTGAGGCTGTCGTCGTAGCTGAAGTGGGCAAAAAGTTCGCTGCGGTTTTTGTCCATGCGTTGTCATATACGGCAAATATGGGCTTTAGGCAATAATTGCGCGTGGATGTCTTCTGTACTGGTCTTGCGCGGTCTTTGGGCGTAAGGTGCACAAAAAACACGCACATAGCGGAGGCCGCATGAGTTTTTTTGACAAGCTGATTCTGTCGTTCTGCCGCCTTGGGGTGGCGGGGCTCGACCCCAAGGCCCCCGGAACCTGGGGCACGGCCATTGCCTGCCTGCTGGCTCCGTATATTTTTCTGCCCTTGTCACTGCCCTGGCGGGCAGCACTGCTGGTGGCGATATTTGTGCTGGGGGGGCTGGCCGCCACCCGCGCCGAGCATTTGCTCACACGCAAAGACCCCGGCGAGGTGGTTATCGACGAGCTGGTTGGCGTGTGGCTTGTGCTGCTGCCCTTTGAAAGCCCCAGTTTTTGGCTGGTGCTGGCGGCATTTGCCTTTTTCCGACTGTTTGACATCTGCAAACCGTGGCCCGTAAAGGCATCGGAAAACTGGCTTCCCGCCGGGTTCGGCATCATGATTGATGATGTTGTGGCTGGCGTGTGGGCCTTGCTGTGCGTGGCCCTGCTGCGAGTGATGGGCCTTGTATAAGGCCGGTGCACCGGGCCACTGAGGGCGTAGAGCTGTAAGGGGGCGCGGCCAATGGCGCAAAAGGCCACTCTGGTGGCGGAAAAAAGCCGCCGCGCCCGCAGCTACTTCATGCGGTAGGTAATACGCCCACGGGTGAGGTCGTAAGGAGAAAGTTCGACCTTAACGCGGTCGCCGGGCAGAATGCGGATGTAAAACTTGCGCATCTTGCCAGAAATGTGGGCCAGAACTTCGTGGCCGTTTTCCAGTTCCACGCGGAACATGGCGTTGGGCAGAGCTTCCTGCACCACGCCGTCTACTTCGATCGATCCTTCCTTGGCCATGTGTACTCCAAAATATGATGTGGATAAACGCCGGTCAGCTTCACAAAAAAGCGATGCGCTGTCAACACGCCGGTGCCCCGATTTTTGGCGGCACAACGCGCAGACAGCGCCCGCTATACATACCGGTGCAAAAGTTATTTCTTGCGGCCCTTGGGCTGTTTGGTGCGGGGGGCGTCCTTGTGCTCTGCCTGCGGCATGCGGGGGGGCAGCACCGGGGCCTTGCGGCACAGCAGCCACGCTCCCGCCAGTATAAGCGGCACGCACAGCAACTGCCCCATGGTCAGCCAGCCAAAGGCTAGATACCCAAGCTGTACGTCGGGCATGCGCACAAATTCCACGGCAAAGCGAAACACGCCATAGCCCAGGGCAAACAGGCCAGAGACCGCCCCAACCTTACGCGGCTTTAACGAAAACACCCACAACATGATAAAGAGCAGCAGCCCTTCAAGCGCGGCCTCGTAAAGCTGCGAGGGGTGACGCGGCAGCGGCCCCGCACCGGGAAATACAACGGCCCAAGGTGCATCGCTGACCTTGCCCCACAGCTCGCCGTTGATAAAGTTGCCAAGCCTGCCAAAAAAGAGGCCCTGCGGAATAAGCGGCGCAATAAAATCAGACACTTCCAAAAAGGTTCTGCCGCGCGTGCGGGCAAAATACCAAAACGCGCCAAGCACGCCCAACAGTCCGCCGTGAAACGACATGCCGCCGTTCCAGATGCGCATGATTTCCATGGGGTCGTGAATGTACACGGGCAAATCATAAAACAGCACGTAGCCAATTCTGCCGCCCAGAATAATGCCAATCATCACGCAGGTCAGCAGGTCGTCCACATCGGGGCCTGTCCAGCCGGATCCGGGACGTGAGGCGCGCCAGCGGCCAAGCATCCAGCCAAGGCCAAAACCGGCCAGATACATGAGGCCGTACCAGCGCAGTTGTAGGCTGCCGATGGAAAGGGCCACCGGGTCTATTTGAGCAAGATTCATGCTTTGAAATCCTGAGCGTTAAATTCGCCGCTTTTGCCGCCGCGCTTGTGCAGCAGGCGCACCTGGCTGATGACGATATCGCGCTGCACGGCCTTGCACATGTCATAGATGGTGGCCGCAGCGGTCTGGGCGGCTACGATTGCTTCCATTTCCACACCCGTGGGACCCACCGTGCGGGTTTCTGCCACTATGCGCACCGTGGGCGGCATTTCTGTTACCGTAAAACGCACATCCGCATATGTCAGGTTGAGGGGGTGGCACATGGGTATAAGCTCGCCCGTGCGCTTGGCAGCCATGATGCCGCCAATCTTGGCGCAGGTGAGCACATCGCCCTTGGGCAGGGCGTTTTTGCGCAGCAGCTCCATGGTGGCCGGAGCCAGCTCAACCACAGCTTCGGCTATGGCCACGCGTTCGCTGTGGGGTTTTGCCCCCACGTCCACCATGGTTATATTGCCCTGGTTGTCGAGATGCGTAAAATTGTCGTTCATTGGTACCTCTGGGTAGTTCCCGGCGGTTGCCCGGCGGTCGGCATTTATGAGGTGTACACCCCTGCCGTTGTGCTGACAGGGGAAGCGCTATGTTATCCCAAAAAGCTGCGGGAGTCATTGAGGCAAATGGCTGGCAAGCTGGTAAGGCAATTGGCGCGGTGCGTCAGAGCTGCCTTGTTGCGCAGGGCGGGTGTGAGCCGCTCAGATCGGACAGAGCAGATATTGATCAGCGCAGGCCAACCAGCCATTGCAGCAGGCTTGGCTGCGTAGGCGGGCGCGGCGCCTGCCAGAGAGAATCACGGCCACTGTCCGAAAAGCGCATGCGCTCACGCAAGAGGCGCTGCGAAAATATCTGAGTGGTGGCTATGGCCGGATCTGTGGCTTTGCCGCCTTCGGGCGCGGATTCGGCGGCAGGCGTGTCCTGCTCGGCAGGTGCTGGCGCAGGGGCCAGTTCTGCCATGTATTTGAAGGGAATATCCGCACTGGGGCGCCTGGCCATGAGGTTGCGCACAAAGGCAAGGCTGCTGCCAAAACGCTGGTCGTGCACCATAACATAGCTGGGCGCGGCTGACCCTGCTGGCAACGCAGCCTGATTAGCTCCCGCCAGATTATCTCTCGCCAAGCCATCTCCCGCAGGCAGCATGTCAGATGGCAGGGGGGCCACCACGGGCAGCAGGGTAAACTGCAAAAAGGCGTCGGCCACCACCGATTGCCGCGCAAGGTCGCGGGCCATGCTTTCGGGCAGTGCAGTGGCTGCGGTTTCTTGCCCTCGGGGCATGCCAAGCACATTCAAGCCTTGCGTGTACACCTTGGGGCCATCGGGTGTGGTTTCCGAATACAGAGCCCGCCAGAAGAGGGGCGAAAAGGCATCGGGCAGCACCACAATTTGAGTGGGCGTGCGCCCTTGGGCTGCAAGGTGTTCGCGGGTCTGCGCCGTATGCCATGCGTTAAGGCAAATGGACAGGCCGGGGTAGACAAAAAGCCACACCACGGCCAGCAGCAAAAGGCCGCGCCGCGCGCGCCAGCGCCATATGGCCCACAGCAGGGGCAGGGTGACCAGCAGATCAATGATAAAAACCGCATTCAGGCGCACGCGCATGTGCGAAAACGGCAAAAAAATCATTGTTCCATAGGTAGTTATGCAATCTAGCCAAATATGCAGCAGCACCATGCCCGTCATGAACAGCCATGTTTTTGCAAACCGCCAGTGGCCAGCGGTGTGCGCCCGCCACAGCGAGTAGCCCACAAGTGTCAGCACCAGCCCCAGCAGGGGGGCGAAAAACAGCGAATGGGTAATACCCCGGTGCAGCAGCAAAAACTGCATGGGGGTGTTGGCCATAAGCACGTCTATGTCGGGCGAGGCGGCTGCAAGTGCGGCAAGGGGAACAGCCAATCGGGTTGCAGGGCGGCTGGGCATGGCAAGCATGGCCACAGCGCCGCTGGCGGCATGTGTGATCGGATCCATTAATTACTGCCTGAAAGGACTACGCTGCTTGGGAACAGCCCTGTATTGCGGGTCTTCTGGGTCTGCGGCATTATCCAGGCCTTGGGCCCGGCGAAACTGCTGTATGCGCCACTGCTGCATGTTGGCCATGATATCGGGCCGGTTTTGCATATAGAGCATGCGCTGGGTATTGCTTGAACCGTAAATGGGGTAGCGTAGCTGATCCTCAACGCTCACGCCCTGAGGATGCGAATCGTAGCGGTCAGATGAGCCATCGCCAATATCCTTGGGGCCGCAACCAGTCAGGCCGCCAGCGGCGGTCAGCAGCAATGCCAAAAGGCAGATGGCGGTCTTTTTGTTCATAGCAACAGTATAGCGGTGTCGCACATTCTCCGCAATAGGTGGCTGTGGGCCGGGTTTGGCGCAATGGTTTGGGGCGGGAGGCAGCCGGGCAGGGATGGGAATGTCTGCATGGCAGGAATGATGCGGATATGGTCAATTGGGGGGGGACTACTGGCCAGAGTACTGTACAGAGTACTGGCACGGATACTTGGCGGTTGCGGGGAGGGCGGCGGCGTGGGGGCTTGCCTTGGGGGCAATGGCGGGGTATGTATAACCTTCGGCAAGTTGTCGAAATGTTTTTGCGGGTGGCATGTTGTCGTTTGCCCGCGCCAAGTAACAGGAGTCGTCATGCGTTCACCCAACTGCGGTATCACCCCCGAGGGCTGGCCCTGCATTGGCCTTACGGCGCTGAGCGCGCTGGTTTTTGCCTGCATGGGCTGGTGGCCGCTGGCTGTGGTTTTTCTGGCTCTGAGCTGGTTCAGCATGCACTTTTTTCGCGATCCCGAACGGGTCGTACCCCAGGGCGAGGGGCTTGCCGTAAGCCCCGCAGACGGCAAGGTTATCCGCATCGAAGAACGCCCCGATCCCTTCACCGACGAGCCCCGGCTGTGCGTGAGCATCTTTATGAATGTGTTCAGCGTGCATGTAAACCGCGCCCCCGTGGCGGGAACGGTTGAGGGCATCAAATATTTCCCCGGCGCGTTTGTAAATGCCGCCTTTGACAAGGCATCCACGCACAACGAACGCTGCGCCTACCGCATGCGCGACGAGCAGGGCAATGTCTGGGGCATGGTGCAGATTGCCGGGCTTATAGCCCGCCGCATTGTCTGCCGTGTTGACGAGGGCGATAGCCTTGCCCGTGGGCAACGCTACGGCATGATTCGTTTTGGTTCGCGAGTTGACCTTTACCTTCCGCAAGGATATGTTGCGGCCACACGTATCGGCGAACAGGTGTTTGCCGGGCAGACCGTGGTAGCCAGGGCAGAGTAGCCCTGCCCGCAAAGCCGCATGTGCGGCAGTTATTTAAAGATGGTGAATGATGGCCCCCGAAGTTAAAAAGCCGCGCAAGGGAGTGTACCTCCTGCCGAACATGATCACGACGTTGAGCATGTTTCTTGGCTTTTTGTCTATGGTGTGGGCTGTGCAGGGCCGTTTTGAATCGGCCTGTTTCGCTATTTTGCTTTCTGCCGTGATGGACGGGCTGGACGGCAAGGTGGCCCGCCTCACCAACACCGCCAGCGAGTTTGGCGTTCAGTACGATTCTCTTTCAGACCTCGTGGCCTTTGGCATTGCCCCCGGCATGCTTATGTGGCAGTGGCAGCTCTCGGCACTTGGCCGCATGGGTATTGCCGCCGCCTTTATTTACGCTGCCTGCGGGGCGTTGCGCCTTGCCCGGTTTAACGTAAGCACTGCGGCTGTGGGCAAACGCTTTTTCATTGGCCTGCCCATTCCAGCGGCTGGCTGCACAGTGGTTACCTTTGTGTTTTGCGCCGCGCATTTTCCCGATGCCATGTTTGGCGCGCTGCCCTATATTACCCTTGTGCTTTCCATTGGCTGCGGTGTTTTGATGGTCAGCAAGGTGCGCTACTTCTCCTTTAAGGAATACGACTTTTTGCGCGCCCATCCCATCCGCGCCATGCTTTTCTTTTTGCTTGTGCTCGGAACGGTCATCTCCTTTCCGCGCGTCATGGGTTTTGTGCTTTGCGCCGTCTACATCGTGGGCGGTATGGTCTACACCTTCATTATCCTTCCCCGCCGCAATCGTCAGCTACTACGCGCCCTATCGCCCCAGAGCGAATAAGGTTGCGTAACGGTTCGCCGCCCACATAAGGGCGGAAGACGCTCCCCTGGACAGCCGCCCTTTACGGTGGCCGTTATGCAAGATATAGCCATCTTTGTCATCACCAGAGGAGTTTGTCATGAACAACCGCGTCTATTTTTTCGACACCACCTTGCGCGATGGCGAGCAATCGCCCGGCGCCACCATGAATTTGCAGGAAAAACTGCGTGTCGCGCATCAGCTTGAAGTGCTGGGCGTGGACATTATGGAAGCGGGCTTTCCCGCATCCAGCCCCGGCGATTTTGAATCTGTGCAGCGCATAGCCGCCCAGGCTGGGGAGATTCAGGTGGCGGGCCTTGCCCGTTGCGTACCCAACGATATCGACCGCTGCTGGGAAGCCGTCAAAGTGGCTAAAAATCCCCGCATCCATGTCTTTTTGTCCACTTCTCCCCTGCATATGAAGCACAAGCTGCGCAAAGACCCCGAAGACGTTCTCAAGATGATCGTCGAGGGCGTAAAGCGCTGCGCCACCTATACGAGCAACGTGGAATTTTCGCTTGAGGATTTTTCGCGCACAGAGGGTGACTTTGCCTGCCGTGTGGTCGAGGCCGCCATCAAGGCCGGCGCAACCACCATCAACCTGCCCGACACCGTGGGCTATGCCGTGCCCGAAGAATACGCCGCCCTCATTGACCATGTGATCCGCAACACACCCAACAGCGACAAGGCCATCTTTAGCGTGCACTGCCACAACGACCTTGGGCTTGCCGTGGCCAATACCCTGGCCGCCTTCCGCGTGGGCGTGCGTCAGGCTGAGGTGACCTTGTGCGGCATTGGCGAACGTGCGGGCAATGCCGCCCTTGAAGAAGTGGTTATGAACCTGCGTGTGCGCCACGACTACTTCAAGCTTGAGCACAACATTGTGACCGAGCAGCTCTACCCCTCGTCGCGCCTCCTTTCCATGACCATTGGTCAGCCCATTGCCAACAACAAGGCCATCGTGGGCGCCAATGCCTTTGCGCACGAGTCGGGCATCCATCAGGACGGCATGCTCAAGAACCGCGAAACCTATGAAATCATGACCCCGCAGTCTGTGGGCCGCACAGAGAGCAACCTTGTCATTGGCAAGCACTCTGGCCGCAACGCGGTGCGCAACAAGTTTGAGAGCATGGGCTACAAGCTCGACGACGATCAGCTCAACGTTGTATTTGAAGCCGTCAAACAGCTGGCCGACCGCAAAAAGACCCTGCACGACGACGACCTCATGGCCCTTGTGCAGGAAGAAGTGTACCGCATGCCCGATCTCTTCCGCCTGCGGCATGTGAGCGTGCAGAGCTCTGACGCGGGCGGCGTGCCGCCCACGGCTGCCGTTATCATGGACATCAAGGGCATTGAGCGCAGCGGCGCTGGCTTTGGCGTGGGCCCTGTGGACGCCCTGTTCAACGTCATTGCCGACATGGTGGGCCGTCAGCCCGAGCTTGAGCAGTACGCCATCAACGCCATCACCGGCGGCACAGACGCCCAGGGCGAGGTAACCGTGCGTCTGCGCGAGGGCGAAATCAGTGCTGTGGGCCGTGGCACGCATCCCGATATTTTTGTGGCCAGCGCCCGTGCCTATGTCAACGCGTTGAACCATCTGTTCAAAAAGGAGCAGGAAGGCCCGCGCCTTCATTGCCAGCACGATTAGCGGCTGTTTACTCTGGTGTGCAGCGGGTCTGGCCGCCTTCCTGTTGGGGCGGCTGGCCTGTAAAGCCGGGGCACAGCCCGTCTAAACAGCCATCTACGGCCCGCTTGAGCCGCCGTATTTTTTGTAACAAACACCGGGCGCATATTTTTTTGTGCCACAGTGAAACCGTATTCGCCGCGCCCCCCTCGGTGAAGTTCAGGATGAAAGGAGTAGACCATGCCACAGACGCTTGCGCAAAAAATTTTGCAAGCCCACACAGACGAAGTTGTGGAACAGGACGGCCAGATTGTTCAGTGCCGCGTGTCGCTGGTGCTTGCCAACGACATTACCGGCCCCCTTGCCATCAAGTCTTTTAAGGGAATGGGCGCGGAAAAGGTTTTTGACAAAGACAAGATCGCTCTGGTCATGGACCACTTTACGCCGCAAAAAGATATTGATTCTGCCAATCAGGTCATGGTGACGCGCAAGTTTGCGCAGGAACAGAACATCACCCACTATTATGAGGGCGGCGACTGCGGCGTGGAACACACCCTGCTGCCCGAGCAGGGCCTTGTGGGCCCCGGTGATGTGGTCATCGGCGCAGACAGCCATACCTGCACCTACGGCGGCATCGGCGCTTTTGCCACGGGCATGGGCTCTACCGACATAGCCGCCGCCATGGCCCTGGGTGAAACGTGGTTCAAGGTTCCCTCCACCATCCGCGTGAATATTGACGGCCAGATGCCCAAGTGGCTGCGCGGCAAAGACCTTATGCTCATGCTCATCGGCGCCATCGGCGTGGACGGCGCTCTCTACAAGGCCCTGGAATTCGGCGGCTCTGTGGTGGACGATCTTTCGGTTGAAGGCCGTCTGTGCATGGCCAACATGGCCATCGAGGCTGGCGGCAAGGTGGGCCTGTTTGCGGTGGATGCCAAAACCCGCGCCTACTGTGCCGAGCACAAGCGCCCCGGCCTTACGCAGGATCTGGCCGCCGACCCCGGCGCGGTGTACGAGCGTGTGGTCAACATTGACGTGACTGGCAAGGAACCCGTGGTGGCCTGCCCGCACCTGCCCTCCAACGTCAAACCCGTTTCTGAGGTGCGCGACACGCCCATCCAGCAGGTGGTTATCGGCTCGTGCACCAATGGCCGTATCAGCGATATGCGCGATGCCGCCGAAGTGCTGCGCGGCCGCAAGGTTGCCAAGCACCTGCGCTGCATCGTGCTGCCTTCCACGCCTACAGTGTGGAAGCAGTGCCTTAAGGAAGGCCTTATCGAAACCTTTATGGAAGCGGGCTGCGTGGTTGGCCCCTGCACCTGCGGCCCCTGCCTTGGCGGCCACATGGGCATTCTGGGCGATGGGGAACGCGCTGTAGCCACCACCAACCGCAATTTCAAGGGCCGCATGGGCAGCCTGAGTTCAGAAGTGTATCTGGCCAGCCCCATTGTGGCAGCCGCTTCGGCCATTGCGGGTTGCGTGGCCGGGCCTGATCAGCTGTAGGCAGCACATATCAGCACCTGCCTGCGTCCCGGCCCTGCCCCGGCGCAGAGAAAGAAGGACAGCCGCATGAATTACAAGGGTAAGGCCCACAAAGTGGGCGAACATATCGATACAGATGCCATTATTCCCGCGCGTTTTCTGGTTACCACCGATTCCAAGAAACTGGGCGAAAACTGTATGTCCGGCCTTGAACCCGACTGGGTCAAGCGCGTTGCCCCCGGCGACATCATGGTTGCGGGACGCAACTTTGGCTGCGGTTCGTCGCGCGAGCACGCGCCCATAGCCATTCTTGGCGCTGGCATGCAGGTGGTTATCGGCCACAGTTTTGCGCGCATTTTTTACCGCAACTCGTTCAACATGGGCCTGCTGCTCATGGAAGTGGGCGACGACGTGGACAAGATCAACGACGGCGACCAGCTCGAAATCGACGCCGCCACCGGCGTTATCCGCGACCTCACCAACGGCGCCGAAATCACCTGCCCGCCGCTGCCCAAGTCTATGGCGGTTATTCTCGACAAGGGTGGGCTTGTCGGCTATGTCAAGGAACGCCTGGCCTAAATTGGCCTTTTGCCCGCTGGCTGCGTTAGATAATCCTTTTTACTCCGGTCGAGTACCTAAGAGTACACTCCCTGCGTAAAAATGGATTATCTGCCTTGCCAGAGAACAAAAATCCAATTTAGTAAAAAAATGGCTGGTACGCGGGTAAGTTGAGAAAATAGGCATCAACAGAAGAAAGAATTGAGTTCAAGGATATATCATGAAAAAGACCATCTGCCTTTTGCCGGGTGACGGCATTGGCCCGGAAATTCTGGCCGAGGGTGTTAAAGTTCTGAAGGCCGCTGCTGAAAAGTTCAGCCACGACTTTGTTTTTGACACCGCTCTCATTGGCGGCGCTGCCATCGACGGCGCGGGCGATCCCCTGCCCGAAGAAACCGTGCGCAAGTGCCGCGCTGCCGACGCTGTTTTTCTGGCAGCCGTGGGCGGCCCCAAGTGGGACGCCCTTGCGCCCGAAAAAAGACCGGAAAAAGGCCTGCTGCGCATCCGCAAAGAGCTGGCACTTTTTGCCAACCTGCGCCCGGCCATGCTGCTGCCCGAACTGGCAGGGGCTTGCCTGCTGCGTGCCGACATTGCCGCCAAGGGGCTTGACCTTGTGGTGGTGCGCGAGCTCACCGGCGACATCTATTTTGGCGAGCCGCGAGGGCAGGAACTGCGCGACGGCCTGCGCACCGGCTACAACACCATGGTGTACAACGAAGAAGAAATTCGCCGTATCGCCACCGTAGCCTTTGAAACGGCCCGCAAGCGCCGTGGCAAGGTGTGCTCTGTCGAAAAAAGCAACGTGCTCGAAACCTCGCGCCTGTGGAAGGAAGTGGTTCTCGAAACGCACCGCCAGTATGCCGATGTGGAGCTGACCCACATGTATGTGGACAATGCCGCCATGCAGCTGGTGCGCGACCCCTCGCAGTTTGACGTTATCCTCACGGGCAACATCTTTGGCGACATTCTGTCCGACGAGGCATCGGTCATCACCGGTTCGCTGGGCATGCTGCCTTCGGCCTCCATGGGGGCTTCCGGCCCCGGCCTGTTCGAGCCCATCCACGGCTCTGCGCCCGACATTGCGGGCCAGAACAAGGCCAACCCCCTTGCCACCATTCTTTCCGGGGCCATGATGCTGCGCCTTGGTTTCGACATGGGCAAGGAAGCCGACGCCATCGAAGCTGCCGTGCGCAAAACCCTGGCAGACGGTTTCCGCACCGGCGACATCATGGAACCCGGCAAAACCCTGCTGGGCTGCAAAGAAATGGGCGACAAGGTTGTGGAACGGCTGTAAGCCGCTTCTCTCAATTATATCGTTACAAAAAAGCCGCCCATGTTCAGTGGGCGGCTTTTTGTGTTCTCTCAATCCGTAATTTTTCAGGCGTGCCTGAACCGCTGCAAAAATTCCGTAATCTGTTTGCCCAGCATCACCAGCACCACAGAGGCCGCAATAAGGGCCACCCCCGCCACCAGCGAAAGGCTGAAGGGCTCGTTGAACACCAGAATGCCCACGGCAACAGCCGTAACCGGCTCCATAACGCCCAGAATGGACGTAAGGGTAGAGCCGATGCGCTGGATTGCGAGAATGAGGGTGAGGTTTGACACCACGGCCGTTACCACGGCCAGCAGGGTGGCGAGCAGCAGCTCCCACCACGAATGCAGGGGCTGGAACGTGCCTGAAAGCAGCGAATTGCCGCCAGAGATAACAGCGCCGAAGGCCAGCACATAAAAGGTCATCACCAGGCCGCTCATGTTGGGAATGCGCGCGGCATAGATGGCCGTAATGTACACGGCATTGCACAGGGCCGAGAGCAGCAGTAGCGACAGGGCCAGCAGGCTCATGCCGATATTTGCGCCGCCATCGCCATCGCCGCCCCCGCTGAGCAGATACACACCCGCAATAGCAAGAGCAATCGAAGTGGCCGTTATCCACGAAAATCGCTCGTGGTAAAAAACCGTCATGATCAGCATGACCATGACAGGGTAGGTAAACTGTATGGTGGCTACCACGCCGCTGGGCATGTGCTTGAAGCCCCAAAAAAACAGCAGTGCCGCCATGGTGTACATGAAGCTCATGCCCGCCAGCTTGCACAGGTCAATGCCGCGTGCCCTGAAGCGCTCGCCCCGCATGGCAAGCACAATGCCCAGCACAACCGTGGCAATGGCAAAACGGTAAAAAAGCGCCGTGGCTCCAGATACGCCAAGCTTCATTAGCGGCAGGGTAAACAGTGGAATCAGGCCAAAGGCCGCTGACGACACAATACTGTAAAAAAAGCCCATTGCATCCTTCTTGGTGGTAAATGGCAACCTGCCTTCCATACCGGGGAAGAAGCAGAGTAGCAAGCCCACCGGGGAGCAAACGGGTACGAAAAAGCGTCCCCGGCGGATGCCGGGGACGCTTTACTGCAAAATCTGCGTTGCTGCCGCTCTGCGGTCAGCTCGTTACAGCCGTGGCTGCTATTTGGATTGGTCTATGACTACCTGGGCTTCAGGATGCACCTGACGCAGGGCTTCGTGCATGGCGGCGGCATCGGCAAAGGCACGGTAGGGGCCGATTTTTTCATCACTCTGGGCCGCATTGTAGCGCACAAAAAAAGCTTCGTCGGGTTTCAGCGGTGTGCCGCTTTCATCGCTGACCACTTCCAGCTCAACCCGGCTGACGCCACGGTTGCCAATATCAATCTGTTGGGCAGCGGCAAAAGAAAGATCGATAACCCGGCCGCGCACAAAGGGGCCTCTGTCTGTCACGCAAACCATAACGCTTTTGCCGTTATCCTGGTCGGTGACGCGAACAACCGTGCCCATGGGCAGGGTGCGGTGTGCAGCGGTGAAGGTATACATGTCGTAATTGTCGCCGCTGGCAGTGGGGCCGCCGTGAAAATCACGGCCGTACCAAGAGGCTTTGCCAGCCATAATTTCGCTTTCCTGCGCGCGCTTCAGCCAGATATCACGGCTGTCTGTGCTCTTTCTGCTGTCTGCATCGTTAGCGGCAGACTGCTTGGAAGAACTGCGCTTCTTGGATTTGGAGCGTGATTCAGCTTTATCGCGCTTAGAGCGCGAGCTGTGCGACGAGGCGGATTTTTCACTGGATTTTTCGCGTTTGGATTTGCGAGTTTCAGTGTCGCCAGAAGACTTTTTGGCGGCGTGGGGGGTAGCGTTCGTGCGAGTTTTTTCAGAGGGAGCGCTTTGTGAAGCCGCGTCGGCGTTCATGGGCGGGGCCAAAAGCATGGTTAGGGCTATGGCCGCCAGCACTAATGGCCAGCGTGAATACTTCATGATCGTTCCTTTGTTAGAGTTCGAGGCTGTCCAGCGAAATGCCGGGCGAACCGCGCCCGCGGTTCTGACCCCAGAAACCTTACAATGATGGCAGCAAGCGCGCCTTGCGCTCCACGTCCATCGGTTCCCCAGGGGAGTGCCTGTTCTTTGTACGGAGAATATACAGTAAAAAAATATCCCGTGTCAAACTGATTAGTTATTTTAAATCAGCATGTTACACAAAAAATAGTCTAGAGAATTCCAAATTTGGCAGTGTAGCAGTAGGAAATGGACGGTTATTTGAGGGCAAAAAAAGGGCAATGCCCCTTTGCTTAAAACGTCCACGGCCCATCAAATTGAGCTGGGTGATTGTGGATAACTGAAAGAAATCCGGCAGGGGCGAGCAGATTGTTCGGGCGGGTCTGGGCATGGTAGGCCCAGGCAAAAGACACCAAAAAAGGGCAGACGGCTCAAGCCCTCTGCCCCATAAACAAATGCAGTTGTTTTTGCGGCAGGTATTACCAGTCCAGCGTTCTTTTAAAGGCGCGGGCCAGGTCTTCCACCGAAGAGTTCACGATCACGCTGTCGCCAGACTTCATGGTCAGCTGGCCCGTGCCAGTGACCGTGCCGATGCGTGCGCAGAGCTGCCACTGACCAAGGGCATCCAGAATCATGGCAAGATCGGGCTTGACGCTCACAACCAGACGGCTGGCGCTTTCGCTGTACAGCAGTTCGGTCACGTTCATGGCCTCCAGGGCGGGTACGGCATCCAGGTCGATTTCCGCACCCAGGCGGCCGCCAATGCACATTTCTGCAATGGCCACGGCAAGGCCGCCGTCAGAGCAGTCGTGGCAGGCCGAGAAGGCCCGCTGGCCCATGAGGGCGTTGACCGCGCGGTAGCGTTGCATGGCGCTGGCTGCGTCCACATGGGGCACACGGCCACCCTTGAGGCCCAGTTCTGTGGCGGCTTCGCTGCCCGCCATTTCGCGCCAGGTTCCGCCAAGCACATAGATGGCATCGCCGGGCTGCTTGAAGTCAGAGGTCTGCGCGCCGGTGACATTGCGGATAACACCCATGATGGAGAACAGCACCGTGGGCGGAATGGAAATACGCTCGCCGCCGCCGGTATAGTCGTTTTTCATGGAGTCTTTGCCCGAAATGCAGGGCACACCAAAGGCCAGCGAGAATTGCCGCAGCGCGCGGCAGGCGCGCACCAACTGGGCCAGCTTGTATCGGCCATCGGGATTGGAGGGGCTGACCACAGGGTCGCACCAGCAGAAGTTGTCCACACCGGCCAGGGCATCGGGGTCTGCACCCACGGCCACGGCATTGCGGATAGCTTCGTCCATGGCGTTGGCCATCATCCAGTAGGTGTCGTAATCGCTGAACTTGGGGCAGATGCCGTGCGAAATCACAAGCCCCGCGTCCGATTCCAGCAAGGGGCGGATAACACCCGCATCAGCAGGGCCATCGCGCTTTACGCCCACCAGGGGCTTCACCACGCTGCCGCCGCGCACCTCATGGTCATACTGGCGGATGATATATTCCTTGGAGCATATGTTGAGCGTGCCCAGCATGCGCTGCAAAAAGGCAGTGTGCTCAACGGCGGCCACGTCCACGGTGATGTCGGTGGTTTCCGGGGCCTTCCATTCGGCTTCAAGCTCCAGCTGCGGCACGCCCTCGTGCATGAATTCCATGGGCATGGAGGCAATAATGCGGTCGTGGTAGCGCACTTCAAAGTAGCCAGAGGTGGTAAAGTGGCCAAGAGCCGTGGCTTCCACATCCATGCGCTTGGCAAGGGCCATGAATTCGTCCAGCTTTTCAGGGGGCACGGCCAGGGTCATGCGTTCCTGCGCTTCGGAGAGCAGAATTTCCCAAGGGCGCAGACCGTCGTATTTTAACGGGGCCTTGGCAATATCAAGCACGCAGCCGCCCGTATCTTCGGCCATTTCGCCCACAGAGGAGGAAAGGCCGCCAGCGCCGTTGTCGGTGATGGCATGGTACAGGCCCGTGTCGCGGGCGCGCATGATGAAGTCGTACATCTTGCGCTGGGTGATGGGGTCGCCGATCTGCACGGCAGTGGCGGGCGAACCCTCGTGCAACTCTTCCGATGAGAAAGTTGCGCCGTGGATGCCGTCCTTGCCTATGCGGCCACCAGTCATGACGATATAGTCGCCTTCTTCGGCCTGCTTGAACCAGCCGGGGCGGCCATGCAGCTCGGCGGGAATGATGCCCACTGTGCCACAGTACACCAGCGGCTTGCCCAGGTAGCGCTCGTCAAACACCAGCGAACCGTTGACCGTGGGAATGCCCGACTTGTTGCCGCCGTGCTCCACACCTTCGCGCACGCCCTCAAGCACGCGGCGGGGGTGCAGCAGACGGGGGGGCAGATTTTTGTCGTGGAAGGGCGAGGCAAAGCAAAACACGTCTGTATTGCACACCAGTTCCGCACCCATGCCCGTGCCCATGGGGTCGCGGTTAACGCCCACAATGCCGGTAAGCGCGCCGCCGTAGGGGTCGAGCGCCGAAGGGCTGTTGTGGGTTTCAACCTTGATGCAGGCATCGTAGCCATTGATGAACGAAATAACGCCCGCATTGTCCTTGAACACAGACTTGCAGTAATCGTTTTCGCCCATGCGCTCGCGCAGCATGGCCGTGGCATCGCGGATGCAGGTCTTGTACAGGTTGTCCACCACTTCGCTGCGTCCAGTGGCGGCATCGGTATAATTGATGCGCGAGGCAAAAATTTTGTGCTTGCAGTGCTCGGACCAGGTCTGGGCCAGCACTTCCATTTCCACATCGGTGGGGTCGGCGGGCAAGCCAAGGGCCTTGCGGCGGTCGGCTTCTGCCGGGGCGGTGAACTGCTCGCGGATGCTGTGCATTTCCTTGAGGTTCAGGGCCCAGGTATTTTCGCGGCTGGCCTTGGTGAGGGTGTCGTCGTCCATGGAGGACAGGGCAATGGTGTCCACAGCATCGTTGATTTCGCCCGTAACCCTGGCGGCCTGAGCCTCAAAGCCCGACTTGGCGTCCCATTCCTGGCGGCTCTTGATGCGGTAACGCTGGATAAGCGTGTTGCACAAAAGATCGCGGGCCAGCATGTCCACCTGTTCGTGGGTGAGGGGCGCGGCCTTGTCGCTGCTGATGCGGTACTGCACGGCGGTGTACACGCGCAGACCGTCACGCGGCAAATCCAGCACCATGGCGGCGGTATCGCGCGCGGTGCGGGCCTCGTTGTCGGTCACGCCGGGGCGAAAGCCCACTTCCACAAACCAGTCTGCCGTGGTGTCGAGCAGGGGCAGCGGCTCGAGCGAGGCATCCTGAAGGATGGGGTCGTGCCAGATGCTTTCGTCCAGCAGACGCGCCACCTGGGCCGCGTCCAGGCCGTCCACCGTAAAGACCTTGATCTGGCGGACGCCGGAAACAGAAATGTTAAGCGCCTTGCGCAGGTGCTGGGCCGTCTTGCGGCCCTGGGTATCGTCAAGTCCGGCGCGGGGGCCGGTTTCCACCCTATAGAGCATGGTTTGCATTCCTCTTGGTTTGGCTGCTTACTTTTTTCTGTCGCGCACGTAGTCGGCCATTTGGCGCATGAGCTCACGCTCGGGCCTGTCAGGCAGAGTTTCCAATGCCTGCCTTGCCGCGTCAAGAAATTCATCTGCCTGACGGCGCACGGCGTCGTCATAACCGGCCTGCCGAATGCTCTCGGCAATGCTGGCGGCGTCGGCTTCGGTCATCAGCCCGGCACAGAAGGCGGCGTCAAAGGCGCTACGCTCCTCGGTGCTCAGGCTGTCGCGGTACAGGCGCAGGGGCGGCGTAAGCTTGCCCTCGCGCACATCGCCGCCGGTGGGCTTGCCCGTGATGCTTTCGGGCGCAAAATCAAGGGCGTCGTCCACCATCTGAAAGGCCATGCCGAGATTCTCGCCGTAAGCTGCCGCTGCCGCCACAGAAGCATCGTCCGCCCCGGCGGCAAGAGCGCCCATTTCGCAGGCAGCGCGGATAAGCCAGGCAGTTTTGCCGCGAACCATTTCCTCATAGTCTGCGCTGCTGGAATCCACACGGCGCTGGGCCGCAATTTCAAGAATTTCGCCCGCAGCCGTGCGGCTGGTGGCCTCTGAAAAACAGCGGGTCAGGCGGGTATCACCGTAGTTTGCCACCAGGGCGTTGGCTCCGGCCAGCAGGGCATCGCCCGCAAGAATAACGCTTGAAACGTCAAAAATCGTGTGTGCGGCGGGCTTGCCCCGGCGGCTTATGGCATTGTCGAGCACATCATCGTGCAGCAGGGTTGCGGCGTGCAGCATTTCCAGCGTGATGGCCAGATCCTGTATGTTCTTGCTTTCGTGGCCCAAAAGGCGCGCCGTAAGCACGGTAAGCAGGGGGCGCAGGCGTTTGCCGCCCGCATCAAAAATGTGGCGGGCCACAGGCCGTACAGGTTCCGGCAGGGTATCCACGGCCTTGTTGAGGGCGCGGTTGATGCCGGGCAGCTCAAGAGCCAGACGTGCTTTCAGTTGGATCATATGCTACTCAGATGAGGTTAAGCGCGGGTAACACCCGCGTGAGCGCAGCCAGCGCACCGGGAAAATCTTTTTCGTCCTGGGCTCGCGGGCCAACCTTGTTGGAAACGCTGCGTATGCCCACGCAGGCAATGCCCATACGGGCGCAGGCATAGGCCACGGCAAAGCCTTCCATATTTTCAAGCCCTGCGGCGTAGCGGGCGCGCAGGGCGGCTGCCCGGGCAAAGCTGGCGCTGACCCCGGCCACCGTAAGCGATGTGCAGGGCAAAAAAAGCGAATCCAGCGGCTTTGAGCCCAAGTGCGTCAGGGCCTCAAGGCCCGCCAGCGTAATGCGGTCGCGCACAGTTGGCCCTTGTGCGGGTTGCCACTGCGGAAAACCAAAAGCATCTGCCGTTACCGAGTGCCCATCGTGCAGGCCGTATTCGGGCCAGATTTCTTCCTGCACTTGGCACAGGGCCAACAGGGGGTGCTGCGCCAGATCAAAAGCCCCGGCAAGGCCCGCATTGAGCACCACTGTAACGGGAGTGCCCTCGGCGGCTGCCCTCGCAAGCGCAAGGCCCATGCCAAGGGCCGCGTTGACCGGCCCCACCCCGGTGGTGCAGCACAAGGCCACGCCGCACTTGAGGCGCAGGGGCCACAGGGTCATCTCTGGCCAGCTTTTTGCCGCAGAGGCAGAAAATCCTTCAGGCGCGAACCCCGGCACAAGGCCCGCCAGCTCCGGGCCGGTGGCAGCGCAGAGCAGCAGGCTCACAGGCTTGCGTCCTTATACAGGCAGAGCGCGGAGCGCAACACAGGCACAGGCCGCAGTGCGGTGCAAAGCCGGCTGGGCGGGAGATGGCACGTGCGCGGTGCTGTGCAAGTAGCCATGATTCGTTCCTTTACAAAACCTCGATTTTCCGTCACCAGAAAACCATGAAATTTGACTACACCCTGTTTTTGCGTGCTCTGGGGCTGGCCATCATTATCGAAGGCCTTTGCTGGACGCTGTTTCCCGGTGGCATGCGCCGTGCCCTGCTGCAACTGCTGCCGTTGCCAGAAAGCCGCCTGCGTATCGTTGGCCTGATTGCTCTGGCCGTGGGGCTGGGGCTTGTGGCTCTGGCCTGCCGCTAAGGCCTTTCAGTCCAGGGCTTATTTGTTTTCTGCTTCCTGCCGTAAGCAGGAACCAGAGTCTCTTGCTGTTGTAACAGTCCCCAAGCTGGTTACTTTGAGCCGCCCGCGCTGCCGTGCTGGGCGCGGTAGCTAGCGCGCTTTTTCTCCCACATGCAGGCAAACAATGCCCGAAGTGAGTTTTTCGTGCCATGCGCGTTCAAAGCCAGCGGTGCGCATTTCCTGCTCAAGGCTGCGGGCAGACGGAAACTTGCGGATGGTATCGGCAAGGTATTCGTATGCGCCGGGATCTTTTGAAAAAATCTTGCCAACACGCGGCAGCAGGTGGTTGAGGTACACGTTGTACAGCCCGCCCCAGATGCGTTCCTGCCCAGAGCCGAATTCCAGAATACAGGCCCTGCCGCCGGGGCGCAGAACGCGCAGCATTTCGGCAAAGGCCGCCTCGCGGGGCAGAATGTTGCGTATGCCAAAGGCAATGGTAATGCAGTCAACCGAGGCATCGGGCAGGGGCAGGCGCTTGGCATCGGCCGCAACGGGCAGGATGCTGCGGGCGTTGGCGTCTTTGAGTTTGCGGCTGCCGCGCACCAGCATGGGCGGGCAAAAATCCATGGCGGGAACCGTGGCTGTGGGGTAGCGGCGGCGAATGGCCAGCGAAACATCAAGCGTGCCAGCGGCCAGATCAAGCACCCTCCCGGTATCGCCAAGGCGCACGTTTTGCGCCAGCACCTTGCGCCAGTACTGGTCAAGGCCAAGGCTCAGCACGCGGTTCAGCAGATCGTAAAAAGGCACAATGCGGCCAAACATGCCAGCCACGGCGGCATCGTGCGCGGGCTTGGCGGCGGGCTCTGCGGCGGTGTTGCGTGAAGTCTCCACGTTATTTATCGCCCTTGTCCTGGCCAGCATCCACGCCTATGGCGACGCAGACAACCCGGTAGACCGAGGGAAACACCTCGGCAAAATTGCTGGGGGAAACCGTGCGCGTTTCAATGAATTTAGCAGTCAGTTCCTTGGCAACCTGCAAGGCTTCCTTGCGATCCTTATCCATTTGAGCCTCAGCTTCCGGCCCTTTGGGGCACGGCAAAAATGAAAACCCGCCCCTTTGGGGAATGGCCAAGACCCACAGCGGGTATTGCCTGGACGGGTTAAGAAACGGAAGCAACAGCCCCCGCCCCTTTTTTTAATAGCAAAAAATGCGGAAAAGCGCCCGCGAAACCGCGCAACAGCATATGCGTTCCGCCTGTCATTGGCAAGGCCGGTGTGTCTTGCCGCCCGAGCGCGCAGATTTGTTGCGGCAGACAATCTGCACCGTGGCGTGGCCGGGTGCAACGGGCTGAACTAGCAGCTATTCTTCAAGAAGACGGCCGATTTCTTCGCGCAGAATGCGTGCTGCCGCGGCTGCGGCGGCCTTTTCAATCCTGTCGTTAAAGCGGGGTTCAAGGGCATCGAGGCGGCCTTCAAGCGAGTCGATGCGCGCGGTGGCAATGCGTGCCGCAGTTATGACCGGTTGCAGGTGCTCGTCGATCTGTGCTTGCACATCTGCTGGTGCGGCGTTCCGGGTCAAGGCTGGTGTATGTGCAGACGCGGGCGTGGCGGCCAGAGTTTCGGCAACGGCTTTGCTGATACATTCCATGAGGCCTTGATACAGAGGATGCCCTTCCATAAACATGCCCTCCAGCTCCTGCCGGGGCAGTGCTGTTGCGGTCAGGTTGTGCAAGACCGCAATCTGTGTTTCCAGAGCGGTTTCGAGCGCGATGATGCGGTCACCGGCCTCTTCCAGCGCCCTTTCGCACAGCTCTACGCGGGCGGCAAGGTTGCCCACGGCCTCGGCTGCGTCTGCCGCGCGGCTGGAGGCATCAAAGGCTTGGGCAAAGGCATCGAGCGCATGCGAAGACGCCTCGTTGGCCTGAGTCATCACGGCTTCAAGGGCCTCGGCTGAAACAGTGGCAAGGGTTGTGTCCAGCACGGCCTGCGACTCCAGACCTGTGAGATCGGTATCGTCTTGCAGCTGGGCTGCAAGGGCCGCATGGGATGTTTCAAATTCGTGCAGATCCGGCTGTGCGTGCTGCGGGGTCTCGTCTGGGGCTGCCTGTGCGGCAAAATCAGCCATGGGTTCTTCAACAAATGCAGCTGCGGGCTCGGCAAGCGGCTCAAAAAGGGGCTGTGCGTCATTCTCAGTGGGCACGGCTTCAGCCGCAGATTCAGCCGCAGATTCGGGCAAAATGTCGGCTTCGGGCTGTGCAGAAAGATCGGCAGACATGGCCGCAAGCAGGTCATCAACCGATTCTGCGGGAATATCCTGCTCTGCCGAAGCATCGGCAGAAAGGGTTTCGCCCGCAGCGGCGGCCATCATGGCTTCAATGTCTGCCGCTGGCTCCGCTACAGTGTCAGTGTCTGCGCCAGCTTCGGCTGCTTCCGCAATAGCAGTAGGGGCAGTTTCCGCTGTCTGATCTTCCGGCAAAAGTTCCATAATTTCGGGCTGCGTGTCAGCCGCAAGCTCTGGCTGCGCGGTTTCTTCAGTTGCGGACTCAGGTTCGGGCGCGGTTTCGGCCTCAAATTCTGGTTCTGACCCGAGTTCTGGTGCAGGTTCTGGCTGTGTCTCGTGCGCCTGTGCGGCTTCGATTTCGGGCGCAGTGTCTGGCTGCGCGGGTGTAGCATCGGCCACAGCTTGTAGCGCATCGGCAAAGGGGTCGGCCATTTCGGGAGTGGCTTGTGGCTCTGCGGCAGCTTCGGGTGCGGCTTTGGCGTCTACTGCTGCCAGCAGGCTGTCGATATCCACGCCCATGTCGCCAGGCCCAGATGTCGGCGTAGAAGCAGACGCGGGAGGTGTTGCGGGCGCGGCCTCTGGCGCAGCCGATTGTGCAGGGCTGGGGCTTGGCTCTGCTTCCAGCCCGGCGGTGGCCGCAGCCAGCAGACTGTCGAGGTCATCGTTGGTTACGGCAGCAGCGGGCGGGGCCGATACGGGCGCGGGCGCTGTTTCGGGTTCAGCTGCGTCAGCCTGTTGCATGTCATTGGCCGCTGCCGCCAGCAGACTGTCGATATCCACGCCCAT
>SAAX01000057.1 GCA_009929215.1 Deltaproteobacteria bacterium | reverse complement strand
CGCAATGCGGGTCATTAGCTCAATTGGTAGAGCAGCTGACTCTTAATCAGTTGGTTCGGGGTTCGAGTCCCTGATGGCCCACCAGAAAATTCAGGTTCGCGGTTATACCGCGAACCTTTTTTCTTGCCCAATTTTCGCCCTCTTCTTTTGCGTCTGTTCACGGCTCTACACCAAAGACAAGGACAAGCCTTCTCGATGGGGGGCTACACGGCTCTACACCAAAGACGGGGCAAGCCCCTTCAACGGGCAGATTTTCCGATTGGTTTCTGAACAGTTCCCCAGCCATTTCAGCAGCACAATTCGCACACGAGCACAAAAATAGTAAAGCCGACCCAACACATGGATGGGTCGGCTTTACTGCCATAATCGTCTCAGTTGCCTCTAGGCTTGCCCACAAACCGGGCTTACCCAAGCCCCAAGCCAGCGCGATATTATTTTGCACTCTGGCGGCCAATACCGCCCGTATCACTGCCACAGGCCACGGCCAAGGCATCACTACAGGTCGCTGCCAACGGGGCCGGGCACAGGCAAACCGTAAGGCTTACAGAATATACTGACTCAAGTCCTGATCGTCGCGCACATCTTGCAAATGATCTTCCACATAGGCCTTGTTTACCACTATCTGCGCACCGGGCATTTCTGGCGCGTCAAACGAGATGTCGGCCAGAATTTTTTCCATAATGGTATAGAGCCGCCGCGCACCGATATTTTCTGTACGGGTATTGGTGTCTTCGGCAAAGGCCGCAATTTCTTCCAGCCCGTCGTCGGTAAAGCTCAGGCGAATCTGCTCTGTGCCCAGCAGGGCTTCATACTGCTTGGTCAGGGCGTTGTCCGGCTCTTTAAGGATGCGCAAAAACTCTTCCTTGCCCAGGGGCTGCAATTCCACCCGCAGGGGAAAACGCCCCTGAAGCTCGGGAATCATGTCCGAAGGCTTGCTGAAGTGGAACGCGCCCGCCGCAATAAACAAAATGTGGTCGGTGCGGATCATGCCGTACTTGGTGTTGACCGAGCTGCCTTCCACGATGGGCAGCAGGTCGCGCTGCACGCCCTCGCGCGAAATGTCCGAGGTGCGGTTTTGCGAAGAGCTGGCAATCTTGTCGATTTCGTCAATAAAGATGATGCCTGTCTGCTCCACGCGCTCACGGGCCTTGTCCACCAAGGCTTCCTGATCCACCAGTCGGCCAGATTCTTCCTGCACAAGCACGGCAAAGGCGTTGCGCACCTTCATTTTGCGGCGGCTGTGCTTTGGGGGAAAGGCCTTGCTGAACATGTCCTTGACCTGCCCGCCCATCTGCTCCATGCCGGGGATGGCAAAAATATCCACGCTGCCGCCGCCCTGCTCCGTCACGTCCACTTCTACTTCGCGGTCGTCCAGAAAACCCAGGCGAAACTGCTGCAACAGCTTTTCGCGCGTAGAGGCCCGCTCCTCCGATCCAAAAGAACTGGGCAACAGCAGATCCATCAGGCGCGATTCTGCCGCAGCTTCGGCGGCCTTGCGCACGCGGGCGTTTTCCTCGTCGCGCACAAGGTTGATGCCAATTTCCGTGAGGTCGCGCACCATTGATTCCACATCGCGGCCCACATAGCCCACCTCGGTAAACTTGGTGGCCTCAACCTTTACAAAGGGCGCGCCAGAAAGTTTGGCCAGACGGCGGGCAATTTCTGTTTTGCCCACGCCGGTGGGGCCCATCATGATGATATTTTTGGGCGAAACCTCGTCGCGCAGTTCGGGGGCAAGATGCTGCCGCCGCCAGCGGTTGCGCACTGCCACCGCCACCATGCGTTTGGCCTGTTCCTGTCCCACAACAAATTTATCAAGTTCGGCAACTATGCCGCGTGGTGTCAAAGTGCTCATCAATTGCTCCTGCTGTAGACACATTCTTGTTTAAATATAGGCACTGCCGCGCATATGGCAATGGAAGAAAGTCCGATTTTATCCGCGCATGTTCTGCCCACAGACCAGCCTTGCGAAGAATGTGGCCCAAAGGTACAATGAAAAAGTATTGGCGGAAATCGGCCCTGCACTTCTCGTTAATAATAACCATTGACAATAAAGCCTGGATAACACAGAATCCAAGAACCCTGAAACAATAAGGAGTTTCCTATGGATACAGTTACGTTCAAAGGCAATGTCATGCATCTTGAAGGCTCTCAGCCTGCCGTTGGCGGCAAGGCTCCTGATTTTACGCTGACCGCCAACGATATGAGCCCCCGCAGCCTGAAAGACTACGCGGGCAAGGTGCTGGTGCTGGTGTGCGTACCTTCGCTTGATACCCCCGTGTGCGACATGGAAGTGCGCCGCTTCAATACCGAAGCCGCCGCCCTGTCAGACAAGGTGCGCATTGTGGCCGTAAGCCGCGACCTTCCCTTTGCCCAGGCCCGCTGGTGCGGAGCTGCTGGCGTAACCGCTGTTGAAACCCTTTCTGACTACCGCACGGCTTCCTTTGCCAAAACCTACGGCATTCTGATCAAGGAACTGGATCTGCTGGCCCGCTCGATCTTTGTGGTCGCCCCCGATGGCACCCTGGCCTACAGCCAGATGGTGACCGAAGTGACCCATGAACCCGATTACGCTGCAGCCCTCGAAGCCGTGAAAAAACTGGTTTAGCACTACCTGCTCCTCAAAAAGCCAAAACGCCTTCCTCGAAATACGGGGAAGGCGTTTTTTTGTGGATGAGCGGTAATAACGTGCTGCGCGGTGCTCTAGGTGTAATATTCCAGTAAGTTGTTCACCCGCCCCTGCCAATCCCCTCCCCCCACCGGCCATTGACAAAAGGTATATTTTTTATACCTTATCAGCATGAAGTTTGAATACGACCCCGCCAAGAGTGCGATCAACAAAATGAAGCACGGCCTCGACTTTGAGCAGGCCAAGGCCCTGTGGGAAGACGAAAACCTGCTGGAAGTGCCCGTGCTGCGCACAGGTGAACCGCGCTTTCTGGTTATCGGCATGATCGAGGGCAAAGTGTGGACAGGGGTTATCACATACAGGGGCAAGGCCGTGCGCATCATTTCCGTGCGCCGCTCCCGCAAAGAAGAGGTGGAATACTATGAATCATGAAAAGCAACTTTTTGCCGAGGAATTTGACCGCCGCTTTGAAGCGGGCGAGGACATTTCCGCGCATGTGGATTGGGCAGCGGCCCGCAGGCCCAATAAGCAGACGCAGCGGGTGAACGTGGACTTTCCCACCTGGATGGTGGAAGCACTGGACACCGAGGCCCGTCACCTTGGCGTGAGCCGCCAAGCGCTCGTCAAGGTATGGATAGCCAACTGCCTTGCGCGTGATGCGCACAGCGCTAGATAAATTTCAGTCACATTGAAGAGATGGAAGAAGCCGGAGCAATTCGGCTTTTTTTGCATTATACAACTGGCAAGAAAATAATTTAAAAATTAGATAAATTTTGTTTAAAAATTAAAAAAGTAAAAACTGACTGTAAAATTGCTTCTCGTGGAATGCGTCAATAACTTTTTACGGAAAATATTTATTGACTTTTACTATATTTTATGTCTTATGGTGCAGTAAATATACTGCAACAGCATCACAACATACATAGGAAGATAAAGATGGAATTCAGAAAGTGTTTTACCAGTTTTATTCTGTGGCGATGGTTTTCAGTAGGCAGGGCATGGTGTTGGGAGAAGCTGGCAACGTGGCTTTGGCACAGACTTGCAAGCGGCGTAACTACTGCAAACACTGCCTTGCGCAGCAAGAGGAGGAGCGAATGGCGGCAAACCACGCGACCTCTTGTCGAGCGAGTATTCAAGCAGGCCGAGAAGGACTTCAAGGAAATCATAAAATTGACTAATGGAGGGCCTAACCGTCAGGTTTTTCCGGGCACGGCACTGACCAATCTGGAGTCCTTCACCCTCACAACACACATTGAGAAGACTGACATTGCCAGAACTACCTACAGCCCGGAAAAGGCAGATAACACAACATACTTTTATGAACGGTGGGGGGAGGTTCAGGCCTGTCAGGATCACAACGGCCTGGTCCACATCTATTTTTACCCCATTGAACTTGATACCGAAGATGAGAACATGCCACCGCGACAACGGCTGCTCTATGGCAGATACGAACCTTGGAATCTGACGGAAGCAAAACTGAAACTCGCAGTGGCTATTGGGGTCAACATGCTGCTCGAATCCAGAACAGGGTGCAGGCGCAGCTTGTATTCGCAGTGGGTCTACAAAAAGAACAGCCAGTTTTACCTAGGCATCATTCTTGGCGCGATTGTTTCCTTGGCAATATCTGTTCTGTGAGATGCCATAAAATAATCGTGTATACACGACGAACCTAACCTTAAATGTTGAAAATCTTGTCGGTAGTAAATCAGCATTTTAACTATGGCATAACGCCAATGGGTAATTATGGAAACAATCTACATCAATTCGCTGGATGAATACGTAAAAGCGGTTTTGCCTTCTGCCATTGGTGCAGGGTATCGAGGCGTTTCCGACCACGCTGCCCACAAGCTCCTTCCTGGCATCGGCAGGGGAGATTTTCAAAACATATGGTTTTCTGCAGAGCTAGAAAGAAAAGTTTTTCTCGAATTTAAGCAAAAACTTGCCAGATTTGAAAAAAATAAATCTGACTTCGAATGCGCGATATTTGCCCAGCATTACGGGGTTCCGACACGACTTCTCGATTGGACAACAAATCCTCTTGTGGCATTATTTTTTTCATTAGACTCAAAAAATGATACAGATGGATGTGTGTATATACTTTCACACGAACTAATGAGCACTCAAGACAATATTGATTATTCGTACATACTAGATGAAACAATGCCTTCTATTGATTATTTTCTAGAAGACAAAATAAATTACATGCCTATATACGACAAAATGGTTTTAAAAAAATTTGGCAAACATTTCGTCAGAATAGTTCCAGATTCTATAACTGAACGAATTGATGTTCAAAGTTCTTTTTTTACTCTTCATTACAACCCTTTTCATCCAATGGATGATTTTATTAAGATAAAAATTATTATAAAAAATGACATTAAAAAATTGATCGAACGCCAATTAGACATATTTGGCGTCAATTCTTACACCATTTTCCCCGACCTTGAGGGCTTGGGAACTGCATTTCGAAAAAAATTTAAGCCTTTTTTGCCAATATAAGTATCGAGTTCAATTCCGCTGGCTATAGGCAACGCTTCGCCTAACTGTAAGGTTCCAATAGATTGTTCACCCGCCCCAAAGACATTACATCTACTCGCGCCTGTGCTCACGCGCCTGCACAACCAGCAGGCTCAGGGCAAACCAGCAGCAGGCCACAAGAATAATGGTGGCCCCGCTGGCCGTGGCCAGCCATTCCTGAGCTGAAAGCACAAGCCCCACAAAGGCAGACGATGTACCCACCAGCAGCGCCCACCAAAACATCCCGCCCGCAGAGCTGGCAAGGTTGCGGGCCGTGGCCGCAGGCACAATCAGCATGGCTGTAACCAGCAGCACGCCCACCGCCCACACAGAAAACATCACCACCAGAGCCAACAGCCCGGCAAAAGCATATTGCCACAGGGCCACGCGCACGCCGTGCACTCGTGCCATCACCGGGTTAAGGGCAATGTACATGAGCCTGTTGTAGCCAACCAACTGAAAGGCCAGCAGGGCAACAAACAGCAGGGCCAAAAAGCCGATTTCGCCATCGGTGATGGTAAGAATATCACCATACAAAAAGCGCTGCATGTCCCTGCCCACGCCCTCGGCACGGCTTACCACCGCAAGCCCAAAGGCCACCACGGCAGAAAAAACAATGCCGATGACCGTATCGGACGAAAGATCGCTTTTGCGCCGCACAGCCATAATGGCCAGCCCCACCAATATACCAAACAGGGGCATGGCAAGGCGCGGCGGCACAGCCAGAATGAGCCCAAGGGCAACACCGGCAAAGGCCGAATGCCCGATGGCGTCTGAAAAAAAGGCCATGCGAAAGTTAATTACCTCAACCCCCAGCACAGAGGCCATGGGAGCCAGCAACAGCACCCCCAGCAGGGCCTGCTGCATAAAACGCATTTGCAGGCATTCGAGCGGAATCAGGGAGATAAGCGCGTACACGGGTGCGAGATCAGGCACGGGAACCTCCCTGACCGGGCGCTGCGCCTTCGGTACAACCAGCCTGATCCGCAGACAGATGCCCCGCAGACAGTTGGCCCTGCTGGCTAGCGGCCTGGCGGGCTGCGATGCGGGCAGCCTGACGCCGTTCTATGGTCGAATAGATGGGCAGCAGCCCTTCTGCCTCGCTCACCACGCCGCACTGCGGGCAGCCGGGGTCTTCGGGGTCGCACTGGTCGGGGTACAGATGGATAGGCACGCCAAAAAGCTCCATGAGAGTGGACGAAACCAGTGTAACGCGGGGCGCGCCCGTGGTGCAGACCCTTTTGTTAAGGCAGATGACGTGGGTGGCATAGTGCGCCACTAGGGGCAGATTGTGGCTGACCATAATCTGCGTAAAACCCCGCTCGCGGCGGGCATGATCCAGCAGCTCCCAAAACAGCCTCTCACCGCGCACGTCAACGCCCGCAGCGGGTTCATCCAGCACCAGCAGCTCTGGGTTGCGGCCAAGGGCAGCCGCCAGCAGCACACGCCGCAGCTCACCGCCCGAAAGGTCGCCCATACGGCTCTGCTCCAGATGCTCTGCCTTGACCATCTCCAGCAGACGCCGCGCCTCAGTACGCGCAAAGGGGCGCAAACCCAGCCACAAGGGCTGGCGCTGGCAGCTCAGAGCCATAAACTCGTTTACGCGCAGGGGCAGGCTGCGATCCATGCTCAGATGCTGTGGCACATAGGCCACACGCGGTGGCCGCACTGCACCAAGAAATTCAATGCGCCCCGTAAACGGCAATTCGCCAATCAGGCACAGCAGCAAGGTGGTTTTGCCAGCGCCGTTGGGGCCAACAATAACCGTACTGCCGCCCGCAGGCGCTGTGGCGCAGATACCATCAAGAATAAGATTGCCCCCCCGGCTGAGGCATACATTCTCAAAGCAGACCGAGGGGGCAGGCAGAATATTATTTGGCAAAGTATTTCTCAAGAATAGCGCAGTTGTTGGTCATGACAGTTTCGTAATGATCGAGTGGCGCATTGGCAGGCCCGGAAGCCAACGAATCAAGCTGCACCGCAGGAACGCCCGTTTCAGCCGAAAGCGCACGCACGGGTTTATCCGAATACTGCGGCTCGCCAATAAGAACAACCGGCTTGGATTCCTTGATCTTTTTTGCAAGATCAAGCAGTCGCGCGGCCGAGGGCTGGGCTTCTTCGTCTTCCTGAATCACGCCAACAAGGTTCAGACCGGCGTCGCGCACAAGGTAGGCCATGCCGTCGTGCAGGGCCACCACATTCTTGTTGGCGGCATTGGCCCCCACTGCGGCAAGGCGCTTGCCCACGGCCTCAAGCCTTGCGGCATAGGCTTCCGCTGCTTCGGGGCAGTTTTTGGCGGCAACGGGTTCAGCCGCAGCAAGGGCAAGGCCAATGTTACGGGCCATTACGGCTGCCTGCATGGGGCTGGCAAAGGCATGAGGGTTCACGCCGCCGTGGTCGTGCCCATGCCCGGCGCTGTGGTTGTGGCCATGTCCATGTTCAGCTTCATGTTCAGCTTCATGCCCCTTGGCCACTGCGGCATGGTCATGGTCGTCCTTGTGGGCCTTGTCAGCACTGTCGGGTGCGGCATGCTGGTCTTCATCGTGGTCTTCAACAATGGCCTTCACCCCCTTGCTGCTGTCTACAAGGATAATCTTGCCAGCCGCAGCAAGCGGCTTTTCCAAAAAAGCCTCAAGCCCCAGCCCGTTAATAACCACAATACGGGCCTTGGCGAGCTTTTGCATATCCTTGGGGGTCAAGGCGTAGTCGTGCGGGCAGCCAGTTTGAGCGGGGATAAGCAGGTCTACCTGCACATCGGGGCTCGATTGGGTAACGGCGCGGGTTATAAGGTACACAGGATAGGTAGTGGCAAGCACGCGCACCTTGGCCTCGGCGGCAACAGCGCCTGAAACAGCAAAAAGGCTTGCCAGAAGGGTGCAGATCAACAGCAGGGCATACACTTTGCCCTTAAAAAACAATACAGAAATACAGTTGCTCATGACATTGACTCCTGTTTCTGATGCAGTAGTCTCCAATAAGACCCACTTGCAGGCCTGTCAAGGCTGGCCGATTCTGTCCGGCAAAAGTTATTTACGTGGTGGCGCCCAGTGTTTGATAAATCTGCCCTCTTCAATTTCAAAATACGCCTGCATGAGCTCTTCATCCGTATTCATAACAATGGGGCCGCCCCAGGCCACGGGCTCGCGCAAGGGAGCACCAGAAACCAGCACAAAACGGCATTCTGTTTCGCCGCCTTCAAAGGCCACGGCATCCCCCTCTCCCAGCAGATAGGCGTGGCGGGCCAGAATGGGCTCGCGGCCCTCCAGCAGGCAGCAGTCGCCATCGTATACATAGGCAAAAACCGTATGCGCGGGGTCGGCCTCTACCTGCCAGCGAGCGCCCGGTTTGAGGCGCACATCAAGAAAGCGCACGTCCACATATTCGCCCTGGGCCGCGCCGTTTACGCCCTTGTATCTGCCCGCCACCACGGCCACAGACACGCCCTCTTCTGTCACATGCGGAACCATGGGGGCAGTGATATCGCGGTACTTGGGATCGACCATCTTGTGCTTTGCGGGCAGGTTTATCCACAGTTGCAAACCCAGCATGCGCGGCGAGGCCAGCGGCATTTCCTGGTGCAGAATGCCGCTGCCAGCGGTCATCCACTGGCAATCGCCATCGCCTATGACACCCTCGTTGCCAAGGCTGTCCTTGTGCTCGATGGCCCCATTCACCAGATAGGTGAAGGTTTCAATACCCCGGTGGGGATGCATGGGAAAACCCTTGGTGTAGTCATCGGGATTTTGCGAATCAAAGGCATCAAGCATAAGAAAGGGGTCAAAAGTCTTGACCGTGGGCGAACCCAACACGCGCACAAGGCGCACGCCAGCGCCGTCAATTGTCGGCTTGCCGGTAACGTCCTGAACGATGGTTCGTAAAGGCATACTGACCTCCCAATTATGTGTCACACTGCCTTGCCCTCAGTGCAACCCGCTTGATTTTTTCACAGTGCGCCGTATGCTGCGAGCTTGTGGTTTGCCAAGGCACGCACACGCAGCAGCACAGGAGAAAACGTGCAAAAAATACTTTTCAGCCTTGCGCTGCTTGCCCTTTGCGCAAGTGCGGCCAGCGTGCCCGCTCAGGCGGCAGTTCCTGCGGCGGAAGCCCCTGCAATGACGGCCCCTGCACAACAGCAGGAAGGCACAGCCCAACAGGATAAACAGCAGACAGACGCCTCTCAGCCATCAGAAGCATCCCAGCCTGAAGCCGCTCAGCCAGACATCACAAAGGCTGACGGACAGCAGGCCCCTGCCAGCACCGAAACCACCGGGGCACAGACCACAGCCAGCGACCAGCAAAACCCGCCCGCTGCCAGTGAAGCTGATGCCGCTAGTGGCGAGCGAAGCTTGCCGCCCCTGCGCGAGCTTGTCACCTCACCCTTTGGCAACCGGCGCATGCCCGGATGGCTCAGCAGACGCGGCCTGGTCATGCGCGACCATGTGGGCATTGATATCCGCGCCAGAATGGGCTGGCCCATCACGGCTTTCAAACCCGGCATTGTGGTTCGCGCTGGCGAAAACGGGGCCATGGGTATTTCTGTCGACATCAAACAGGATGACGGCATGACAGCCCGCTACGGGCACATGTCAAAAACCCTGGCAAAAAGTGGTCAGCGCGTTGAAGCGGGTGAACCTGTGGGTCTAGTGGGCTGCACTGGCAGAACCACGGGCGCACACCTGCATTTTGGCCTGCATGATGCCGCTGGCAAGGCCGTTGATCCCCTGCCCTATCTGCATTCGGCAGATGAAGTGCTGCGGCCAGACCCTGCCAGTATTCCAGAGGTTCTTGAAGCCCAGTCGTGCGGTCCTGTGCAGCGCGGCCCCAATGGACGCCCGGTACGCCTTGGCGAAATGCTAAAAAAAATGGACAGCTACTCGCCGCCGCCCCTGCCCGCCTGGAACGAGCGCCCCTGAGGGCAAATTAGCGTGCCTTTCCGCTGCGCTGTGCCGCGCCGGGGCCAGAGCCGGGGCCAGAGCCAGAACCTGGGCAGGAGCCAGACTTGCAAAATTTCTTTGCTGCCACGGGCCACAAGGCCGCAACCAGCACAATCTGCCCCACCACAAGCACGGGGTCGCGGTCAAACAGCCCCGCACACACCACCAGTGAGGCCCCAAGCAGGGCGCAACGCAGGCCGCTTGAGCTTGAGCGGTAAACGCTCAGGGCTTGCAGGGCCACGCCCAAACCCAACAGCACGGCAAACAGCAGGGCCGAAGCCCACTGCCCTTCAAGATATATAAGCGTGCCGGGCAACGCAGGCAGGGCATCTGCCTGCGCCGCCGCAGCAAGGGCAAAAACCGTCAATCCCGCACCTATTCCCAGACCAGGGCGCACCACTCGCCGTCGATAACGCGGCGGGGCTTGGGCAGGCACTGGGCCATGTAGGCTTCTTCAACACTGTCGGCCTGAATTTCAAGCAGGCCAGAAAGCACAAGGCACGCGCCGGGCTTGCAGGCCCACACAATACGCTGCGAAAGATCGATGAGCGGACGCGCCAGAATATTTGCCAGCACCAGATCATAGGTGCGGCCTTCAAGGGCGTCTATGCTGCCAAGCCCGACCTCAAAACCCTCGATGCCGTTGATGCCACGGTTTTCAATGGCATTTTCAACGGCCAGCATGTCGATGTCGTAGCCTTCGCCGGTGAGGCCGCTCTTGCAGCAGCCAATGCCCAGCACGCCAGAGCCGGTGCCAAGATCAAGAAAATGCTGGCCAGCCTTGACGCGGCCCTTGTCCAAAAGATCGCTCAGCACGGTCAGGCACAGGGCCGTGGTGGCATGGTGACCCGTGCCAAAGGCGCTTTTGGGCTCGATAACAATCTTCTCCCGCCCGGGAAAGTCGGGGCTGTCGGCCAGCCACGGGGGCAGCACCACAAAGCGGTTGCCGCAGGGCACGGGCGTAAAAAACTGCCGCCACGCGGCCAGCCAGTCCTGATCTTCAAGCGTGGTCAGCGTGCATTCCGCAGTGGGAATACGGGCCTGCATGTCGCTTTGCAGGTTGTTGATAAATTCGGGGTTTTCGCAATGCACGCGAAAGCGGGTTTCGCCCGTGGGCAGGGTTTCTTCTTCCCAGCCAAAGGGCACGCCCAGGGTCAACAGGCCGGTGGCGCGGTCTGCGTCTTCTTCGGCCACAATCATCTCAAAACGAAAAATATTCTTCATAATCCTCTCGCTCAGTGTTTGCGGCGGGGCCACTGGCACACCAGCCGACTTGCCAACAATGCCAGACTTCCTTTGCCGGGTCGAGCCCCCCGCGCAGCCTGTAAGGGCGCTTAAATCATATCTAATCAATAAGGATTGCCATACGCCTTAAATGCGGGTATAGTGACACACTTATCAATGCCTTTGTATTCCCCATTGCAAGGAACATCCATGTCTGACCTTCAAAGCCCGCCCCAGGCCGCCCCGGTATCCGGGCCGCAACTTTCCGCTCCGCACGCCGCAGAACTTGAAAGCCTGCTTGAACGCATCCGCGCCGATTTTGAGGTGGATTTCGAGCCGCTGCATGTGGACGAAAATCCCCTTGAGGTGCTTTCCATACAGAACATGAGCGCGCATCTGGACAAACTGCTGCAACGCAAGGCCATCCACGATCCGCTCAAAGACCTGCCCCTGTGGGCCAAACTGTGGCCCGGCTCGTTTGTGCTTGGCCGCCTGCTGCGCAAGTATGAGCCGCAGGGCAAAAGCCTGCTGGAACTTGGCGCGGGCTGCGGTGCGCTCAGCCTTGTGGTCGCACGTTACGGCTTTGAGCGTGTGGTGCTGAGCGACGTGGTGGAACAGGCCCTGCGCTTTGCCCGGGCCAACGTGCTGCGCAACGGTCTGGGCGACCAGATTGAGGTCACCCATGTGGACGTGACAGCGCCGGGACGCGACCCCCGTTTTGCCAGCGGTTTTGACATTATCGCCGCCTCTGAAATTCTCTACCTCGATGATCTGCACCGCCCCCTGGTCAAGTTTGTGGACCGCCACCTCGCCCCCGGCGGCAAGGCATTTTTCTGCACCGATGTGGCCCGCGCCAAGCCCCACTTTGGCAAGCTGGCGGCCAAGACATTCAAGATTACCGAAGGCCGCATTGGCGTAAAATCGCAGGACGAAAACGGCGAAGAACAGCGCCGTCTGTACAGCATCCTGATTCTGGAGCGGCCATGAACGAACAGTTGCCCATCATAACCCTTGCTCCCTGCCCCAAGGGCTATACCCGCGACCTCGACAAAGCCATGAGCCCCGCGCAGACCATAGCGCGCGTGCGTGAGCGGCTCGATGCGTCACGCCTTGATATCCTTTCACAAACGCGCCGCGTGGACGTGGGCCGCTTGGGCATACCAGTATTTCTGAGCGTGTGCGGGGCCGATGCCCGGCGCATCATGCCCACCCGCAAACAGATGGGCAAGGGATCCTCTGCCGAGCAGGCCGAGGCTTCGGCCCTGATGGAGCTGATGGAACGCTTTGCATTTTTCAGCTTTTGGGAAGAGCTGCCCCACATGGTCAGCGCCACCTGGAGCGAGGCCGAAGCCCGCTTTGGCAACGACCTGATGTCCATTGAAGACATGCTGCGCTCTGTGGACGACAATCTGTCGCCAGAAAACGCCCGCCGCGTGCTCGACCTGACAAGCTGGCAGTTTTACCCCGCTACTCGTTTGCTGGACGGCAAAACCGTATGGCTGCCGCTCGACTGGTTCAAGCTGCTTGGCGAATTTAACGGAACCTCGGCTGGCAACAGCCGCGAAGAATCGTTGCTGCAGGGCCTGAGCGAGCTGATCGAACGCCACGTATGCTGCCGCGTTGACCGCAACAAGCCCACCACGCCCACCATCGACCCGGCATCGTGCGCCTTTGACCCCGTGCTGGCCGAGCTGCTGGCTGCCTTTGAACGCGAGGGCGTGCGCATTGTGCTGAAAGATTTTTCGCTGGGCATGCCCCTGCCCACGGTTGCCGCCGTTGCCTGGGATCCCAAAACATTCCCCGACTCGTCAGAAATCGTCTATACGGCTGGCACGGCTGCATCCCCGGCCAAGGCGGCTATCCGCGCTGTGACCGAAGTGGCCCAGCTTGCGGGCGATTTTTGCACCCGCGCCTGCTACGAGGCTTCGGGCCTTTCCAAGTACACGGCCCTTGAGCAGATCAACTGGCTGATCGAAGGCCCTACCGTTGAGCTCAAAAGCCTGCCCAGCGTGGAAAATACCGACATACGCGAGGAGCTGCGTACGGCCCTGCGCGGCCTTGCCCCGCTGGAACTGTACGCGGTTGAAACCACGCACGCACGCCTGGGTATTCCCACGCACTACAGTATTGTGCCGGGCCTGCAATTTCGCGAGCGCGACCGCAACCAGAGCCTTGGGCTTTTTGTGGGCCGCAAACTGGTGGAAGAAGCCGATGCCAATACCGTGCTGCGCGGACTGAAGGTGCTTGAAAGCTGCTACCCCGGCGCGCACTTTTTGCCGTTTTTTGAGGGCATGCTGGCCCTGCGGGCAGAAGATTTTGACACGGCCCGCAGCGCATTTGCCGCAGCAGTGCCCCTGCAACCCGATACAGATTCCAAGGCGCTGGCCGCCTTTTATCTTGGCTATACCGATACCCTTGAATGCCGCTGGCAAGAGGCCCTGCCCGCCCTTGCCACAGCTGCGGAACTAAGCCCGGACATGAAGGAATACGGCAATCTGCTGGGTGTGGCGCACTTTAAAACCGGCAACTACGCCAAGGCAGCAGAAGCCTTTAGGGCGGTGCTGCGCGTGGACAAGGGCTCGGCCATGGATCTGGCCAACCTTGGCCTGTGCGAAAAATTCATGGGCAATGCCGAGCAGGCGCGTGAATATTTGAGCGCCGCGCTTGAGCTGGACGGGAACCTTGATTTTGCCCGCAAACATCTGGCCGAGCTTAAAGGGTAACACGGTTCACAGAAAGGCCTACCGCAAACCCGACTACTAACCAGACTACTGCGCCCGATGATAGCCCACGCCGGAATTTTGCTGCCCAGTACATATGTACGCACCGCACAAAATTCCGGCGCGATCTTTTCGACCTTGAAATCTTTCATGCAATAACATTCTAATATATTTTCATAAGTATAACTTTTTGCTACAGTTTATCTCAAGGGTTATACTGCCTGACGCATCAGATGGAAAAATTACGCACCTGCAACTCGTTGAGCACACACGAGCAACAGGCTGGTAAAACGGGAGAAATATTGTGAGCTTTGCCGTAAAGGAAATTTTTTATACGTTGCAGGGCGAGGGCTTTCACGCAGGCCGTCCTGCGGTGTTTTGCCGTTTCGCCGGGTGCAATTTGTGGTCAGGTCGAGAGGAAGACCGCGAATTTGCCAAATGCCGTTTTTGCGATACTGATTTTCTCGGCGCTGACGACTCGGGCGGAACATTTGAAAACGCCGCCCTGCTGGCCCAGGCAATCTGCGCGCACTTCCCCAATTTTGCGCATGCGGGCTATCGGCCATATGTTGTTTTAACAGGAGGGGAGCCCGCCCTGCAGGTTACGGACGAACTTGTGTGGGAGCTGACGCGCCACGGCGTGCAGGTTGGCATGGAAACCAACGGCACCTTGGCGTTGCCTGACGGGCTGAACTGGATAACAGTGAGCCCCAAGGCGGGAACAGAGCTTACTGTCACACGCGGCAATGAGCTGAAGCTTGTGTGGCCCCAAGAAGGCTTTGACTTGCAGGATTTTGAGCATCTGGAATTTGAGCATTTTTTTATGCAACCGCGTGACTATGCCGGTCAGGCACAGGCAACCGAAGAGGCTGTGCAAACCTGCCTCAAGCGCCCCTTGTGGAAGCTGAGCCTTCAGACACACAAGTTTATTGGCATTCGTTAGGAGAGATTATGGATATTTACGTTTCTTTGTCGTTTGACGCAGCGCACCGCTTGCCGTGTGTTCCTGCGGGGCACAAGTGCGGCAATCTGCACGGGCATACTTTTGTGGTTGAAGTCTATGTTCAGGGTGATGTGTCTGAAGCCACTGGCTGGGTTGTGGATTTTGGCGACCTCAAGACCATTGCCAAGTCGCATATTGATCAGTTGGATCATACGTATCTGAATGATATTGAAGGGTTGGAGAATCCCACCAGTGAGAATATTGCGGTTTGGATATGGCGCAAGCTTGAGCCTCAGCTCAAGGGGCTTTCTAAAATCGTGGTCAAGGAAAGCCCCACCTCTGGCGCTGTGTACACGGGCAGGTAGGCTAGCCGTCCCTGCCTTATTGGGCAGGCAGAAACACCTTGCAGCAATGTGGTTTGGGATGAGCCTGTCAGGCTGATTTAGGCAAACCCGACTTTTGCGACCTGAATGCGTCAGCGCCGGAATTTTGATGCTCACGCACACGAGTACGCTGCGCTCATAATTCCGGCGCTTCCTTTTCAGGCTACCCAAACTTCGTCGGAAGGCGAAATTCAGTGCCCGCAGGGCAGAAAACTCAAAAAGCTCAATCAACCTTGCCGGGTCGGTGAAATCGCGTGCCACACAGGCAAAAAAACTACTCCCAGAAAGCCCTCGTCATAACCTCACACGTACCAACCATCCCCGGCTCAAACTGCTTTCCCTCACCATCACTGATGGTAATACGCACCGGCACATACGCTTCTGGCCGAGATGCGGCTTCCTTAGCATCCTTGTTATCCAAGGTAGCACCAGGGGGCAGTGGCTGCGGATCAAGGCGGTCATAAATACGGCCTTCAAGCTTTACGTTATTTTGCAGGGTGACGGCGCATTTCTGCCCAGGCTTGAGGGCATTGGCCGCATCCTGGGTAAAGTAGGCGATGATCCAGAAAGATTTTTGCGCTTCCTTGCCCTCTGGCAACAGCAATACCACGGGATCCCCCCGCTGTACTGTCTGCCCCGGCATAGCCAAACCGCGCAAGATGCGCCCGTCTTGCGGCGCGTAGAGGTTGCCGTCCACCACCTGCTGCGGGGCCGCGTTCATGGCCGCGCCAAGCGCACCCACAACATACTGCGGCGCGTAGCGGTTGCGCGAGGCCATCTGCTTGTAGCGCAGGGTTTCGTCGCGCACGCGGGCCAGCTCCTGATCCATGGCGGCCCGCACAAGGCTGACCTGCTCAAATTCCACCAAGGCCCTTTCCTTGGCAAGGCGGGTCTGCATTTCTGCCTGTTTGGCAGCGGCATAGCGGGCAGTGCCCACGGCGCGTTCGCCGCCCTGGCTGTCGAGGGTGCGCAGGGCAAGCTGCGCGCGCACATGTTCGGCCACGCGGTCTTCACGGGCTTTTTGCTTCAGGTCTTCCTCGTGCCGAGCCTGGGCTATGCGTTGCACCATTTCACGCTCGGCGGTCTGCGCCTGCCTGAGCCGGGCTGAGGTTTCTTCCAAGCCGGGGGGGCCGGCCATTACCCGCATGCCTGCAACCTCGCGCCCGGCTTCGGCCATGCGCTTGGCATAGCCATTGACATCAAGCCGGGCAAGTACCTGCCCTTTTTTAACGCGGTCGCCCTCGCGCACATTCACGGCATCCACCCGCGCGGGAAATTCGGACGAAACGGCATAGATCATGCCATCCAGCATGGCCCAGGTGCTTGTTACGCGGCCAGCCTCAATCCACCACCAGCCCCCGGCTGCCAGAAAAACGAGTACCCATATGGGCAGCAGACGCAAAAACTGGCGCCCGTGCTTTTTTAGCGGGGCCTCTGGCATTTGCAAATAAATCGGTTCAGGCATGGTTTGTCCTGTGGTGTTGGTGCAGTTTCATGACATTATCATAAAAACATGCAGATAGCGTACCATCATGGCCGTAATGCTCTTTACAAGCCGCACGCAGACGCTTACAAAGGCTGCATTCACGGAGAAAGCGGCTCCTTGCCGTCAAAACTCCGCCAGGGGAGCTGACACACACCATGTTCTTATCGCGAATCTGCGCCCTGCTCTGTCTGGGCTGCCTGCTTGCCGGCTGCGGCACTACCCGCCCCGTGGTTGTGGTAGAAAAAGACGAATTCATGAAAATGGCCCACAACATGCCCAAGGAACTGAAGGCCCGCAACCTGCTGGACGCGGACGGCTCGTATACGGCCCCCATGTCCTTTAAGGGCCTTAAAGACTACGGCGAAATTCTGTACAACCGCCTTTCGCCCTCGTTTATGCTGCAAAACGACACGGCTCACGACGTGTACCTTGGTGCTACCTTTGCCGCCACCAAGCTGCCCGACAGCCGCGTGAAGCATTTTCCCAACGGTTTCAGCATAGATCATGCCACCCAGAGGCTTAAAGTCAATATGGTGGGCATAGCAGACTGGAACGGAAACGGACAGGACGAATGGATCGTTTCGTGCTTTGTTGAGCCCAAGCGCGGCGGTCGCACCCGCATCTATTACGTGCTGATTCCCCCGCCGCTCAATGACGAGGAAAAACTCAAGGGCACTGTGGCGGCAGTTTACGAATGCTTTGGCCTTTCGTGCACGCTATTCGTGCGCGACAGCAAGGTTATTCAGCGCGACGCAGCCGACCCCCTTGTGCCGCCCACCGAAATTCATGATGTGGTTCCCGGTCTGCAACCCGTTACCACGCCGCCCAACAAAAGCGCACCCAAGGGCAGCGGGCTGGAAGAACGCAGCCTGTAGGCTGACGCGCACTGCCACAGACCACACAACAGACCGCACAATCGCATTCAAAGGGCCGCTGGTTTTATGAACCGGCGGCCTTTTTGCATTTGTGCCGGGGCTCGATACGGAACAATGCCCACAGTTAATCCGGGCAAGCCGGATGCGGTCAGATTGGGAATTGCGACACCCTCACATTGCTTTTGCAGCAGAAAGGGCTGGACAAGACTGGGTAAGACTGGCTGGACGACGGAACAGACTGACCAGGATATCTGTCAGGACTGCTCTGCCAGGACTCTCTGCCGGGACTGCCCTGCGAAATGGCGGTACGGGGTATAGCGGAACGCGGTGCTGGCTGCACTGCCCTATTGGCTGGCGATACCGCCGGGTTAGCTGGCTGGTAAAAGCGTGCACCGAAATTACGCAGTAAAAACCCAGCAACAGATCAGGCAACAAAGAACCCCGCCGGGGCAGGGGTTCAGCTCACAAGAGCCTGCTTCCCTGCCCCGGCGGGGCAAAATCACATCAAGCTAAGCTAAAAAAGCTTACTTGAAGGCCTTTTCAAAGTTGGGCACAACCTGCTTTTTGCGGCTCATTACGCCGGGCAGCCACACGGACGCGCCTTCGGCCTTCACGCCAAAAGCCTTTTCCACCACGGAAGGATCGTCAGAAACGATCAGCATTTCAGAGCCTTCCTTCATGATGTCGGTCAGCAGCAGGAACACGCTGTGACGGCCTTCGCCCTTCACGCGGGCGATTTCGGCCTGAAGGCCAGCCTTGACGGGTTCCAGAATGGAAAGGTCAACCACTTCGAGCTGGCCGATGCCAACCTTGTTGCCGCCCATGTCGAAGTCCTTGTAGTCACGGAAGACCAGGTCCTTCATGGAGGTGCCTTCAACGGCGCTCTTGACCTTGAACATTTCCATGCCCAGAGCCATCACGTCGCTCACGCCAGCAATCTTGGCCAGTTCTTCAACGGCCTTCTTGTCGGCGGGGGTGCAGGTGGGCGACTTGAAGATAACGGTGTCGGAAAGAATGGCGCACAGCATGCCGCCAGCGATGCCCTTGGAAATTTCCACGCCGTAGAAGTCAAACATGTTCTTCAGCACGGTGCAGGTGCAGCCCACGGGCCAGATCCAGGCTTCGAGGGGGGCAGAGGTGGTCACATCACCAAGCTTGTGGTGGTCAGCGATGCCGAGCACACAGGCGGAATCCATACCCTTGGGGGCCTGAGCGATGTCAGAGTAGTCCACCAGGTACAGATTTTTGCCAGCCACGTCGGCGACAACCTGGGGAGCGGTAAGACCGAACTTCTTGAGAACGAATTCGGTTTCAGGCGTGGGCGCGCCCTGAGCGGCAGGGGTAACGTCCAGACCGCGCTTGCTGTACAGGTCGGCGGCGGCAATGGCAGAAATGATGCTGTCGGTATCGGGATTCATGTGACCAATAACTAATGCGGACATGACAGGCTCTCCTTCCGGGATTTGTTTGGGTATGCGGTTCAATCTGACCGCTTTGTTCTCTTTAGCACAAAGTCCTGCTCATGCCAAGGTCTTCACTCAAAAAAACCCGACACGGATTGGTTAGCATTTGAGTATGTTGGAATAACTTACTTTTATTTAAGGATATTTTTAACTTAGTGAATTTTTTATTTTTTAGACGCCTTGGGATGTGCCTTGTCGTAAGCCTCCATAAGATGCTCAAGGCTCACCTGCGTATAGCGCTGGGTGGTGGTCAAACGGCTGTGCCCAAGCAGCTCCTGCACGCTGCGCAAATCTGCCCCGGCAGTGAGCAGATGGGTGGCAAACGAATGCCGCAGGCTGTGGGGCGACACCGTAAAATCGAGCCCCGCCCTGCGGCACAGGCGCTCCACAATACGCGCGGCTTCCCTGCGGTTGAGGCGCGAACCGCGCGAGCCCACAAACAGGGCTGGTTCATCGGGCTGAGCCATGAGGGGACGCTCGTCGAGCCAGCTTTTGAGGCTGTCGCACGAGGTATCAGAAAGCGGCGCAAGGCGCTCGCGCGAGCCCTTGCCCATCACCCGCAGCACGCGCGATGAAAGCTGCACATCATCTATATCAAGGCCCAGCGCCTCAGAAATACGCAAGCCAGAGCCATACAGCAGTTCGGCCAGGGCCAGGTCACGGCAAAGCAGGCGCTCGGCTTCGGCGCTGTCTGCCCCGGGCTGTCCTGTTTTTTGCCCCGGCGTTTTTCCGGGAGCTTGGCCGGGCTTTTGTGCCGTATCCAGCAGGGCAAAGGTTTCGTCCACGTTCAAGGCGCGGGGATGGCGTTTTTCCTGCCGGGGATTGCGCACCTGCGCGGCCACGTTCTCTGCAACCGCGTTGCTGCGCTGCTGAAAACGAAAATACGAGCGCGCCGCCGCCAGCTTTCTGGCCATGGAGCTTTTGGCATCGCCAAGGCGAAACAGCCACGCCAGATAGGCCTGAATGTGCCGCTTGGTGACGGTTTCGGGCCTGCCAAGGTCGGCATCCTGCCCGCGCAAAAACTCGGCCAGTTGCGCCAGGTCGCTGCCGTAGGCCTTGAGCGTGGCTGGCGATGCACCCTTCTGCACTTCCATCCAGACCAGAAAGGCATCCACAAAGAGCTTGGCGCGGTCTGGTGCGGGCTTGGGCTGATTTTGGCTCTGCCTCGGGCTCATGATACGGCCTCGTAGCGCGCACCGGGCAAGCGCCGTACCTTGCCAAGCATCTCAAGCCCCACAAGGGCGGCATTGGCCGCCGCAGCGCTGAGCCCTGCGGCATCGGCCAGAATATCGGCATGGGTGGGCCCGTGCTGGCGCAGATATTCCACCAGTTCCGATGTGTCGCCCGAGCCAGCGGCGTGTTCCGCTGCCACGCGTTCGCCCTCGTTGAGGAGCGGCGCGGCTGGGGCAGCCGCTGGGGGTGCGGCTTGTGCCGCAACAGACGGGGCGGAATCGGCAGATATATCTGAGACCGATTTTTGTGACGCCTTCTGCGCAGACGGCTTGCCCGCCTGTGCTTCAGTGAGATTTGTGGCGGGGGCAGGGGGGGGCGTGGGCACATCCTCCTGCAAACCATCTTCCTGTTCGGGAACGCTTTGCTCGTCTATGCCAAATGGCCGCAGTTGCTCGGCCAGATCGCGCAGCACGTCCTCTGCGCTAAATACGGCACGCGCACCCTGACGCACAAGATCCTGACATCCCAGACAATGGGCATCGAGCGCAGGCCCCGGCACGGCGTAGACCTCGCGGTTTTGCTCCAGCGCCAGGCGCGCCGTTATAAGGCTGCCCGACCGTTGGGCGGCCTCCACAACCAGCACGCCCAGCGAAAGCCCGCTGATAATGCGGTTGCGGATGGGGAAATTGCCCGCATGCGGTATAGTTCCGGGCGCAAATTCTGAAATCAGCAGGCCACGGCGCTCCATGGCGTCAAAGGCCGCCATGTTGTCCGGCGGGTACAGCACGTCAATGCCAGTTCCCAGCACGCCGATGCTGCGCCCCACCCGCGCCAGGGCAGCCTCGTGGGCAACCCGGTCGATGCCAAGGGCCATACCCGAAACAATGGCGATGCCGCAGGCCGAAAGGCAGCGGGACATGTATTCGGCCACCGATCTGCCGTGACGGGTGGCCTTGCGCGACCCCACCACCGCAAAGCCAGGCGACTGCAACAACGAAAGATCACCCCGGCAGTAAAGCACCAAAGGGGCATCAATAATGGAGCGCAAAAGCGCAGGATACTCAGGGTCTGTCCATAAAACGACAGTTGCAGAAATATCGCGGGCGCGGTCCCATTCTTCCCTGGCGGTTACCCGCCAGGAACCTGTGGCAAGCTCGGCTGCCTGCCCCTTGTTAACGCCCGCCTCGCCCCACTGTTCGCGAGCCTGAACAGCGGCATAGGCCGAGCCGAAATGCCGCGCCAATCGCGCACCAGATCGGGCTCCCAGGCCACGGCAGTGCCGCAGGGCAAGGCTGGCCCAGTATTCCTTGCGGGCGGCTTCGTCCATGAAGGCCCAGCTTCTGCCCTGCTGGGTCATGCCGCCCTCGGTGTCGGGGCTGGCACATGCGCGATGCCCATACTATCGGGCCAACCCACGCGAACGGGCAATGCCCGCAGCCTCAGAATTGGGAAACTGCGAAAGAAGTTTTTTGTACGCCTGTGTCGCGCCTTCCTTGTCGCCCATGCGGCTCAAGGTCATGCCGGTTTTCAGCAGGGCGTCGGCATTTTTATGGTGGCTGGGCCACTGACTGTTGACCTTTTGAAACTGCGCCAATGCCTCGCCATACTTGCCCTGTGAATACAGGCCCTCGCCAATCCAGTATTCCGCATTGGCGGCAAAACGGCCGTGCGGATACTCCTGCAAAAAGGTCTGAAACCGGCCAATGCTCTCAGCAGGACGGCCAGCCATGGCTGGCTGCAAGGCGGCCTTATAGGCTGCCTCTTCACCCTTGCCGCTCTTGGGCAATGACGCAGGCTGCGTAGCGGCAGCCGCCGGAGCAAGAGCAGGTGCTGCGGGCGCGGGCGCGGCCTTGGCAGGGGCCTTGGCTGCGTTTTGGGACGCACCGTTTTTGGCAGCGGGCGCTGCGGTCTCGCCGGGCAAAGGCGGCACAAGGCCGGGAACTTCTGGCGGCAGGGCAAGGTCTGATTGCGGAATCGCCGGCACGGGAACATCGGCATTCCCGCCAGCCGCAGCAACGGGCGGCAGCATGGGCTGCACGGCTGTGGCTGGCTTGGCGGGCGTGGCAGCCTCTGGCGGCAGGGCAAAGGACGTTGCAGCAGAGGCGTTGCCTGCGGGCGTGGGCGCCGAAGTGGCCGAAGGTGTTGGCGCAGACTTGGCAGCAGCCTTGGCAGCAGCAGCTTCTGCCTTAGCGGCATCGGCGGCAGCCTTGGCTTCGGCTTTAGCAGCGGCCCGAGCTTCTGCCTTGGTTAGCGGCTTTACTGCCGGGGCGGGCTGCTCAGGGGCAGCCTTGGCCGCAACCTGTTGTGGGGCGGTTTCGGCAGCGGCACTTGCAACATCGCGCTGGGG
>SAAX01000056.1 GCA_009929215.1 Deltaproteobacteria bacterium | reverse complement strand
TCCAAAGAGGAGCACGGGGAAGATGACAGCAGATAGTGGTGGCTCCATAGCGATTAAAGGGTTCAATTACCAAAAGGCGGTGATTGCCTATATTGTTGTGCATAACTATCAACATGCAGATTTTTATATCATGCCCGAAGGACGTGATGACGCTGAAGTCTTTACGAACTCCCAAACTTCATTTGTTCAAATAAAAAGCGAAAAGTTGACCATAACAAAACTGGTCAGACAAGATAAGGATTCAAAAAAATCCATCTTGGGTAAACTATTTGCGAAAAATTGTGACAATGCAGCATATAAGATAGTTACGCCAAATTCATTTGCTGAATCTGATAAAAAGCTTCTTCAAAAAACTTGCGACTCGTTACTTCCATGTGATGTTTTTGAGTATTCATCAGAACAAAAAGAAAAAATTTATTCTTCATTGAAAAATGAAGATTATACTTATGAACAGTTATCTATAAAGCTAAAAAATGCCTCTCTGGTTATTTCCCCGTTTGAAGACAACTTCAGTAGTGCTCTTCCTTATCTTTTAGGGGTAATGTCAGAAGCAAATATCAGTATAGATGGAAATCGAGGTAAGACTGCTCTGACAGAGCTATTTACCCAAATTGATTTAAAAAGTGAAATTATCCTTGATGAGCAAGGGCTAAATTATAATAAAAAGAAAATTAAAAAATCAGATTTAGTAAAAATATTTGTTAGCGTTGACAAAGAAAGTCACAAATCAGAACTAAAGAAAGAATTACTTGATAATTGTGGATTTTCTATTGCAAAAAAGCATAGGATAAAAATTGCTCTATATAGCATAAACTCAACATATCAAGGGTTAAAGAATCGTATAGCAGAGAAGATAAGAAATACTCCGATTGAAGAAGGGAAAGAGGTTGATCAAATAAAGCATCTTTATGGACTCTATTCCACAGAACACGACGACAGTGCACCAGTTTATGCAGTCATTATTGAATTGATAGCAGATAAAATTGTGGAGCATAACTGTGATAATTGAAAAGTTGCTCATATTCGACATAGTGAAAGAAGAAGCAAACGAATTTCATTTCTCGCAACATGCTAATATTATCTATTCTGCGGATAATACGTCAGGAAAGTCTTGTCTGCTTAAATCCATATACTACACGCTTGGGTTGCAAATAAAAAATTTTGCATCTGGCTGGAATTATGAGGATATGGTCTTCAAGGTATACTATTCGCACAAGTCGGATCATGGCACGATCTTGCGATATCGAGATAAATTTATTGTTGATGGAAACGCTAATGTGCTCTCAGAACGAGAGTACTCTGAGTGGCTTTCTGATCTGTTAAATATCAGGATAAAGCTTCCCAGAAAAAATAGCGATACGCTTGAGCATGTTGTCGCGTCTGCAATCCTAAGCCTTTTTTATATTGACCAAGACACTTCATGGGATAAAACACCCTATAAAAATACCGTGAATCTAGGCTGGTATGAAGCAGCAAGCATCCCAAAGGCAATATTTGAGTATGTTCTAGGATTGAAAAGTTCTCTCAATATCGATATCGCGGACAAGATTAGCGACCTTTCAAGGCAAAAATCGAGCATTGATAATCAGCTGAATGTTCTTCATGAGCTTAGAAGTAATTTTGTTGCAAAAGATGTCGTGTCTGAATTTGACGAAAATAAAATAAAAGAAGAAATCAAAAAGTACCTCGAATGTGCAGAGCAAATGCAGTCTGCGATTCGATCATACAAATCAAAAATATACGCTGAACGTATAAAACTTGACAAATATGAGCTTGAGATATCTGAGCTTTATAAAATTTTGGACTATAACGAAAAAACATATAAAAAATTTTTATCAGTTTGCCCTCAATGTAAGTCAGTGCTGACGGATGAACAAGCGTCAGAACGAATAAAAATTTCTAATAATGTCATCGAGATAAAGTCAGACATTTTCGAGCTTGAAGAGAAAGCGCATGAGTCTAAGCAGAAAATTAATGAGCTCCTTTCACAAAAAATAAATATTGATAAAGAATATAGTAAATTGCTGTCTATCGCGCATGCAAAACAAGGCGAATTGACACTAGAACAGCACTTACAGAACAAATCTCAAGAAATGAGCAGGTCAAAGTATTATAAAATTAAGTCAAATCTTTTTGAGCAATCGATAGAGTTGGGAGATAAAATAAAAAGCCTTGATTCTGAATCAAGAAAGTTACTCATTTCGCAGCAGAGTAAGAAAGCTAAAATTGCCCAAGACTTTAAAAATATATTAGTTAAGTTTTCTTTGAAGTTTAATAAGGTCGATACTGACGCAAAATTTTTAAAGTTTAACCAGCTAAGCGGAAGTGGAGCCGACAAAAATCAAAAGTTTATAGTTTTTTATATGCTGTACACTAAGATTTTGATTGACCATGCAAAGATTGAACTTCCATTTGTCCTTGATTCTATCGTCAAAGACGAGCTTGATGAAAACGTAATGGAAAAATCGTATAAAATTGTTGATGAAGTACTCCTTTCCTCTGGAAAGCAATCTTTTTTTGCTGTATTAGATGATAAGTTGAATTTAATTGACAGCAAGCACAACAAAATAAAGATAGACGCTGAAAGCCGTCTTTTGTCAAAAGAGCGATACTTAGAACTAAATAGTGAGCTGCAACTTATGTCAGGCCAACAATAAGCTGACCATTTTGGGGCTTACCTGTTTGTGAGGCAGTTTCCTTGCCCTTTTATTAATCTTAAAATTCACGTTCATCATCAACTACTTCAAGGTGCGTTTCAGCAATTTGTTAATCCGCGCTACTACACTGGAGTCCTTTCCTCCTTAAAGCTTCTTATAGTCATTGCTGACCTTCCCCCCGAAAAGCATTGTATGCCTCATACCCACCGCTGCCACCAAGCAAAAAAATACACCTTACGCTGCTAAATCATGCGCTTTATTTTCAATCTCAATTGACGGGCATTTGAACATCGGATACTTTGTATCCAAAATCATGTTCAGAACTGCCTGCACCCCATCCTTTCTACATTGCCACTCCTTTTCTCATTCAAAACGATGGAGAGCCTATGCCGAATTCTAGTGGAAAAAGTGTCTCTGTATTCACTTTGGCACTCATGACGGTGGCATCGGTAATGAGCCTGCGCGGGTTGCCAATGATGGCGGCCGAAGGCCTTTCCATGATTTTTTACATTCTCTTTGCCACCTTTGTTTTTTTGCTGCCAGCCGCAATGGTTTCCGCAGAGCTTGGCAGCGCGTTTTCGCAAAGCGGGGGCGGCGTGTATACTTGGGTAAAGGAAGCCTTTGGCCCGCGCTGGGGCTTTACCGCTATCTGGCTGCAATGGATACAAAATGTGGTCTGGTATCCCACAGTGCTTGGCTTTGCCGCCGCCTCGCTCGCCTACCTTGTGGCCGACCCGCAACTGGCCGACAGCGGAACCTTTACCGGCAGTGTCATCATCGCCACATACCTGCTGGCCACCCTAGTGGCGCTCAAAGGCTCGACGGCTGTCAACGCCGTGACCAAGTACGGCGTTATTGTGGGCACGCTCATTCCCGCATTGCTCATTATCATTTTGGGCTTGCTGTGGATTGATCAGGGCAACCCCGTGGCATTTCTTGCTCAGAGCGCGGCTGGCACCGCGCCGCACCAGCATGCCCATATGCGCCTGTTTCCGCACTTTACGGGATTCGGCAGCGTAGCCTTTCTGGCCGGTATTGTTCTGCTTTTTGCCGGGGTGGAGGTGCAGGCGGTGCAGGCCTCGAACATGAAAAATCCATCCAGAGAATTTCCCGCCGCCATGTTGCTGGCATCGGTGTGCATTGTGCTGGTGTTTTTGCTGGGCGCGCTGGCTGTGGCTGTTGTTGTGCCCGCCGCAGAAATCAGCCTTACCGCCGGCCTCATGCAAGCCTTTACAATCTTGCTGGATAAATTCCATCTGGGCTTTCTCACCCGGGTGTTGGGGCTGTGTATGGCCTTTGGCGTTATCGGCAGCGTAATGTCCTGGGTAACTGGCCCCAGCCGGGGGTTGTTGCAAACTGCCCGCGAGGGCGAAATGCCGCCCTTCATGGCCCGCGTAAACAAGGCGGGCGCACCGGTAACACTTTTGCTGATTCAGGCAGTGGTGGTGATTGTGCTGGCCCTGCTGTATTTTGTCATGAAAGATGTCAGCGTGGCCTTTTTTGTACTTTCGGCCATGACGGCCACACTTTATCTGGCCATGTACATGCTCATGTTTGCCGCCGCCATTCGCCTGCGCAGCACGCGCCCAGACCTGCCCAGGGCATACAAGGTACCCGGCGGCACGGTGGGCATGTGGTGCGTCGCGGGATTGGGCTTTCTTGGCGTCTGCTTTGCCATGATTGTTGGTTTTTTCCCTCCTCTCAACCTGCCCGTGGGAAATCCAATTCTTTATGTGGGGCTGGTTGCCTTCGGCCTCATTTTCTTTACGGGCATGCCCCTGTTTATTCAGCTTTTCAAAAAACCATCGTGGATGCCGTCCCAAACCGGGCAAAATACAACATCGCATGGAGATAAAATATGACTACTCGCACCAATCCGGCCGACAACCTGGTTCTTGATGACACCTATGCGGCCAACGACATGCACGGAGTCATGCCCCATTTTGAAATTCCGCAGAAGGAACGCCGCCCCGACGACGTGTACCAGGCTCTCCATGACGAACTGCTGCTGGACGGCAATTCCCGCCAAAATCTCGCCACCTTCTGCCAGACCTGGGTAGACCCGGAAATTCGGCAGATCATGGCGGAATGCATTGATAAAAACATGATCGACAAGGACGAGTATCCCCAAACGGCAGAGCTTGAAACCCGTTGTGTGCGCATGTTGGCGCATCTGTGGAATTCGCCGCATCCGCGCACTACGTTGGGTTGCTCCACAACCGGCTCCAGCGAGGCCGCCATGCTTGGCGGCATGGGCATGAAACACCGCTGGATCGCCGCGCGCAAGGCAGCAGGTAAAAGCTGCGACAAGCCCAACCTCGTGTGCGGGCCAGTGCAGGTGTGCTGGCACAAATTTGCGCGTTACTGGGATGTTGAACTGCGCGAAATACCCATGAACAAGTCGCGCCTCATCATGGACCCTGCGGAAGCAATCGCCCGCTGTGATGAAAACACCATCGGCGTGGTGCCAACACTCGGCGTGACCTTTACCGGGCAATATGAGCCCGTAGAAGCTGTCAGCAAGGCTCTTGACGCCTTACAGAAGGAAAAGGGATGGGATATTCCCATCCATGTGGATGGAGCCAGCGGGGGTTTTCTGGCTCCCTTTGTGCAGCCTGATATTGTCTGGGATTTTCGCCTGCCGCGAGTGCGCTCCATCAACGCTTCGGGCCACAAATTCGGCCTTGCTCCCCTGGGCGTTGGGTGGGTTGTGTGGCGAGAAAAAAAGGATCTGCCGGAAGAGCTTATTTTCAACGTCAACTACCTGGGCGGCAACATGCCCACCTTTGCGCTCAACTTCTCGCGGCCCGGCGGCCAGATTGTGGCGCAGTATTACAATTTTCTGCGTCTGGGGCGCGAGGGCTACCGGCGCATCCATCAGTCATGCTACGACACGGCCCTGTATCTGGGCAAAGAAATCGCCAAGTTGGGGCCATTCGAGGTTTTGTATAACGGAGATGGCGGCATTCCCGCCCTGTGTTGGAGCCTCAAGGCTTCCGCAAATGTTCCATACACGCTTTACGATCTCTCAGACAGGCTGCGGACGCGCGGCTGGCAGGTTCCCGCCTACTCAATGCCCGCCCACCGCGAGGATCTGATAGTCATGCGCGTACTGGTGCGTCACGGCTTCAGCCGGGATATGGGCTCCCTGCTGCTTGAAGATCTCAAACGGGCCATGAAGCATTTTGACAAGCATCCTGTGACATCACCTCTCAATGAGGACGAAAGCGGCAGTTTCAGCCACTCTGGGCGCTCCAACAATAAGTAATGTTCACCGTGCGAAAGGCCAGTTTCCCCATCTGCCGTTAAAACCCGGCTGTGGAAACTGGCCTTTTGCCTTGTTCAAAAAGAGGGAGAGGGAATTAGCCTACACGAATTATTGCCCACACCTGTTCAATGATTGAAGGGAGTGCACTCTGGATATGGCGCTTGCGCCCATCAGGGCATATTCCCGCCCCCAATCACTCTCCCCCCGCCATCGCACAGCCCCACAAGCAGGGTCTTGCCATCTGCGGCCAGCTTAAACACGCCAAACTTCGCGCCAGCGTATTGGCGGGCGGTTCCTTCCTGAAAGTAGAAGGCCGGGGCGGCGGAGGTTACTTCATAACCCCGTAGCCTGTAGGCCAGCAGAAACTCGTCGGCTTGCAGGGGGCTGCCGTCGTCCAGACGCACAAAGGTTGCCGCCTGCGGCACGGGCTCATTTGTTATGCGCAGCACGGCAAAGCCCTCGGCGTTGCGCTTTTGCTCGCGGGCAGTGGCAGCTTTTTGGCCAGCCTTGGCCGCATTTTCCTGCGCGTTCTTCTGGGCAGCAAGGGCCTTGCGAATATCGTTGTTCACCACATAGCGCAGGGCCATGTAGTCGCCCATGAGCGGGGCGCGGGGGTCAACCGGGGCAAGGGCCAGCAGGATTGTCTTGCCCTCTGTCCGCACGGTTTCCATGCGGTGCGCGGCAAGGGCATAGCCGCCCAAAAACAGCACCAGCACCACCAGAATATACAGTCTACGCATGGCCCGCCTCCCCTGCCGTTTGTTTTGCCTGCCACAGCCGCAGCACCAGCGCAACGGCCAGCAAACCAAGCCCGGTTGCAACCAGATAGAGCGACTTTAGCGAGAAAGGCACGGCCAGACTGTAGTAGTAAAAAACCATGTAGGCGAAGAGATAGGCCAGCACAAAGCCCTGCATCACCACGCTGCCCATCTGCCGTGCCAAGGCGAGGCCCAAAAGGGCCAGCCCCACCCCCGGCAGATACCACGACAGGGCAAACACAAGGGGGATGGCCGCCATTGCCAGCAGCCGCCCGGCCTTGCCCGCGCCCCGGCTCAAATAAAAGGCCAGCGCAGCCACAGCCAAAGCCGCCCCAAGCCCCATGTATCCCGCAGTCAGGCCGGGAAGGCCCATCTCGTGGCTCAGGCTGTACGCCGGGGCAAGGGTGCACATCTGAAAAATCAGGGCCGAGGTGTACAATCCGTAAAACCATGCTTCTGCCTGTTTGCCACGGGCCGCACCGCGCCACGCATCTTCGCGCAGGCAGTAATAGGCCAGCCCCGCGCAAACCAGCGTCCACCACAGGGAGAGCAGCCCCACAGGGCCACCTATCGCGGCACCCATGGGGCCGCCCACTGCACGCGCGGCAAAACCAGCGCCCATATGCCCGTAATAAAAGGCAATGCCCACTGCCACACAATTGCCAATCACCACCGCCGCCAGCGCCGTGTAGCCAGCATTGCGCATAAGGATACTGAGCGCGCAAAGCACCGCCGCCAGCGCAAAGCAAGCTAGCCGTTCGGGGGTAACGCTCAGGCACAGGGAAATGGAAACGCCGACAGTACCGGCAATAGCCATGGCAAAACCAAAATGGTGGGCAAACATATGCCCGCGCGGCAGCAGCACCCGCCCAAGCAGCAGCACCGGCACAGAGGCGACAAAGATAATCAGCTCTTCGTTAGAGCTGATATGCAGATTTGAAAACAGCAAAAAGCCAAAAAAGCAGATAAACAGCACCGCAGACACCCAGCCGCCAAAGGCCAGCATGGCCCGCACATACCAGGGCGAAGGCTGCTCCCCAAGCGTGGCCAGAGCTTCGACCAGCGGCTGCTGTTGCGGCACAAGCCCGACTTTTTGCAGATGCGCCCACAGCGTCTGCCAGCTTGCCCCGGCAACCGTGCGGCCAAAGATAGAAGGGGCAAACGATAAGGCTTCGCCATCGCGCCGTGGGGCTGTTGCCATACTCACTTGCAGGTGCAGCAGAATCTTTGCCAGCCCCGCTGTCATGCCCGTAACCAGCAGCCCCCACAACAACAGGGAGGCGGTTGTTCCCGTATCGCGAAACAGCCCCGCCTCGGCAAAGCCAGAAAGCAGCACCGCCGCACCTGCCGCCAGCAGGGATGCCAGCATAAAAAGGTCGGGCTGCCGCGTGCGGTACCACCACCACGAAAGACCCGCCAACACCACGGCAAAGCCCACAACGTAGTTGTGCGACAGCAGCATTGTGCTGAATTTGGGGCTATGCCCCAAGCCGTTGATCAGACCGTGCAGAAAAAATGCCGTGCGGCTGACCAGATCAAAATAGAGCATGCGCGGCATCCAGCGCGAGCAGAACCACGGCTGGCCTGCTGCATGGTCTGCCGCATGATCTGTCGTATGATCTGCGGCCCGATTTGCGGTATGCTCAGTTTCATTCCCGGCTCGCTGCGCGGATTTTTTCGCGGCCCGGATTGTTGCCCTGTACGCTGCCCACTCCCAGCACACCACAGCGCAGGCAATGACAACAAGCCACTCTGGCACAATAATCGTCTGCCCCAGCGCCTCCAGCGGCGAAGTAAGACCGCGCCCAAGCCACAGCGCCCCAAACATATTGGCCGCAAGCCATGCGGCAAACCACAGCCCGGTTTGCCTGCCCGCCAGCGCCAGCAGCACCAACAAGATAGTCCATACCCTAAAAAGCTCCCACAGCTCGGCCCCGGTCTGATAGGTCTGCCCAAACACGGCCAGCATTGGGCCAATGCCGAGGCCACACACCAGCAGCAAAACCCGCCCCAGCCGCGTGTCTGGCCCCAGCAGCACAGAGGCAAGTCCACTGCCAGCAACCACCGCGCCTGCCAGCGCCATGCGGGCAAGCGGCGTCATGGCCCCCCAGTTCCAGGCGATAAAGCAGACCACGCCCGCCACAAAAAACAGCGCACCACCAAGCAGGCACAGCTGCCGCCAATAGGCCAGCCATGCATTGCCGTCTGGCCTGAAGCCGCAAAATTCCATGGCCCGCAGCCATGCCGCAGGGCTTATGCCGCCAGCATCGCACAGGGCGCTCAGCGAGGATCGTGTCAGCGTGGGCAGGTGCGCCCTGCCGCTGGCAGCCGGGGTTTGCAGGCTTTGGGGCGTTGCCGCGAGGTGGAAATTTTCCGTTTCAGTCATGGGGCTTCCGTAAGAGTGCGCAACGGGCAATCCGTTGCTGGTTGTCAGCCCCAATCAGGGCGGAACAGGCGGGTCAGCATTGCAAAACGAGCCATGTGGCCAGCCTGCGTATAATTTTACCGTCTTCTAGCAGATAAAACATATTTAATGCCGTGCCTGTTGGCAAGCACGCCTTCCACTGACCATCCTTGTGGCATGCCTTTGTGCGGCGAGGACAGCCGCGCCTTCATGCGGGCCTGCGCCCTGCATTTGGCTTTGTATCTGACCCTGAATATGGCCCCGGCATGCAGATTGGCCCCCCACTTGACGCGCCCCGCCCCTGACAGTACAGCTCACGCATGATGACCCGCGCACGTTTTATCATGCTGAATCTGTACCACATTCTTGTGGATGGCCTGTTTGACACTGTGCCTGTGATCCTGTCGTTTATGGCGCTGGCCTGCGGCAGCGGCGAAACAGAGGTGGGCCTGATCGTATCGCTCGGCACGGCCCTGAGCACCGCTGCGGGCCTTGGTACGAGCTGGTTTTCGCGCCACCTTGGCTTTGCCGGGTCTGTGGCCCTCATTTCGGGCATGGCGGGGCTGGGCCTTATTGGCGCGGGGCTGGTTGGGGCCAACGCTGCCGGGGCAGGCCTTGCGGGTGGCGGCATGACAGCCGCAGGCGCTTGCATGCTGCTGGTCATGGCGGGATTTGCGGTATTTCATAATCTTTCTTTTTCGTACATCACCACCAACACAGATCGGTCGCGCCTTGGCCGCGCCATGAGCGATTTTACGGCCATTGGCGATGTGGGGCGTATTCCGCTGGTGTCGTTTGCGGCATTTGCGGCGGCCTATTCCGTGGGCTCCATGCCCGGCTGGCGGGCCATTTGCCTGGCATACGGCGCGTTTGCCATCTGCGCGGGCCTGTGGCTCTACTGCACGCGGGGCAGCTTTGCCGAATCCGGCGAAAGTGGCGATGCCGCGACCTCCGCCACGGGCGCGCCCGCCATCGCTAACGCGACTTCCACTGCTGCCGCCGCTGCCACGCCCGCCGCTACCCCAGCAAAGCCCGCACGCCGCAATCCCTTTGCCGCCTTTGCCATACTCAAAAACCGGGCTGTCCTGCTGGCCATGCTTGGCAGCATGCTCAATGCCTTCAGCAATGACAGAATCTTTACCTTTCTGCCCCTGCTGCTGGTGGCCAAGGGCATGGACGCCACTACCATCGGCTCGTTCGCCCTAGGTTTCACCCTTGGTTCCTTTGCGGGCAAGATGGCCTGTGGCCGCCTTATCGACATTTTTGGCACGCGTAAGATTTTCATCACGGCGGGGCTGACACTCACCCTGCTGCTCTGCGCCCTGCTCAGTTCAGGCAACCTTGTGCTCACGGTGCTGCTGGCCCTGGCCATAGGCATTGTTACCAAGGGAACCGTGCCGGTCATCCAGACCATCATTACCGAACCCGTGCAGGGCGCGCAAAACTACGAGGCCATCTTTACCGTCAATTCCTTTGGCCGGGGCATCACCAACATCCTTACCCCTACGTTGTTTGGCGGGCTGGCCGCCCTGTGGAGCCTGGACGCCGTGTACCTGCTTATGGCGGCGGTGGCGGCGCTCAGCATTGTGCCCGTGCTGCTCATGGGCACGCCAGAGCGGCCCTCGGCGGGCTAATGCCCCTGCCCCTGCGCTCTTTTGACCCCTAAACAAAAGCTTTTATATTAAGCATGTTATAAAAAATATCACCCACACCCCCGTATTGCCACCTGCCCATGCCCGGCAGACGTGCGCCATTTGCGAGGCTTACAAGCAGCTGTTATAATCAAAAACGACGCGCATGCCTTTGGCGGTGCGCAGCCGCACCGTACATTCATGGCGAGCACCCCGCACGGGCAGCCCGCCCTAATCCGGCCTGCCCGCCAGCGCGACCGCCCCCACCGATTTGCCATGCTGCACGCGATCAAAAATTCCAGCCTGTTTGTAAAACTTGTCATTATGGTCAGCCTGGCGCTGTGCCCGCCCATATTGTTCAGCCACCTGGCAGAATCGTACTTCATCAGCAAATACGGCTACGAAGAAGCGGAAAAAACCGTCACCAACGTGGCCAGGCTTTCGGCAGAATCGTTTGCCGTCATCGAGGGCATGCGCTCGGACAAACCCGAAGTCCGCAAGCAGATGATAGATTTTGTGGAAATGCTCACCCACGTTTCCAGCGTAAAATTCATTGTGCTCATCGACATGCAGGGCACACGCGTCTATCACCCCGAAGCGTGGAAGATCGGCGGGCATATCATGGGCGGCGACGAGGGCGATTCCCTTAAAGGGCGCACGTATATTTCTTCGGCACGCGGTTCGTTCGGCTTTTCGCTGCGGGCCTTCCGCCCCATCTACGACGAGCGGGGCAAACAGCTGGGCGCTGTGGCCGTGGGCATCATGTCCAAGGACATTGAGGCCAACGTGGCCCGGTTGAGCGGGCCTCTTTTGTGGCTTTCTGTGCTTTCTCTGGCGGTGGGTATTTTGTTGGCCGTGATGCTTTCGCGCACCATCAAAAAGATTCTTTTTGGGCTCGAGCCGCACCAAATCGCGCGCATGCTCGAGGAGCGCAACGCCATTTTGCGCACCGTGCGCGAGGGCATCATTGCCGTGAACAAAGATGGCACACTGGTGCTGGTAAACGAAATGGCCGAAAAAATACTGCGTTCTGCGGGCGTAAGCGGGCCGCTGGAGGGCCAGCCCGTGCAGCAGACCATCCCCGCCACGCGGCTTGACGCCATTATTGAAAGCGGCAAGCCAGAATACGACATGGAGCAGAACATCAACGGCAACATCATCATGACCAACCGTGCGCCCATCTGCGTGCAGGGCAAGGTTATTGGCGCGGTGGCCACCTTCCGCGACATGACCGAGGTACGCGCACAGGCCGAGCGCCTCACCGGCCTCAGCAACTATGCCGAGGCCCTGCGCTCGCGCTCGCACGAATACCTCAACAAGCTGCACGTCATTTCGGGCCTGTTGCGCAACAGGCGGTACGAAGAGCTTGATGCCTACCTTGAACGCATCATTGGCAGCAAAAAGCGCGAGACATCCTCCATCGCAGCCCTGGTCAAGGATCCCATTGTGGCGGGCTTTTTGGAGAGCAAATACAGCCGCGCCCACGAGCTGGGCGTTACCCTGCTTATTGAAGGCAACGGAGTGCTGCCGCCCCTTTCGGCCAAGGGAGCGCACGCCCTGGTGACAGTTGTGGGCAACCTTATAGACAATGCCTTTGACGCCGTTACCTATGCGGGAGAAAAACGCATTACCCTGCACATAGAAAGCGACTTTGCCCCCGCCAGCGGCACGGGCCAGCTTGTTATCAGGGTGGCCGACACCGGGCGGGGCATAGCAGAAGAACATCAGGAAAAAATCTTCAGCAAGGGCTTTTCCACCAAGGGCTCCAACAGGGGCATAGGGCTGTACATGCTGCTGCTTACACTGGACGAAGTGGACGGCTCTGTGGAAATTGATTCCCGGCTTGGGCACGGTTCCATCTTTACGGTGCGCATTCCCGCGAGCACTCTGGCAGAAGGAGAAAATCCATGATCCGCGTCATCATCATTGAAGACGACCCCATGGTGGCAGATCTGGCTGCCGGGTATCTGGAAGGTATAGACGGCTTCAGCCTCGAGCACACGGCCCATTCCGGCGAGGAGGGCCTTGCCCTGCTGCGCGCGCACCATGTGGATCTGGTGCTGCTGGACGTATTCATGCCGGGCATGGACGGCATGGAACTGCTGCGCATCATCAAATCGCAGTTTTTCCATACAGACGTGATCATGATAACCGCCGCGCAAAACAGCGACGACATTCTCAACGCCCTGCGCATGGGCGTGGCAGACTACATTGTCAAACCCTTTACCTTTGAGCGCTTTCGCGAATCGCTGCTCCAGTTCCGCGAAAAGCGCCAGTTGCTCATCTCCCCCGAGGTACCCATCACCCAGGAGATGCTCGACCGACGCATATTTATCAAAAAGGAACGTCCCGCGCCCGATTCCGGCACGCCCAAGGGCATCGACGCCCGCACGCTGCGAACAGTCATGCAGGTATTGCAGCAGTATGAAGGGCCGTTCAGCCTCAAGGATATTGAGCCGCTGGCGGGTATCTCGCGTATTTCGTTAAAGAAATACTTTGACTACCTCACCGCCACAGGCAGGCTTGGCAGCGTGAAGGACTACGGCGGCCCGGGCCGCCCTGTAACTCTGTACAACTGGATTGCGTAGGGCCCAGTCAGCCTGCTCCAGTTCAAACCGCGCCGTGGCAGCGCAGCAGCCGTAAAAAAACGCTCACGGCCAGTATATCGGCGCAGCCGCCGGGGCTCAGCCTTTTGCGGGCAAAGTCGGCGCTCATGCGGCGCATGGCCGCCTGACCGACAGGTGTGCGCAGCCCCCCGGCAGCCAGTGCCGCCCGGGCGGAATTTTCCGCATGGCGCAAGCCCTGCGGGCCGCCGCGCCACAGAATGTTGGTGTCGTCCATGGTCTGCACCAGTTCCAGCAGGCAGTGAACCATGGCCATGTTGAGATCGCGTGCCGCCCCGCGCGCCTCCAGAGCGTGCAGGGCCAGCCCCACATGCGGAAACCCCCGCTCTGCCTCGCCCCGTATGCCCGTTATGCCATAGAGCAGGTACAGCACTTCACCAGCGGTGAGTGCGCGTTGCAGACGCGCCTCAAGCACGGGCCGCGCATGGCGGGGGTTTTGCCCCACCTCGCCGCGCAATAAACTCTGCATCTTTGTCTTATGCACAGCCAGCGGGGCAAAATCATTCTGCACGATGCCGCGCACAAACGAGGCCGCCTCCTGCCGCACAGCGCGGGCAGTCACTGTCTGCCCGCCAAGCCCCCGACCCGAAATCGCGCCCATATTCGAACCTATATTTGCACCAAGGCGTCCCAGCGCAGCGCAAAACAGCCCCATGGAAAAAATCAGCCCTTTGTGGGTATTCACGCCTGCCGTGGCCCGCAGCATATCCTGCTCTGCCCGCAGGCCAAGGGGCCGCAAGCGGGCAAACACCTGTTCCGGCACAAGGCCGTGCGTGCTCTGCCCAAGGGCGTGGGCCTGCGCAAAATAGGGCCGCAGGGCCTTGGCGCTGCGCACAAACAGGGGGTAATCCATATCGCTGTGCGCGCCGTTGCTGCCCAGGCACACCAGCCCCGGCTTGGGGCTTACGGCTGCTTCCAGTATGGCAGCCCGCGCCGCCAGCTCTGCCACCTGCCCGCCAGACAGATACAGGGGCAGGAACTCACGCGCGTCCTGCGGCCACGTGGCGGTGCACGGCTCGCCCAAAAACTCGCCTATGGAATCATCCGGCAGGGGCATTACGGCTGACATGGCTGCTCCTGCCCCGCTGCTTCGCTGGCACGGCGCAGCGTGTTGCGCACCACGCCCAACAGTTCTTCAAGGCTGTGCCTGCCCTCGCGACGGCACAGGCTGGCTGGCCGGGAGCACAAAAAACACTGACGCGGCGCACGCCCCTGCGCTGCGCCGCCATCGACAGCATTTGGCGTGTCTGCCAGATGCTCACGGTTCACGGGCTGCCCCTGCGCGTCCATCACATCCGCATCGGCCAGCCTGCCAAGAACGTGGTTTTCTTCCACCGTCACGGCCAGCAGCTTGAGGGTCATGGCATCCATACGCACGGCGGCTATCCACGCGGGGCCGTCTGGCCCAGCAAACCGGCACTCGTCCACCAGTCTGCCCCCAGCCGCTGTCACCGCCGCGCACAATGCTGCCCGCAGCTGACCCAATGCGGCATCCGCACCGGGCAGATTTTTGTCCGGCCCGGGAATGTTCAACGTCAGGGAAAACACCGGGCAATTGTACAGACCAGCCAATGACAATCGTGTGTTCCATCGGCGTTCGCGCTCGGCAAGCAGCTGGCAAAAATCCATCGACATTCTCCTGCCCCGCGCTGGCGGAGGGCATCCCCCCGCCAGGAGGGTCTGCGGGGCTTATTTTGTGGCGTATATCCTGTCCACAATGGTTCCGTCGCGGTATTCCACCATGCCCACCACTTTTTCACCGTGCTCGAAGGCCAGCGGCTTGCCGGTCATCTTTACGGCGGCTTCGTGCAGCTCGGAGATATCACACACGGGCAAACGGGCATCGCGCAGACGGTCGGCCAGCTCTTTGCGGGCCGGGTTTACGGCTATGCCGCGCTCTGTCACCAGCACGTCCACGGTTTCGCCCTTTGTGGTCAGGGTGGTGCATTTGTCCACCACGATGGGCAGACGCGCGCGCACCAGCGGGGCCACAATGATGGTCAGTTTGGCCCCGGCGGCGGCATCGTTGTGGCCGCCCGAACCGCCGATGATATTGCCGTTGGAATCGGTGGTGACGTTGACGTTGAAGTTCAGGTCAACCTCGGTTGCTCCCAGCAGCGCGACGTCCAGATAATCCACGCAGGCGCTCTTGCTCGCCGGGTTGGCGTAGGTATCTGCCGATATTTCCACATGGCGCGGGTTGCGGGCAATGGACTGCACGCTGCTGAGGTCAAAGCACTGCACGTCGTAGATGTTGTCAAACAGACCTTCTTCCAGCATTTCAACCATGTATTTGGTGATGCCGCCCAGCAGAAAGCCGCCGTGCAGCTTCATGGCGCGCATGTCTTCCTGCAAAAAGATGGAAGCCGCAAGCGATGCGCCGCCAGCGCCGGTCTGATAGTTGAAGCCGTCCTTGAGCAAACCAGAGGCGCGGATAACCGCCTGTGCGCTGCGGGCGATGGCCAGAGCCACAGGATCGCGGGTAAGGCTGATGGAGCCGGAAACAATGCCCGCAGGGTCGCCGATCTTGTCCACCACAACCACATTGTCCACCTGATCGTGGGGAATGGTCACGCGGCCAAGGCCGCCCTGCACCAGATGGTCGGTTACGGCAATAACGTGCCTGGCGTGTTTTGCATCAGGCATGGCATAGCCCAGCGAGCCGCAGGCCGAAGGGCCTTCCGACCCGGTGACATTGCCCAGTGCGTCCACCGCCGGGGCGGCGATAACGGCAATGTCGATTTTGAGCGAGCCCTCGCCGATGGCGCGGGGGCGGCCACCGTGCGAGCGGAACATGACGGGCGTTGGCAGATGACCCTCGGTAATGGCGCGGGTCAGAGGGCCGCTCATGTAATCCGTATCAATGCCTGTGATAACGCCGCTCTTGATGTGCTGCACAAGATGCTCGTGCACGGGAAACAGCGACGAACAGGCAACAGTGATATTTTTGATGCCCAGCGAGGCCACGGCGTCCAGGGTCATGTTGACCACGTGGTCGCCGTTGCGCAGGTGATGGTGGAACGACAGCGTCATGCCGTCGGCAAGGCCGCTCTGGCGCAGGGCATCGGCAATGGTTGCGATAAACTTGTTTGTCATGGCTGCGCCCCCTTTAGACATCGGCCAAAAGCAGTATGCGTTCCGCCCTTTTGATAATAGGCAGGTCAATCATCATGCCGTCCAGTGAAACAGCGCCCTTGCCCTCGGCCTCGGCCAGCCGGGCAGCGGCCATCACGCGCTTGGCCCAGTTGATTTTTTCCGGCGCGGGCAAAAAGGCGCGGTTGACGCGGTGTACATGGTGGGGCGAAATAACGGCCTTGCCGTCAAAGCCCAGCTGCACGGCAAAGGCTGCGTCTTTTTCGAGCCCCTCAAGGTCGGAAACAAAGGGAAAAGGCGTATCAATGGCCAGCACGCCCGCAGCCTTGCAGGCCGTAAGCAGGCGCGAACGGGCGTAGGCTACCTCTGCCCCTTCGGCGGTGCGCTGTGCGCCCATGGCCGCCGTAAAGTCTTCTGCACCCAGCAGTATGCCCCGCAGCAAGGGGCTGGCAGAGGCAATGGCATAGACGTTTTCAAGGCCCATAGGTGTTTCCACAATCACCAGGGCCTCAACCTTTTCCTGCACGCCAAACTTGCGGCGGGCGGCCTCGATGGCTTCTGCCACCTGCTGCACTTCCTCTGCCCGTTCCATCTTGGGAACCATCACAAAGTTGGCGCGGGCCTCCACCACCGCTTCCATGTCTGCCTGCCAGAAAGGCGTATCAAGCCCGTTGATGCGCACGGTTATGCCCACACCCTGGGGGCGCAGCTCTTTGAGCGCGTGGCTCACCAGATTACGGGCCGCGTCTTTTTCCTGCCGGGCCACGGCGTCTTCGAGATCAAAAATAACCACGTCCGCACCCAGAGCCTGGGCGCTGGCAAGCATGCCGGGGTTGTTGCCGGGCATGAAAAGGAACGTGCGGTTACGCATCACATTTTCTCCTTGTAGCGAGCGATGGCCGTTTCCATGCGGGCCTTGATGGTGCACTCCAGCGCGCCCTTGTCCTGCACGGTTACCTCCACGCCCGAGAGGCCAGAAGCCTCAAGGCACTGGTCAATGACGGCCCTGATGGCCGGGCCAAACTGGTTTATGACGATGCTCGACAGGTTCACGCTGTTGGCGCTGCCGCCAGTACTGCTGATGGTTATGAGAATGTCGTTTGATTCCAGTGTACCCGCCACGGCGCTGTAATGTGCGCTCATAGTGTATCTCCTCCGGCGGCAGTGCCGCCTGCATGAAATCAGATCAAGGCAGTCATGGCAGAGGCCAGGCCCTCAGTGCCGCCCCACATGGTTCTGAAGCTGGCGCAGCAGGTCGGCCCCCTGCGGTGAGCGCAAAAAATTATAGGTGACGCTGGGCAGCAGCGTTTCAAGCTCGTGCCACTGCGCTTGGCCCGGCTCGCCCCGCAGCAGGGCACGCACGCGCGAGGCGCTCACCGCCGCACCGGCAGATTCCAGACGGGGAATCTCCCGCAGGGTCAGGCCGCTGCGCGCAAATTCCTGCGCCATCACCGCATTGTACTGCCGGGTTACGGGGTCAAAGGGCTCTGTGCCCACAAAACGGATGGAAATGCCCAGATCGGACGCAATGCGTGTGGCAAAGATGGCGCAGTCCAGGCCCGCATGTACGCTGCCGCGTGTTGCATCTGCCGTAAAATAGGCGGGAAAGCTGGCGCGCGACACCATGTACGGCCCTGCGGGCAGCACCAGCACGTTGGGCAGATGGGCCAGCCCCTCGCTCACCAGCTTGAAGCGCACGGCAAAGGGCACAACAGATACGTCTTCCTGCACCACAAAAACTAGCAGCCGATCACAGGAGGCTGCCGCAGTGCTGGCCAGATACTCGTGCCCACGGGTAAAGGGGTTGGCGTTCATGACAATGGCCCCGAGGGCCGAAACGCCTTGCGAATGGACAAAACTGCTGAGGCGCTCACGCGTGGCGGCCAGCCAGTCTGCATAGTTGGGCCGCCCCTGTTCCAGCAGGGCCGCCTGACCCGTGCGGGCCACAAGCGTAAAGCCCGCAGCAACGAATTTTTCTGCCTCGCCGGCCTTGGTAAAAATAAAGAAGTGGTCGATACCCTGCTGTTTGCCGTGCAGCACCAGACGGCTCAGAATGGCGGTTGATACGCCGTCGCCCTGCGCTGCCGGGGCCACGCAAAAACCGCACAGCACATTGCCCGCCAAAAATCCGCAGGCAAGCATGTGGCCGTCCTCATAGTAGGCCAGGCCGTAATCGCAGCCAGCGGGCATGCTCAGGCCAGCGGCAAGCAGCAACCTTTCGGCCTCGGCCCATTCCGTATCGATCAAAATCTGGCGGTATTCCTGCATGCACTATCCCTCAGAGCATGTTCACTTTGAAATGCTTGCCTGGCGGCGAAGAGGTTCGCCTTGCAAGCATTTCGTGGCGCAGATTTTAAAAAAATCCGCGCAGAGCAGACAAACATTTTCAATGTTACTCTGCCCTGGGCATGCGCCCGGCTAAGCTGCAAGGCAAAAACAGGCCGCCCCGGAAGGCACACGCCCTCCGGGGAAGCCAGCATCTGTTTGCGTCTAGCCCCCGTAAAACACGCGCATGAGAATAACCGCCATGACCACCACAGCAGCGCCGCCAATGCGTGTGGAAATCTGCGCAAAGGGCATCAGCTCCATACGGGCCGAGGCAGAGAGAATGGCCACGTCGCCCGTGCCGCCAAGACCGCTGTGGCAAGCGGTAACAAGGGCAGATTCCACGGGGTACATGTTGAGAAAGCGGGCGGTAAAGAAGCCGCAGGCAACCATGGAGAGCACCGTGGCAATAACGGTGATGACGTAGCTGGGCTGGATAACGGCCACCACGTCCTTCCAGGGGGTGTAGCACACGCCAATGCCCACCAGCAGCGCCCACGTGAGGTTTTTGGAAACAAAGAGGTAAAACTGCTTGGCGGCCTTTTCAACAATGGCGGGCATGATGCCCAGAGCCTTTACGATGGCGGCAGACAGAATCATGATGATGGGCGCGGGGATGGGAATGACCATGTTCACCAGCATGCCGAACAGGTAGAAGCAGCAGGCGGTGAGCAGGCCCATGCCCAGAATGGTCACGTTGATGACTTCTTTTTCTTCCGTAGGCAGCAGATCGTCGCCGCCGGTGCGCACCAGCTTGCCGTTACCCGTGCTTTCGGGGTGCTTGATGGCGTAGCGGCGCAAAATGCCCGCGCAAACGATGGCTGTTACGTTGCCCAGCATGGCCGCCGGGGCCACCATGGCAATGAACTTGCCCGGGTCAACGCCCTGAATTTCAGCATAACCGGCAGAAAGGGGCAGAATGCCCTCGCCCACGCCGCCAGAAATAATGGGAACAACAATGTAGAAGAAGCTCTCAAATACGCCGTGGCCCATCAGCGTGCCCACGCCCGTGCCCACAATACAGCTTGCCAGCGTGCCAAGAATCAATGGCACAAACATGCGCAAAAAACCCTGAATAAGCACCTGACGCAGCATGCCCAGAATACTGCCCGTCACCAGGCTGGCGATGTAAAAATACAGAAAGTTTGCGCCGCCGCCCTTGCCGCCGGTAAAGTGGACAACGGCTTCCTTGGCCGGGCCGTCGAGCAGTCCGTAAAATACCAGCACAGAGGGCACAAAGATGGAAAGAATGGCAGGCCCGCCGATGTCTTTGAGCACAGGCAGGCGCAAACCCATGTCGCCCAGCAATATGCCCAGAATCAGCATCACGGAAAAACCGCCAATCATATCCTTGGGCAGCTTGCCGTAATACGAGGCCAAAAAGATCACTGCGGCAAAAAACAGGTATGCCGGAAGCGGCACGGGGCCGATCTTGAAGTTGAGCAGCTTGTCCCAAAGCCCTGCCGCAGTGGCTCCAGTATAATCGGTTTCTACGGTCTGCATGACATTGACCCTCCGTGGAGTATTTGATCTTTGTCTATGCCACCGTGTTAAAGAAGTCTTTTTATGTAAGTTATAAAAAGGTTAGGAAAGTTTTGTAAGTCAGCACAGGGCCCGCCATGCTATGAACAGGCCAATGGCCATGCACAGGCCGCTGACCATGCGTTTGAGCAGGCGCACCGGCACGCGGTGGGCAATATGCGCGCCAACGCCAATGCCCACAAGCTCGCAGAGGGTGATCCACCAGACCATGGAATAGGAAATAAAACCGTTGCCCATATTGCTGGCCGAGCCGGATACCGAAATAACCATCTGCAAAACCTGGCTGGTGGCAATGCATTGCAGGGGCGCATAGCTGAAAAGCAGCATCACCGGCACAGAAACAATGCCCCCGCCAGCGCCTGTCATGCCGCACAAAAATCCTGTGAACAACCCAATGCCAAAAAGCAGCAGGGTGTTGCCCCTTTGGCTCAGCCGCTGGGCAAGCCCCATGCCCTGCCGCGCTGGCAGCATGGAATACAGGCTAGAGAAAATTATCAGGCAGGCCAGCATAATATTGAGCGCCCGCGCCGGAACATAGGCCCCCGCATACGCGCCCGCATAGCCGGACAAAAAGCTGCCCGCCACCACGGGCAGGGTAACCCGCCAATCGATGGTTCCGTAGCGCTGGTAGCTCACCGTGGCCACAATGCCCGCAAACAGAAAGCTGAACAGGGCCGTAGCCATGGCCTCGTGCGTGCCCAGCCCGCCAAAAAACATGATGGCGGGTATGAGCAGCACGCCGCCTACGCCGGTTGCGCCAATCAGCGTACCCACAAGGAAGGATGAAACCGCAAGCGCCACAAGCATAGATGCTCCTGTTATATGCATGAAAAGCCACGCCGCAGACATATCTGACGCACTGCCGCAGCCAGCCCTTGCAGACAAAAAAAGGGGGCCAGGCTGGCATTAGCCCGGCCCCCGGGAGGAGAGGGTGTTTCTTTCATTGGGGGCTGGCAGCAAGCTCGGTGGCGGCCCTCCACGCGCCAGCCAGCCGAAAACGGAGTATGCGCCGTGGCTGCTGCCACCCCCAACTAGTTAGTATGCAGAGGCGTGCCTAAGCCTTGTCCAGCCCCAGCACACGGCGGGCATTTTCATACATGACCTTGCGCCGGGTTTCTTCGGTCAGGTCAAAGTGCGTGTAGGCATCAAGGGCATCGGCGAGCTCCACAAAGGGGTGGGCGCTGGCAAAAAGCACCTTGTCGGGAATAAGATCATTCATGGCACGCACATATACATCGACCATGGGCGCACGTTCGTATTCCGAAATATCCATGTACACGTTGGCATTGCGCAGGCAGGTGTACACGGCCTCATTCACATAGGGGTATGCGCCGTGGCTCATGATGAGTGTAAGCTCGGGGAAGTCGCGGGCAACTTTGTCCACATCGCGGGGGTCCGCATATTCCAGAATGGCCCCTGGAACCTGCGGCGGCGGAGCCATTGTGATGAATACGGGAATATTCAGCTCGCAGCATTTGGAATACAGGGGGTAAAACCTGGCTTCAGAAGCGGGAATGTGCGCAAGGTAGGGGTCGATAGCGATACCCTTCATGCCGTATTCGGCAACTACCTGCTCGATTTCACGCACTGCTGCCATCTTTTTGTGCGGATCAATACCCCAGAAGCCAACAAACTTATCGGGATAGGCCCGGCAGAATTCCAGCACGCTGTTGTTGTTGGCCGGAAAGCCGTAAGTCGTTTCGCAATCGCGGCCAGTGATAACGCCAAGCTCTACCCCAAGCCGATCAAGGTCGGCCACAATTTCGTCAAGGGGCTGGGGCTTACGGGCATCGAAGCCTATGGCCTTGCAGGCCGCCTTGAACATGGAGCTGTTCTTGATGCCGTTGATGATCTCCGGCGTATTGGGACGAAAACGAAAATCAATGGTATTCATTGTGCAGTTCTCCTGAACTGGCTACAGATTTAACAACCCGACCTGCGCTATTTGCCGCCTACAAGGCAAAGAGGCACTTCGGGGATATAGGTGCAAATGAGCAGTACCATCAGCATAAGGGCAATCATGGGCAGGGCCATGCCCGCAATTTTTTCCAGTTTGGCCTTGGCAACGCCACTGGCCACAAACAGGTTGACGCCCACCGGCGGCGTAATGAAACCAATGGCCAGGTTCACCACGATGATCACGCCAAAATGCAGGGGTGATACGCCAACACCCGTAACAACGGGCAGCAGTATGGGCGTAAGAATGACAATGGCGGCAAGCGCTTCCATAAACGTGCCCACGATAAGCAGTAGAACGTTGATAAGCAGAAGAATGACGATCTTGCTGTTCGTAAAGCCCAGAATGGCGCGGGCAATGGTGCCGGGCACGTCTTCAATGGTCATGATGTTGCCAAAAAGCGTTGCCATGGCCATAAGCACAATAATGATGGCCGAAGTTTCGCACGACTCAACGCACGAAGCGAAAAATGTCTTGATGTCCATTTCGCGGTAGAGAAAAAGCCCCACGATCATGCCGTA